>NZ_JCACIN010000091.1:0-155210 GCF_059504425.1 Drouetiella sp.
GCGTTGATGCTGCCTTTAAAGAGTGTCCTAACGTATGTGCGTAGCGCTATACCTCACGCCAATCTAGTATGAAGCGACACCCAATGTAGGATGGTTTAGTGATAGCGGCTTACCCTATCGCTGAACCATCCTATGATTGTGTGCAGCCTTACATAAATTTGGTGTCAATGCAATCAAATTTCGCTTGAGCAAAATTTGTACACCAAGGCGCAAGATCAAGTTCGGCGTTCTCAAAATCAACGTTTGCTGAGGTAAAACTAGATTTTGCCTCAGCAAAAACTATGGGCGAGAACCCAAAATCAGCTTTGCTATAGGAATTGAGTAAGTAGCAGAGGGCTGATGCTCAATTCGGTTCACCCCTCTGCTACTTCTACTCAATCGATCGCCTTCCCTCAACCGTTAGTCGGGCGATAGTGGGTGCTGATCGCCATCACCTTGAGCGGATCAGGGGTAGGCAAGAGCGGACTCCAGGTGTCAATTGTCCGAAATCCCCGGACGTGTGACTCGTGAATCGTGGCTCTCACGGCATCCCGTGAACCGAACACAATCACGCGAATTAGCTCTCGCTCTGGGTTGGGTTCACCATCGGGCTGCAACGCCGGATGGTTGAAGAAATTGAATTCTCCGGTCATAACTATCACTCCTTGTTGTTTTGGGTTCGCTTGCAGAGATCTCGCTTACAGAAGTAAGACGAGAAGGAACCCCAAAAACATGGCTACTCACGATCGATTAACAAGTAGCGCCAAGGAGTGTAACCAGAAAGCTACACTAACTTAAGCCCTACGGACTGCCTGTACGGTCTGTAAGGTTAGAGGTATGTTGTAGGTGGCACTACTTCATACCTCGCCAGAGGTTTTTGGGTGACTTAAGGCTGCTGGCGCAGGAATACGAGAAAGCAACCTTAGCGGATGACAATATAGGAAAGAAGGGGCGATCGTCAAGCTCTTTTTTGCACAAGTTTGTTTGTGTTCTGAGGATAGGGAATTTGGGGGGCGATCGGCTGTGTCAAACCCCCTACGCATCCAGCGGACTGCGAACCCCTTTTCCGCCACGATTCACGACATAGGTGTAGATCATCGTCGTTTTCACGTCTTTGTAACCTAAAAGCTCTTGAATCGTGCGAATGTCGTAGCCTGCTTCCAGCAAGTGTGTGGCAAAACTGTGGCGAAAAGTATGGCATCCTGCTTTGAAATTTGTGTGGCTCTAACTGCCTGCTTGACCGCTTTTTGGACACCGCTTTCATGCAAGTGATGACGACACATCAAATCACTACGCGGATCTTTGACAATTTGACTCGATGGAAACACAAACTGCCAAATCCATTCACGATTGGCATTAGGATACTTGCGATCGATCGCATACGGCAGATTCACGGCTCCAAACCCTCGGCTCAAGTCCCGCTGATGCTGCCGTTTTACACTCGCTGATCTCTCAACTCCACTGCGACCATCGATGGCAGCATCGTCACACGGCTCTTGCTCCCTTTACCATCTCTGACTATGATTTGCTGTTGAGCAAAATCAATGTCTTTAACAAATCAATGTCTTTAACTCGTAAGCGCAAACCTTCAATCAAGCGAAGCCCGCTCCCGTAAAGCAGCTTCACGACCAATTGGTAAATGCCGTCACACTGCTGGATCACGGCGATCGCCTCCTGTTTGGTCAACACGGTTGGCACATACTGAGGTCGTTTGGCGCGAACGGCATCGATGCCCAACATTTCCAGATTGAGTACTTCCCGATAGAGAAACAGCAAGGCACTGAGAGCTTGATTTTGGGTCGAAGCCGCGACCTGCCCCTCGACGGCTAGATGGGTGAGAAAGACTTCAATTTCAGCCTTGCCCATCTCCTTGGGATGGCGCTTATTGTGGAACAGGATATAGCGGCGAATCCACTGCACATAGGTTTCTTCTGTGCGGTAGGCATAGTGCTTGAGACGAATGGTATCCCGCACCTGATCCAGCAATTTCTTAGGAGGTGACTGCATAGAAATAAATAAATATACTGTGTATTTAATAGTACATTTGCCCGCATCCGTAAGGAATCTGAAAATATGCGGAAAGATTCTGGCTATTCAGCTTGAGCGGTGTATTATGCAGAAATAATCTGCATAAGCAGTAAAATCTGGGCGTTATGCTGAATTATTCTGCCTATCTACCCAAATTGGGATCTTAGGCAGAAGCTTTCAGCCTACCAATAGTTATGCTGCTTCAGTTATCAGGAGTTCTAGGTTGTTTTTGACAAGAAGAAATAATGTCAAGATTTATCAAATGCGATGTTGATGGAGAGTCTAGGACTGTTTATCAGTACCTATCTGGTAGTCAACCATGTGAAGCTTACAGAATCCACGAGGAATTTGGTATAGGTGAATATCTTTGCTACGAATATGAATATGGTGAGGATGATTATGCTCAGCTCTGCTATAACTATATTCCAACTCGACAAGGGGCAGAGGGGGATATGCTGATACTAACTCGCGAGGATATTGAAAGATTAAATAGTTGTCTTGAAACTCTTGAAGCTGATGGGAGCACAGAAGCACGATACATATGGATGATTAAGGCAATTCGAGACTTTATGCTGAAGTATCCTCATCAAGCAAGATTCATTTTTAACAGTGAGTTTTAGTCCTACAGCAGCATGAGTATCGGTTGCATTGCAAATAGGCTCTAGCCGTATCCTCTGTCCGTGGTAGAAAATCTACTATGTAATGGTAACATCTATTCTCTCTGAGCCAATTTCTATGGACTACCAACAGATCATCACCATTGAACCTGGAAAGCGCAGCGGCAAACCTTGTATTCGGGGAATGCGAATCACAGTGTATGACATCCTGGAATATTTGGCGGGTGGCATGACTGAAGCGGAAATCTTAGAAGACTTTTCTGAACTCACTCCAGAAGACATCAAAGCTTGTCTTGCGTTTGCAGCAGATCGTGAGAAAAAGTTATTTGTGGCATTGTTGTGAAACTGCTATTGGATGAGAACCTATCCGACCGAGTTATCCACAGGATTGTCGATCTGTATCCAGGCTCTGAGCATGTCAAGACGCTAGGACTGATCAATACGGATGATGCGGAAATCTGGGAATATGCAAAGATAAACGAATTTGTAATTGTTTCCAAAGACTCTGACTTTCATCAGCGCAGTTTACTCTATGGGCATCCACCTAAGTTTATTTATCTTCGGATTGGCAATTGCCCAACATCGTCGATTATTCAAATTTTGAGAGATAATTTTGACACAATCATTCAATTTGAAAGTGGCAAAACGGAAAGTCTTCTGGTGTTGATGTAGTGTAGAGCAACGCATAACAATCCGCTTGCACACCGACCGTATTGAGTTGGTTGGTTGAGTTCGAGAGGCTATCTGCGGCGGGTGAAGCGGAACGTTATACGCCTAGCTTATTTGCGAGGGCGATATTTCAAGATTGCCGCTGGGGTGCAGATTGCGTAGGGTGCGTTGCGGCTTAGCAAACGCACTATTTTCATGAGAATTCTAACGTCATTCCTCACGCATAGAAGCGATACGAACATTGACGATGCGTTTGCTCGATCGCAACGCACCCCATAGGCTGACCAAATTCAGGGAGGCGATCGATTGAGGTAACGGTGGCGCGATCGTCTGAACCAATTAGCTTGACGCTAGAGGCACTTCAGCGATCGCCAGCCACAAAGCTATAATTGACCTGAGATTAGAGAAAAGAACGATTATGTCAACGTTGGAGCAAATTGAAGCTGCTATTCTCACTCTTCCGTCAGATGAGTTTCATCGACTCAAACAGTGGTTCTTTGACGTAGATTATCAGCGTTGGGATGAACAGCTAGAGCAAGACATTACAGAGGGAAAATTAGATGCTCTAGCAGAAGAAGCGATCGCTGACTTCAAAGCGGGTTGCTATCGAGAAATTTAATGCACTACACAACCCAAAGGTTTTAGAAGTGCTATGACGCTCTACCTCAAGGCGTTCAAAAGACAGCCGATCAGTGTTACGAGCTTCTGAAAACTGAGCCATCTCATCCATCTTTACACTTCAAGAAGCTCGGTAAAAGGTATTGGTCAGTTCGGGCAGGGTTAGATTATCGCGCTCTAGGAATTGAGGTAGAAGGTGATATTTCGTGGTTTTGGATTGGAACCCACGCAGAATACGACAAGTTAATCGGTAAAGCATAGCGCGATTGCTCATACTGCCCAGATCTTAGGAGGCGATCGGTGGAAGTAGCGGCGGTGCTATCGCGATCGGCTCAAATCTTGAACTGCTGATGCAACATCTTGCAGTTGCTCAGCGCGATCAGGATTGCACAAGGAAGATCTCAACACAGAATGCGATCGCAATCTTGCTTCCTCGTGCCGCATCGCGCAGGGGCTTGGCATTGCCAAGCCTCCTGCTACACATCAACGGGTGGCGATCGCCAAACTTCCCGGCTGGCTTAAGTCGCCCGTCACCGTAACGCTACGCTGGTTGGCATTAAGGTGGCGGACAATTCTGTAGATCGTCTCAATCTGATCCGGTGCCCCTACCTTTGTTGCCAGATCTTCCAAAGAGAGCGGCTGACCGACCTCCTCCAATGCCTTCACCACATCGCGTTGAAGTTGCAGGACAGTGGCTGCCGCCTTCTTACCCGACTCAACACCGGGCTGGTGGTAAGCGTTAATGTTGACCAGAGAGGCATAGATGCCGACAGTCCGCTCGTATAGGGCGATCATGGCTCCCACAATTCGAGGGTTGACTGTTGGAATCGTGATGGTGATCGAGTCGCGGTGGTTTTCGTAAAGCGCCTGTCTTGTACCCTGCAACAGACCTGATAGAAAATCGCCAGAGGTTGCTCCTGGCTCCACTTCGATCGATTCCCCCTGCCGATCTTCAAGCACCTCAATAAAGGTGACAAAGAAATTGGGTACGCCTTCCCGCAGCTGTTGCACATAGGCATGTTGGTCGGTTGAGCCTTTGTTGCCATAGACAGCAATGCCCTGATAGACGGGGTTGCCGTCTAGGTCATTCTCTTTGCCCAGAGACTCCATCACCAGCTGTTGCAGATAGCGCGAAAACAGCAGCAGACTATCTTTGTAGGGCAGGACGACCATGTCTTTTTCGCCCTTGCCGTTGCCCGAATAATACCAGCCCAGCGCCATCAGCGCTGCTGGATTGCCCTTTAGATTAGGGAGGCGAGTCACAGCATCCATTTCTTTAGCGCCTGCCAGCATGGCATCAATATCAATGCCCTGAAGCGCTGCGGGCAAAAGACCGACTGCCGAAAGCTCGGAGGTGCGTCCGCCCACCCAATCATGCATAGGGAAGGTACCGAGCCAGCCGTCTGAGTGCGCCAGCTTCTCGAAACTGCTGCCGATGCCCGTGACAGCGATCGCATGTTGCGCAAAGCTCAGCCCATTCTGCTCATAAAAATGCTTGACCTCCAACATGCCGTTGCGGGTTTCGGGGGTGCCGCCCGACTTGGATGTGATCACGACCAGCGTTGAAGCCAGCCGATCCTTAAGTTTGGCAAAAATCCGATCCATGCCCGTGGGATCGGTATTATCCAAGAAATGAATGGTCATGGGCGACTGAGCCGGAGCCAGGGCATCGGCAACAAATTCAGGCCCCAGCGCCGAGCCGCCGATGCCCACCGACAGAACATCAGTAAACTTGACGGCATTGGGGGGATGAATTTCGCCGCTGTGAACCTGGGCGGCAAACGTGCGGATGCGATCGAGCGTTTCCACAATATCCTGCTTCAGCTCTGGCGTAGGAGCCAGATCGGCATCCCGCAGCCAATAGTGACCCACCATGCGGTTCTCATCAGGATTGGCGATCGCCCCTCCCTCTAGCGCCTCAATGTCCTTAAAAGCTTTGTCAAATTTAGGCTTCAGGCTCTCTACAAAAGCATCATCAAACCGCATTCGGCTAATGTCCAGGTATAGCCCCAGTCCTGAGTGACAGTAAAGCCAGTCTTGATAGCGTTGCCAGAGCATTGAGGCATCCATATAGTCTTTACCTATCGAGTTTCTCACTAATCATTGAGTTTCTCACAATCGCAGCGTATCGATACAAGGCGCTGGCACGGTGTTTTAGCACAGTGTATTCAGGCGCTATAAAACCCCCTGTCCAATTTTGCGACACCTGTCTAGGAAGATACGGTATCCTGCACATCATCTCGCCTTGATAAATTCAGGCGCTACCCAAATTTGGGCAGGGGTCAAGCAATTTGAGGCTGGCGATCGCAGCCGCTCTTTAAGTTCGTTCCGCCATTCAGATTGGCGGTGCAGCCAGGGTCGAGGCTATGGCTGAGTAGCCACTGATGATTTTCGGGAGTTTCGCTCATCCAGCGCTCCAGCATATCTGCCCACTTTACAGGCAATCTCAGCTGTCTCCAGGTCTCATAGGAAGCCACAGAAATTTGCTCATACAAAGCAGTATCTGCCAAAAGCTGAGCAACAGAGCTGGCTAGAGCGATTGCATCACCCGCAGGAAACAGCAGAGCATTAACGCCAGACTGGAGATTGTGCGTGAACATGGGATGATCTGAAGCCACGATCGGCGTGCGCGATCGCAGCGCGTGATGAATGGTCAGCGGAAATCCTTCGGGGTAAACATGGCGACTGGGGACTACGACTAAGTCCGCCTCTCGCATCAGTGGCTCAACTCTTTGAGTAGAAATCACACCCAAGAATTCGACAGCATCCGCGATGTTGAGGCAATTGGCTTGACGAGCAAATTCTCCTGTCCCATCTTCTCCAGCGATCTGTAGCGCTACCGGAATTTTCTTGGCTTTGAGGTGGGCGATCGCCTTCAGCAAATCTCCTACCCCTTTCTCTGCCATTAGCGTCCCGACATAGATCAGCTTCCAGCAGTTTGGCTGCGATCGCAGGGATTTTGGCAGCAGGGCACCGGGGGTTAATTCTAGGAGAAAATCCCAGGGAACAATCTTGCGAGGCAACACGCCCAGATGTTTCAGCCTTTGCGCCGAAGCCATGCCGTAGCTGCCCACCCATTCAATTTGGGGATGATTGAGCGATCGGATGAGCCAATAATTCTTCAGCCGGGTCTTCCAGTGGGTAGAAACGATCGATGAGGCAAATAGCGCCATGGTCTTCACTTTGTTCTGGATTGCCCAGGCAAAAATTTCAGCCATCGGCATTCGCACAATTAGGTGAGTCGGATTCAGCTTTTCGATCAGGCTAATGATCGCTTGGGGCTTGATGGCTCGATGCCCTGCCTGAACTCCTGCTCCGATCGCCCGTACCCCATTCGGCAGCATCTCGTCATAGGATTCTGGGGTCAGGCAGCAAATGACGGCAACCTCATCAGCCTGCTTTGCCAAATCGGCAACAGAATCGACGGAGTATTGCTGGGCGTAATAGGTTTCCTCTTTACCCGCCAGAAAGTTCTGAAGCGTCTGCCGATAGTCTCCGGCATATTGAACGATAACGAACCGTTTTGTAGAAGCAGGCTGCGGCAGGGAGGGGGCATTGCCCGATCGCCGCTCCATCAAAATAGATTCCAATGCCGCACTCCAACTCCGAGCCGGGTCATAAAACTGTGCCTGGAGGTTCAGGCAGTTGCGGCGTTTTTGCTCATAGAAGTCGCGATCGTCGCAGAGCTGCAACAGGGCATCGCCGTAGGCTTTGACATCGTTAGGAGGGACTTCAACGACCGCCGCCTGCACATAATCTAGCGCAGGACAAACGGACGAAGTGACGACCGGAC
This sequence comes from Drouetiella sp., assembly GCF_059504425.1. NCBI lineage: Bacteria > Bacillati > Cyanobacteriota > Cyanophyceae > Oculatellales > Oculatellaceae > Drouetiella > Drouetiella sp. The sequence continues at coordinate 7,705 of NZ_JCACIN010000091.1, forward strand.
GACCTGCCAAAATTCCTTCGGCAACGACCTGATTAAAGCCTTCCACAAATTCGGTTCGAGTAGGAACAATCACCACATGAGATTGACCTAGGCGCTGCCGCATCTCAGGTTTTTGACAATAGCCGTAGCAAATCACAGTGTCTCGTAATCCTGCTTGAGCCACCGCCACACGCAAATCGTTGAGAGCCGACCCGTCGCCGCAGAGTTCAAAGATAATGTCTTGCCGTCCCTCGACCGCAAAGCGTTGAGCAATTGCCAGCAGGTCAAAAACCCCTTTGCTGCTCTCAATCCGACCTGCAAACAAAACTCGGAAGGGCGATCGCTCCAAATTGGGTTCTGTCACATTAGCAAACTCAGTCGATCGATAGGCTGGCAAGAATTCTACGACAGGTCGAGAGTTTCCCTGAGTGATCTGCGCGACCTGCCCCTTGATATCCTGCGAAACGGCTAAAATTGCGGCACAGTCCTTAGCAAAAAATCTGCGGCTAAGCTGCAATAGTTTACTTTCAACCCGTCGCTGAGATTCATACTTTCGCCATAGGGTGCAGTGCAGGCTGGGAATGACCCGAACGCCCAACACGCTCAGCATAGACAGCATAAACCAGTAGGTTGAACCCGTATCTACGACTGCCACATTTGCCCGAAAGCCGATCGCCGAAAAAATCAGCCGTAGCCCATAGATGACTTGACCTAGGTGATATAAAATCCCAGAGGTATTTTGTAGAAAATTAGGGCGATTTTCTAAAATAAACTGTTCGTCTTGCCAACGCGATCGATCGCTAAAAGACGAAATCACGTAAGCTTTTGCCCCTAATTTTCGGCAAACATCATAGAACTGGCTAGAGTAAGTGACAGAAACCTGTGAAGGATCATCTTGTCCTTTTGCCCAGTACTCATAGGTTCCAATAACATTGCCAGGGCCAGCAGCGTATAAAATCCGCAGAGATGAATCCTGTATCGATGCATTGTCCGACATGGGGGGACTCCAAGAGACAGTATTATGCTCTCAGTCAGCAACCATAGCCTTGGGACAGGCAAGATGCCCTCTGCTTCACGCGTTCTTTACACATCCTTCACATAGCTGTCTTTACACATAGCTGTCTTTACACATAGCTATCTTTCGCATAGTTGTCTTTACATATAGCTGTCTTTGCATACACGCACATAGCTGCTCGTGCAGCTTATCCATTTCAGAACGGCATGACTCCCACAAACCTGGCTGAACTTGCGAAAAATGGAGATCCTCAGGCGATCGCCGCCCTCTTAGATCGGCTGCTTGCCCATCCAGAAACGGGGGTGAAAGCCGATTGGCAGGGTAAGCAGCTGAACCTCCGATTCTTCTCTGCCACTGAGGTTGATCCGCTTCAGACGATCGCCTTTTTGGAAGAAAACTTGCAGGTTTTGCAAATAGAATCTGTCGAGACTGTGCGGGTGTTTGGCTATCGAGAGGGGGAGCCAACCCCGGTCTGGAGTCAATCTGTGAACTGGCAATCTGAGGCTGTATCTGCCGCCATATCTGCCGCCCTGCCGCCTGCTGCTCCGCGATCGATCGCCCATTCTTTACCGCCCAGCTTGCCCGATCCTCAAATCGATCGCTTCATCGTTTGCGGACTGGGGGATCTGGGGCAATATTGTGTTCTTAACCTCAAGCGATTTGCCTTGCGAGAGTTTGAGATTCGCGTTACGGCGATCGACAAACAGATGCGAGACGAGTGGGAAGTTACTGACCTTCTCAATCTGCTCACCGAAGAGCCAGTCATTGGCGACTGCCGCAACAATGAGGTGCTGTTACAGGCTGGCATTGAGCAATGTCGTGCGATCCTGTTGGTCACAAGCAATGAAAGCGTCAATATTGAGGCGGCGATCGCGGCTCGGCGGCTGAACCCCAATGTCCGGCTGATTGTCCGCTCTTCTCGGCAGAGCCTTAACCAGTTGCTCAAACAGCAGCTCGGCGATTTTGTGGCTTTTGATCCCACAGAACTTCCAGCTGCTTCCTTTGCCCTGGCAGGTCTGCAAGCTGGAATTTTGGGCTACTTCGATATTGGCGGCGTTCGGCTTCAGGTGGTTGAGCAGCAGGTGCAGCCCAAGGACCATCGGTTTGAGGGGGCTTATGCCTCAACGCTGCATAAAAAAAGCTATCGGCTGTTGAGCTATCAATCGGCATCGGGTCAACTTCCCTCCAGAGCCTTTTATCAGTGGCAGACGGATACGCAAATTCAGCCCAGCGATACGATCGCCTACATCGAAGTTGTTGGGCAATCCGGGCGATCGTCCCCTACGGATATTTCGACGATCGAGACTCCTTGGCAGCAGCTGCTTGTCCTAATTCAGGAGGCTAGTCAGCGCAGTCTGCGTCGCAATGTCACCCAGATTTGGCAGTGGCTCAACGCTCAGCAGGTGCGTCAGGTGATTGGTGCCGGGGTGCTGTTTGCCACGATGCTGTGGCTGACGAGTATGACATTGCTTTGGGCAACGGTGCCGCAGATTGGCTGGGGAAAGGCGGCTTCTACGGCGGCGATTCTGCTGCTGGGAGGCTATGGCGACATTTTTGGGGGACTTTCCGATCCGGCGCTACAAGTACCGCCTTTGGTGCAGCTCTATTGCCTAGTGGTGACGATCGCCAGCCTTGCCTCAGTCTTGGGTGTGCTAGGACTAATTACCGATAGCCTGCTCAGCTCCCGGTTTGATTTTCTGCGTAAGCGTCCGCGACTGCCGAAGCAAAATCATGTCGTTTTGGTCGGCTATGGACGAGTAGGGCAGCGCGTCGCGGCTCTGCTGAAGGAATTTAGACAGCCTGTTGTCGCCATCACTGAGACGCTGGAGCCAACGGTATCACCAACTCAAATTCCGCTGCTGGTGGGCAACCCGGTGACTGAATTAGCAAAAGTCAACCTGGCAAATGCCAAAAGCGTAATTGTGTTGACCGAAGACCAGATGCTAAACCTGGAAGTGGCATTAATGGCACGGGATGCAGCCCAGCAGATCAACCGCGATGTTCAGCTTGTGGTGCGAACTTATGATCAGCGCTTCAGCGATAATTTGAGTAATCTGCTCCCTGATGCCAAGGCGCTGGCGGCATACGGACTATCGGCAGAAGCATTTGCAGGAGCTGCTTTCGGCGAGAATATCTTAGGGCTATTTCGCTTGAATGAGCAAACTATTCTGGTGACGGAATACACGATCGCTCAAGGAGATTCCTTAGTCGGGCAGCTCTTAGCGCAGGTTTCCTATGGCTACGGCGTAGTGCCAATCTTCCAACAGAGAGCCAGCCAACAGAGAGCCAGCCAGCAGAGAGCCAGTCAGCACAAAACCAATCAGGTTGAGAGTGATCCCACTGATTCTCTGATGCCCCCCGACGATCGCCGTTTGCAGGTGGGCGATCGCTTGATTCTGCTTGCCTCTATCAACGGGCTACGTCGCATTGAGCATCAAGAAGCTTCACCGCCGCAGCGCTGGCGACTAGCAGCCCAGAAGCCTCTCAACCAAGGAGCAGAACAAGAGAGCAGCAATATCCTCCACCGTGTTTCAGGCTGCGACCTCGACAGAGCTAGAGCCTTTACCGAAAATTTGCCAGGGACGATCGATCTGCTGCTCTATGACTACCAAGCTCACCGCTTGGTGGAAGAGTTGCAGCGGCAGCTCCCTCAAGTCTCACTGGTGCCATTGCCTCTTTGATGGGGTTGCTCTCGTCCCCAGACACTAAATCACCAAATACTCTCGTACCCTTTCTCGATGGCGACGTAACTGAGCCAGAGCCTTCATCTCAATCTGGCGCACCCGTTCGCGACTCAGCCCCAAATGCTCACCAATCTCCTGCAAACTCTGCGCCGTACTGTTGTTTAAGCCAAAGCGCAAGGTCATAACTTCCTGCTGTCGAGGAGTTAGCTCCGCCAAGAGCCGCTGCACATCATCTCGAAGCGCCTCACCTGTTGTATACTCTTCTGGCGAAGGCTTATCGTCCGTCAGCAGATCCACAAATTCCGTGTCCTGATTTTGCCCAACTCGCAGATCTAGAGAAATCGGCTGTCGAGCCAGCAGTAAAAACTTCCTCACTTCGGCAGGTTCTAACTCCAGCGCCTCAGCAATTTCTGCCGGAGTGGCATTTCGCCCCAACTGATGAGAAATTTGCCTTTGCGTCGTCCTAATCTTGGTCAATCTTTCATAGACATGACTAGGCAGACGAATAGTGCGTCCCTGCTGAGCGATCGCCCGTGACATCGCCTGACGAATCCACCAGTACACATAGGTAGATAACTTATAGCCCTGCATCGGGTCAAACTTTTCTACGCCGCGCCCCAAGCCCAAAGTTCCTTCCTGAATCAAATCGAGAAACTCCACGCCCCGCCGCTGATATTTTTTGGCAACGGAAACCACCAGGCGCAAATTTGCCTCAATCATCTTGTGCTTTGCTCGCTGCCCCTTCACCAGAGCAGCATTTAAGTCATTAAGGTTAACGTCAGCTTGCTGCGCCCACTCTTCAGGACTTGGCTCGTGACCCAATCTCTCAGCTAAGACTGCTTTGTTGAGGTACAGAGCCATCATCTGCTGAACTTGCTTACCATAAACAACTTCCTGTTCCTTGGTGAGCAAAGGAATCCGACCAATTTCTAAGAGATAAGTCCGAATGGTGTCGGTGCCGAAATTAGGCTGAGCAGGATGGATGGGAGTCAAAGAGATACCTATAGATTTTGGAATTTATCCATTCAAGTGCGTCACTCTGTCCTTGACCTCTAGCCTCGTCGCAGGAATTAGATAAAAGCTTGAAGATTTATTTCAGTCTACCAGACGAGCCTATGCAGATATCTTTATTATGAACGATGCGCAAAAGATGGACAAATTGAGTTTGAGCGATCGAGTTTGAGCGATCGCCCCTCCCTTACCCCCTGCTCAGGGCTTATGGTCAAGCTGAATAGCCTGTTCTAACGCCGTTTTTTCTTTTGCCCTCTGAATATAGGGCTGTAGCTTAGCTGCATCCCAGCCCGTCAAGATCAGCAGGCTGTCTGGCTCTATACCTCTCATCAACATATCTACACACCAAGTTTGCTGAGCTTGCTCAGGCGTGGGGAGATGTCCAGTGGGAGTTCGCTGCTCTGTCGTTATCTCTTGCCAGCGCTGCCTTATCTCGCTTTCCAGAAGCGGTGTTCCGGCTGCATTGAGGAACAGGGCGGCTTGGGTATCTTTGCGGCTTTTGAGCCACTGAGTTAGAGGATTGCGGAGATAAGAGCCATAGCGCCTGCCCATAATCCATTGATTAATAGGAACTTGACGAGAAGAAGAGTCATAGGGGACTTGTACAATCTGCTGATGGGCATCGCTGATATGATGCGATCGCTCCAGCCGCACCAAGTCTCCAGGGCTGAGTCCGGCACCAAACAGCAGATAAATCAGAGCGTAATCCTGTAATCCCGATTTTTTGGCGCGTTGCAATATCGTGTGAACCAGAGTCGCAGGCAAATCATTGATGGGAGCAGGCTGAACGGCTGACGGCACCGACAAAATATCTCCTGGCAAAAACAGCCTCACCAGATGCTCCAAAAAATCATCTCGATCGCGCCAAAGTTCGTGAAACTCGCTAGTAAACTCAATCACGGCATAGCCCAACAGCAGGCTATTTAATAAACTTGCCAACTTTGCGGCAGATACGGGAGTCTGTTCACCCTGAAGCTGCCCACGGTCAATCACAGCCGCAAAATATTGTGCAACATAGCCATTGGCTTGAGTCAAGCCTTGCCCCAACGCCTGACGATTTTCTAAGGGATATTGCCCCGCCTCACCTATGACCGATCGCACCACTTCAGGTACTTTCTCTAGGGTTTGCAGAGCGGCGATCGCATAATCTCTCAGTGCTTGGTCAAGACTGCTACTACATACCGCTTGCTGAACCAGTGCCTGCCCTAGATTCATAAAAACGGCTACCTCTTTAATCACTGCCAGCAGCAGACCATGCTTGTTGCCAAAGTGACGAAACAAAGTCACCTCGTTCACTTCAGCCGCTTCTGCAATCTGCCGAGTTGTTGTTTCAGTGATGCCTTGAGCGGCAAATAACTCAAGCGCTGCGTCAATTAAGCGCTGCCGAGTTGAATGGCGGGAGTCAGACATAGGAGAAATGTAAGTGACACTTGCAAAATCAAAGGGAGGTTGCTAGGATATAAATGTAAGTAGCGCTTGCATCTTCTTATCCACTATAGCCAAATAGCCAAAGCAAAAGCCAAAGCAAAACAGCCAAAGCAAAACTATATAGAACCAGCTATCGAATTCAATCAGTCCCTTACAGCGTCCTCTGCAAAAATCTAAAATTCAAAATTCAAAACCCGCAACCCACAACTCCAATCATGACCCCCAATTCTATTAAAACGGCTTCCCAAGGGCAGCAAATGCCTCTGGACTGGACAAACGTCTTTTTCTTTGGAACAATCCACGCCCTGGCTCTGCTGGCTCCCTGGTTCTTCTCCTGGTCGGCATTAGGCGTGATGCTGTTCCTCCACTGGCTGTTGGGCAGTATCGGCATTTGCTTGGGATACCATCGGCTGCTGACTCACCGAAGTTTTCAGGTGCCTAAGCTGTTGGAATATGCGATCGCCACATTGGGCGCTCTAGCGCTGCAAGGGGGCCCCATTTTCTGGGTTGCCGGACATCGGCTGCACCACATGCACACCGAAGACAACGAAAAAGATCCCTACTCTGCCCGTCGAGGATTTTGGTGGAGTCACATGCTGTGGCTGTTTTATCCCCGTGCCGAATTTTTTGAATACGAATCCTACAAGAAATTTGCGCCTGATCTGACTCGCGACCCTTTCTATCGCTGGTTAAATCGCAACTTTCTGTTGCTGCAAGTTCCTCTAGGAATAGGGCTATTTTTGGTGGGCGGCTGGTCGTTTGTGATCTATGGCATGTTCTTGAGACTGGTTTTGCTATGGCACAGCACTTGGCTAATCAATTCTGCAAGCCATATTACTGGATATCGCACCTTTGCCTCTGATGACAATGCGCGAAATCTCTGGTGGGCGGCAATTCTCACCTACGGCGAGGGCTGGCACAACAATCACCATGCCTATCCCAATGTGGCAAAAGCAGGCTTGCAGTGGTGGGAAATTGATATGACTTGGTGGGCAATACAAGCCCTGCGATCGCTTGGTCTAGCCAAAAAAGTAATAATGCCTCCGCAATCGCTGGAGAGCTGAAGTCAGACGGATCTCAGGCGAGTTAGCGCTTGAAACTCATACGGGTAACTAAGGGCATTTGCTGGAAATTGTGCTAGTGTCTTAGGTAAGGTTACTCGTAGTTGTAGAGCCAAGGCTTTATGCAGCTCTAAGCGATTCGGAAGCTAAGATTTCGGATTTGTAATCTTGAGGGTAGGCAAAAGGTCTGCCCTTTTTAGTTAGAGCTTTTGCCAAAGGTCTTCTGTCTGTCAGAGACTTTTTTGACATTAGCCACAGGTTGTTTTATTTGTGAGGCGATCGAATGACCCAAGTCATTCCTGGCGAAAACGAAGGAATTGAGTCGGCATTACGTCGATTTAAGCGAGAGGTTTCCAAAGCAGAGATTTTTCCTGACATGCGGAAGCATCGTCACTTTGAAACACCGATTGAAAAGCGCAAGCGTAAAGCTCTTGCAAGACATAAGCAGCGGAGGAAGCGTTCTCGTTTTTGAACTCCACCCCAGATCCTAAGTCTACCGAAAACATTATTTTGGAAGCGCTGCAGCAGGGCGATAAAAATCAGGGAGAGCTTTTTGACTTGACGGGCAAAAGCTACCCTGCTCTATCTCAGATTTTGCTACAGCTCCAGTCTAGGAATTTGATCGAAATCTATTTCGTCCCTGTTGATAAAGTTTCAGTGCTGACCTATCGCATGAAGGCAGCACTCTAAGGTTTAGGCGTTGCCAAGCGGAGCTGTGGTAACGCCTATTTTTTCGCTTAACTACCTTCTGGCTCAAACTTTATCCTGCTTTTGCAGGGCTTAAACGGGGCTGGCGGGATTCGAACCCTCGACCTACCGCTTAGGAGGCGGTCGCTCTATCCTGCTGAGCTACAGCCCCAAGTTTGTCTAGATATGTGCCAGTCACCTCGTGACTAATACTCACTAGAATTATGATACCTAACGGCAGTCTAGACATGATAGCACCCGTACCAAGCTCACTACTCTTCATCGGCGGATCATTGGTTAAATTTTGGGCTTGGTTAAATTTTGGGCGGCTATTTTTCTTTGGGAACGTAATACAGCGAAGACTGATACAGCGTTTGCTCTTGGTGAGTCAGCAATGTACAGTTCGATCGCGGATAGGCAACGCAAGTGATGGTATAACCCTGACTGATTTCCAAAGGACGCAGAAATTTTTGCTCAGTTTGGTCAACTTCTCCCTCCAGTAATTTGGCAATGCAAGCTGAGCATTCGCCCTGTCGGCATCCGGCAGGTAAACGGATTCCTGCATCTTCAGCAATATCTATAATGTACTGATCATCTGGAACGGCGATCGACCGATCGATTCCCAATTCCACATTCACCAAGCGAACCTGATAAACTGCCATTCGTGCTGCTGCTTTTGTCCTGTTTCTTTCCTACTGCTTCTCGTGTCCGCTGACTCACCCTCTCGCGCTGTCGTCAATGTACCATTTAAGCTGTTCGCCCGATTGTAATCAACATCCTGTGACAGGTCATGAGGCGGCAAGTTATGAGGCAAGTCAGACTGCCGCAGAAAAAGCCCGCCTGCTGTGGATTGCGCTGTGTCTGATTGGCGGTTTTGCCTTAGTCGAGCTGGCGGTTGGCTGGTGGAGTCATAGCTTGGCGCTGCTGGCTGAGTCAGGGCATATGCTGTCGGATACGCTGGCGCTAGGTCTGGCGCTATTTGCCACCTGGGTAGCGCGATTGCCTGCCACCCCTCAAGCCACATTTGGCTATCGGCGCATAGAAATTTTGGCGGCTTTAGTGAACGGCGTCGGGTTAATGGGGATTGCCGTCTGGATTGCCTGGGAAGCGATCGCCTACTTACAATCCCCACCTGTAGAAATCCTCAGCCTGCCGATGCTGATGACGGCGATCGTGGGTTTAGGGATCAACAGCCTCAGCGCTTCGCTGTTGCACAGCCATAGCCACCATGATTTGAATCTGCGGGGCGCATTTTTGCATATGGTTGCCGATGCCGTTAGCTCGGTGGGAGTAATCTTGGCGGCGATCGCCGTTTGGCTATTTCAGTGGAATTGGGCAGATGGAGCGATGAGTCTGGGCGTAGCGATATTGGTGGGGTTGGGCACTTTGCCTCTCATTCGTCAGAGCTTGCACATTTTGCTAGAGAAAACGCCAGTTCACTTAAACTTAGCCCAGATTCAGCAGCATCTTCAGAGTTTTGAAGGAGTTGTCTCTGTCGAGCGTCTACGGGTATGGACGATCGCTCTAGGTCAAGAAGCTCTATCAGCCCATTTGACGGTGGGAATTCAAGATGGGCTGAAGCGCGATCGGCTGCTCGAAAACATTCAGGCATCGCTTCAACCCTTCGGCATTGCGGATGTTTTTCTGCAAATGACGGCTCCTACCGAACCCATTAATCTTTCCTCTCCTCCTAAGCTTGAGCTAATTAGGGTTTCTGTACCAGAAGCTCTTCCCCCAGATAGAGATAGCTTGGGCTGATCTCTCTGGCTCATTATTTGCAGCTCATTATTTGCAGTTTATACTTTCTATGAAAATTGCGACCTGGAATGTCAACTCCCTTCGTACCCGCTTGGATCACGTCACCCAGTGGCTCACCGAAAATCCAGTAGATGTCTTATGCTTGCAGGAAACTAAAGTTGTAGATAAAGACTTTCCGCGATCGCCCCTAGAAGACTTGGGCTACCACCTCTACTTTTCTGGGCAAAAGTCTTATAACGGGGTGGCGATCCTTAGCCGATCGCCCCTAGAAAGCCTCAGCATAGGATTTAGCCCAGTTGTGGGCGAGAGTATTGGAGATTTAGATGAGCAAAAGCGCGTGATTTCTGGCGCTCTCGGCGACCTTCGCATTGTTAATCTCTATGTACCTAACGGCTCAGAAGTGGGCAGCGACAAGTATCAATACAAACTGCGCTGGCTTTCGGTGCTACGAGATTACTTGCAAGAGCTTCTGACCGAAACGCCCCACGTTCTGGTCTGTGGTGACTTCAATATTGCCCCAGAGGATCGTGATATCCACAATCCGGTAGGTAGGGCGAATCACATCATGGCATCAATTGCCGAACGGGAGGCGTTGGAAAAATCGGTGCTCTCGATCGGGTTTATTGACATTTTTCGCCAGTTTAATCCAGACCCAGGACAGTTTAGCTGGTGGGATTACCGCGCGGCGGCATTTGTCAAAAACATGGGCTGGCGGATTGATCACCACTACTTGTCCGCTAATTTGGTGGAAAAAGCGATCGCCTGCACCATCGACAAAACGCCTCGAAGCTGGGAGAAACCTAGCGATCATGTGCCTGTTGTGGTAGAGCTGAGCTAGCGGTAATCTGGGTACGTTAGCTTTGGCAGCTATTACTCAATCCTATGAAATTCTTTTTGCTCCTTCTGGCTTGGGTCATCGCTATTGCTTTCATCCCGATCTGGATTGTCCAGGCGCAGTCGAACTGCGATCGCGCCTACCCCAGCTTATGCATCCCATCACCGCCACCTGATCTGGACTGTAAAAGCATTGCCGATCGCAACTTTCCGGTTCGTCCTCCCGATCCGCACCGTTTTGATGGCGATCGAGATGGCATTGGCTGCGAATCCTCTCGTTAATCGCTTCAAAACTGATCCTTCATGCCGCGTAGCTTTGCAAAAGTCTGAACAGCATCTTGACTTTTGACGCGCGCCTGCAAACTAGGCTGATCCCATCGTAGGAACGGATTCGTCTGCTTTTCTTCCCCCAAAAGCGAGGGAATAGTAGATTCCAATCGCTCCCGCATTGCCTTGACCATCTCAAATCGATTCTGTAAATCGGTATTTTCCTCGTCTATCGTCAAAGCAAACTTTAGGTTATTAAGCGTATACTCATGGGCGCACCAGACCCGCGTTGAGTCTGGCAGATCCCGAAGTTTGCCAAGAGAATTCACCATCTGAGTTGGCGTACCTTCAAACAATCTGCCGCATCCTCCAGCAAATAGCGTGTCGCCGCAAAATAGCTCTCCTACTTCACCCGACTGAACGGGCGGGAAATAGTAGGCGATATGCGCCCTAGTATGTCCTGGAACAAACAAAACTTCGGCTCGTCGATTGCCAAAAGTGACCCGATCGCCTTCCTGTAAAAACACCTTTTGTCCCGGAATTCGTCCGCGATCTTCTGCGCCACCATAGACAGTTGCTTGAGGAAACGCCTGCAACAATTGGGTATTGCCGCCTACGTGATCTCCATGATGGTGCGTGTTGAAGATTGCAACAAGTTGAGCATCCAGCTCGTGTAAACACTGCAAGACAGGATCGGCTTCTGCGGGGTCAACCACCGACGCAATTTTGAAGTCAGCTTCATACAGCAGAAAAATATAGTTATTCAATAAAACAGGTAGCCGAAGAATCTGCATTGTAGTCTTCCGTAGGACAACGGGTAGTTAAAAGGAGCCTTCTACGCATATCCGCAATTTCTCGCTGTTGCACCCTGCAACGAAGCATTAGATTTTTATTAACCCTTTAAAAGCTTCTCATCAGAACTTTGCCTAGTCATCCGTATCAGGAAAGAGAATAGGTATTACAAAACGTTTTGTGCGATACATATTCAACCCTCAGCTCAAATCGTCACCGCTTCAAAAGACAGGGCTTAAACCTATGGCATGGCTAACTCCACATAAGTCTGGTATTGCAGTTCAATCTTTAGTCGAGCAAATTATCTCGACGGGTCAGATGAGCCGCAAAGATCACGTTCAGTTGACTTCCGCTATCCTTTCCGATCAGCGGATCACTGATGGCGATCGCCAGCAAATCAACCGGGTTTTTGATTACATTCAAATTGGGCGACTTAAGCTGATTGATTAGGATTGATTAGAATTCTCTTCTTTTTTGCAAGCCCACTGAGTTGCAAGTCCGTTAAAAAGCGATTCACCCATCTGGAGACATAAGAATCTTGTGTCTCCTTTTTTTTGCCTCTCTGGGAACCCTAAAAACACCTTGGCAAAAACACCTTGGCAAAACCGATCGCAGCACGTTACACAACTGAATGGTAAATTCTTCAGCTGACCTGGCTACTTCATCAGCAGCATCTTGGCAAAAGCCGATGCCCCTCAAAATCTCACTTCTCGTTAGCGATCTGTCTCAACAAGGAGCAGGACGCTGGGGAGGAGCAGTCCGCCCATTTTTGCTGGCAGCAGCCCTAAAGCAATGCGGCTATGAGGTGAAGATTTTTGGATTTAACTTTGGTGTAGCGGCAGTGTTGCCCACCACAGATGTGCCGATCGTCACCTTTCCTGGACATTTCTATCCCCAATTTCTGCGATCGGCGCGGCAACTCCTGAAACAGCTAGATGGCGATATTATTTATGCCTACAAGCCGAAACCTACCAGCTTTGGGGTAGGATTGCTTCACAAACTCACCACAGGTCGTCCGCTGCTGCTAGACATCGACGACTGGGAGCTAAGCTGGCATGGCGGTGACACCTGGCGTTATCGCCCCGCGCTTAAACAGTTGGCAAGAGATTTGCTGAAGCCGGAAGGCGAATTGCGCCACCCAGATCACCCGCTTTACCTGCAAGGCATGGAAAAACTGGTGGCAAGAGCCGATGCTGTAACGACCCATACCCAGTTTCTCAAGCAGCGATTTAGCGGAGAATATGTTCCTAACGGCAAAGATACTTCACTGTTTAACCCTGACGGATATGATACGGCAGGTTTGAAAGAGCGCTATAGGTTATCAGGTTATCGGGTGCTGATGTTTCCCGGTGCGCCCCGCCCCTACAAGGGTGTTGAAGATGTCTTGATGGCGTTAGAGCGGCTTAACCAACCCGATTTACGGCTGGTGATTGTGGGGGGTAGCCCTTATGATGACTACGATCAGCAGCTTGAGCGTCAGTGGGGTCGTTGGCTAATCAGGCTACCCAAGATGCCCTATACCCTGATGCCGGATGTGATTGCTGCCGCCGATGCGATCGTCATTCCCCAGCGAGACACACCCGCTGCCCAAGCCCAGTTTCCTCTGAAGCTGACCGATGGCATGGCGATGGCAAAGCCCATACTTGCCACTCGTGTGGGCGACATTCCAGAGATTTTAGGCGACACGGGATACTTGGTAGAGCCAGATTCGCCTCAGTCTTTGGCAGTTGGCATACAGGCTTTATTTGCCGACCTAGAAACCGCCAAAGCTCAGGGACTGCGCGCCCGAAGAAAATGCCTTACCGACTACAGCATTGAGGCAATGGCAGAAGCTCTGAAGCCAATTCTGACGCGCGTCATGAAAAAGAGATAGCCTCAGTATGGCAAGTATGGCAGCAGATATGTAGCAACCGCCAAGGCGATTAAGGCAGGGACATTAATGGTGAGCGCTTCGCGCCCACCATTAATGTCCTAAGCAAACTAGCGACAGCTATAACGGAGATAGGTTTGTAGGATTTTTTAGAGAACCCTACTGCAAACGGCTTAAATTTCAATTCCTCTTTCTGATTCGGCTCTTCATTTCTCTATGTCAGACTCTCTTCCGTCTATTCCCCAGTATCGCGTCAGTATCTGGGAAGGCATGGCGATCGCCGCCAGTGCAGTTCTCCTAGTTGCCGTGGGTCTTGCAGGTCTGAGCGTCAAGGCGCTCAATAACGCCTTTAATCCTAATCGGGCAGAGGCGATCGCCCGTAGCATGGTGGATTACAAGATGCCGAATGGCTCTAAGGGGCTGTTTGGCACCAATGTCGGCGGTGGACGAATGGCGGTGATTAGCAGTACGGCTCTTCTGAGCACAGCCTCGCCAGGAGGTGCCGTGATATTACCGGAGGTTGAGCTGGCGATCGCTCGCATTCCGGCTCAAACTGGGACAGATGTTGAAGAAGACTTTGGCAATGAATTTTTATTTTCAGGTTTCTCTTTTTCCAATCAGACGACCAATACTTTTCAGATTACGAAAACTCAGACAGAGCTGCGGTCTTTTTGTGGAACGATTGCTCAGGTCAAAGTAGATGAAGGGACTTTAACTCTGGCAGACCAAACGCCGCCAGTGTTGGCCGTACGCTACCAAACTCAGGTCATGCTTGATCAGGATAATCGGATTGCGATCGTTTCAGCAGTGGGACAAAATGCTACGGTCAACGCGGCGATCGTGTTTGACTCAATTAAGTGCAAGCCCTAATCCCGGTTTTTCCATCCATAATCTCTGTGGCGCTACTAGGTTAGCTTGACTTGAGCTTGGCTTGAGCTTGACTGACTCGATCGCGCTTTCATCCGTATAATAATCAGAGAGACGCAACAAAACTATAGATAGTAAAGCTATAGTAAAACCGCCTGACCGAGCCGATTGGAGACACTTGATACCGGAGAGATTGATCTATGTCAATGATCGAAACCAAGACCGAGCCGATGGTGATCAACATGGGACCTCACCATCCCTCTATGCACGGGGTGTTGCGGCTGATTGTCACCCTCGACGGCGAAGACGTGGTGGATTGTGAGCCAGTCATTGGCTATCTGCACCGAGGCATGGAAAAAATTGCTGAGAGTCGCACTCCTGTGATGTACATTCCCTACGTCAGCCGCTGGGACTATGCTGCCGGGATGTTCAATGAGGCGATTACGGTCAACGCGGTTGAAAGACTTGCGGATGTTGCGGTGCCCAAGCGCGCTAGCTACATTCGCGTCATCATGTTAGAGCTGAACCGCATCGCCAATCATCTGCTGTGGCTTGGTCCATTCTTGGCAGACGTGGGCGCACAAACTCCCTTCTTTTACATCTTCCGTGAGCGTGAGCTGATTTATGACCTTTGGGAAGCTGCAACAGGCTATCGTATGGTCAACAACAACTATTGGCGCGTCGGCGGCGTGGCGGTTGACTTGCCCTACGGCTGGGTGGATAAGTGCGAAGATTTTTGTGACTACTTTCTGCCCAAGGTAGACGAGTACGAAAAGCTGATTACCAATAACCCCATCTTCCGTCGCCGGATTGAAGGAATTGGCACTATCAGCCGCGAAGAAGCCGTGAACTGGGGCTTGTCGGGGCCTATGTTACGGGCTTCTGGCGTGCAGTGGGATTTGCGTAAGGTTGATCACTACGAGTGCTATGACGACTTTGATTGGGATGTGCAGTGGGAAACGGCGGGTGACTGCTTTGCTCGATATGTGGTGCGGATTCGAGAAATGCGCGAATCTGTGAAGATTCTGCGACAGGCACTTAAAGGACTGCCGGGCGGCTCTTTTGAAAATCTGGAAGCCAAGCGGATTGCCGAGGGGCCTAAGTCTGATTGGGCGAAAAGTCCTGACTACCAGTTCATTAGCAAAAAGATTGCTCCTACGTTCAAGATTCCCAAGGGCGAACACTACGTGCGCCTGGAGAGCGGTAAGGGCGAGCTAGGCATTTACATCATCGGCGATGACAACGTCTTCCCTTGGCGGTTTAAGATTCGGGCGGCAGATTTTAACAACCTGCAAATTTTGCCTCACATTATCAAGGGCGTGAAGGTGGCAGACTTAATCGCTATCTTGGGCAGCATCGACATCATTATGGGATCGGTCGATCGCTAACTTCTATCTTCTGGTTCAGCTCGATCGTATGACATAGATCACCTAGGCGCCTTCCATTTGGGGGCGCTTAACTTTGGCAGGCTATCTCTAGTTTGGCATTGCCATCTAAGTTTGACATGGCCATCTATAGCGCTACGCGCTTAGATCCAAATGAGTTATTTTTTGAGAGCCGCGCTCCGTGCGGCTCTCAAAAAATAACTCGTCCTAGCTCAGTTGCGTAGGGCTATAGTTTGGCGGAGCCATCTACTCAAAATCGTTATGACTATGATATAACTGTTACAGTTCTTAAATGAACGCTAGACCTCAGAGCAAATCTTTTCAGAGCGAATCTTTCCAGTCGCTCGCCAAAAGCGTTCTCAGGTCTTCAGATTAAAGTAGACAAGCTAAATTAAGGAGCGTAACTCATGACCGAAGGATGTCTCCGGGTTGGACAATCTGCCCCAGACTTCACAGCAACGGCTGTGTACGATCAGGAATTTAAGACAATCAAATTGTCCGACTATCGCGGCAAATACGTTGTTCTGTTCTTCTACCCGCTAGATTTTACCTTTGTCTGCCCTACCGAAATCACGGCATTCAGCGATCGCTACGAAGAATTCAAGGCACTTAACACCGAAGTGTTGGGTGTGTCGGTAGATAGCGAATTTTCTCACCTCGCCTGGATACAGACCGATCGCAATCAGGGTGGCGTAGGCGACTTGAGCTATCCTCTGGTAGCCGACCTCAAGAAGACCATTAGCAGCGACTACAACGTACTTGATCCGGACGCTGGTGTTGCCCTGCGCGGTCTGTTCATCATTGATAAAGATGGGGTGATTCAGCACGCCACGATCAACAACTTGGCGTTTGGTCGCAGCGTTGAAGAAACCCTGCGCACCCTGCAAGCCATTCAGCATGTGCAGACTCATCCCGATGAAGTTTGCCCTGCAAACTGGAAGCCCGGTGATGCCACAATGAACCCTGACCCCGTGAAGTCTAAGACTTTCTTTGCGGCAGTCTAGTCAAGGTAGCTTACTTTTCGTAAGAGGCGCTTCACGTCTCTCGCGAAAATAAACGGTATGTTTAGCAATGGCAGAGGTGTGAAAAATTTCGCCTCTGCCATTCTCATGAGGATCGATAGAAATTATAGACTGTCGCCAGTTTCGTCCTAACCGCCCTAGCGGTTGCTATGGATGTCAGAAATTCTTTTCAAAATGGTATGACCTCTTCTCTGCCCGCAGATTTCCAGCTCATCCTGTCACAAGCAGCTAAAGTCCCTCCTCACCTGCGACCTGCTGCCAAAGCCGTAGTTGCGGCTCTGCTACAAGCCGAGAAAACCGCCAAACAACAGCGGTTGAGCTACCCGTTTTCATCTCTTCAAGGCTCCTGGCAACTCTGCTTTACGACCGGAACGCGTAAAGTCAAACGAGGCGGAATTATCCTGGGCAACGGCTTTTATCTGCCAAGAATTTCTCCCGCTCAGATTAGCTTTGCGGCTGGCATGGCTACAAGTGAGCCAGAGTCAGGAGCAATCACCAATCAGATTCAGGTGGCGGGCTTGAAACTGCGGCTGACAGGTCTGTGTCGCTATGTGGGCAAGAAAAATCTGTTGGCTTTTGACTTCAACCAAATGCAGATCACAGCCTTCGATCGCCCCCTCTACAACGGCAGGATGGGCGGACGAAAAGACCAGAACTTTTCTGAGCAACCCATCGCCAAACTTCCCTTTTTTGCCTTTTTCCTAGTAACAGAGAACTACATTGCGGCACGTGGACGCGGCGGCGGTTTAGCGCTGTGGAGGCGAGAGTTCTAAAGTTACAAGTTCTGAAGTCACAAGTTCTGAAGTGGGGAGCCTCAGATCAAACGCAGCCTTCTGAATTGGGGCAAGGAAGCGATCGGACAAATGAAGCTGATTGAGATTCGTATGGCGATCGTCTTTTTCGCCTGCCTTGGTGCCGTGATAGTCACTGCCTCCTGTCATGAGCAATCCATATTGCTGACAAAAGGCTTCGAGGGCGCGTGTCTGAGTTGGCGTATGGGTCGGGTGATAGACTTCCAGACCCAATAACCCGGCTGCGACCAGCTCTGGCAACACTGCTTCTACATCGCCGCCGCGAAACAGGTAAGGGTGCGCCCACACGGGCACGGCTCCACACTCTCGCAGGAGCTGAATGCCTTCGATCGCCGAAAATTTTTCGTACTCCACGTAAGCAGGGCGATCGTCTCCTAGCCAGCGCTCGAATGCTTCCTGAGAAGACTGCACATAACCCGCCTTCACCAAGGCTGCCGCCACATGGGGGCGACCCGGAGCCATATTGCCCCGCATAGGCTGTAGCTCGATGGGATATCCTAGCGCCGCTAACTTCTCGACCATGAGGCTTGCCCGTCGCCGCCGTCCTGCTAAACGCTCCTGCAAGGGCTGCTCAAGCTTGTCGCGATCGGGATAGAAGCCCAGAATATGCATCGATCGCTCATTCCAGACGGTGCTCAGCTCCAACCCAGGAACTATTTCAATGGGGCGCTGCTCGGCGCTGGCAAAGGCTTCATCCCAGCCAGATACCGTGTCATGGTCGGTAATGGCAAGGATGCTTACCCCAGCAGCGATCGCCGCCTCCACGAGTTGAGCAGGAGTTAGCGTTCCGTCAGAGTGGGTCGTGTGGCAGTGCAGCTCCAGCATGGTCTTCTCCTGTTTTCTTCCAGGGTAGCCTTTTCGTCTTGCAGATCGTCTTGCAGATGGATAGTTTTTGAAAGGATCGCCCCGCGATCCTTTCAAAAACTACACTAGGCTCAACTCCGGTAGCTCCAGATCCTTAAACAGCACCGTGCTGAGATAGCGTTCGCCAAAGCTAGGTTGAATCATGACGATCAGCTTTCCGGCATTCTCAGGGCGTTTGCCCACCTCGATCGCCGCTGCCAAAGCCGCTCCCGCAGAAATGCCCGACAGCAAGCCCTCCTCTCTCGCCATCCGACGGCTAAAGGCGATAGCATCATCATCTTTGACTCGTACTACTTCATCAATCAGATGGGTTTGCAGTACCTTGGGCACAAAGCCTGCGCCAATCCCCTGAATCTTGTGGGAACCGGGCAATCCCCCTGAAAGGACAGGGCTACTGGCAGGTTCAACGGCGATCGCCTTAAACCCAGGCTTGCGCTCCCTTAGCACCTCTGCGATGCCTGTGAGCGTGCCGCCCGTGCCAATACCTGAAATCAGAATATCCACCTGTCCATCTGTATCTGCCCAGATCTCTTCGGCGGTAGTTTCTCGGTGAATTTTAGGATTCGCAGGGTTGCTGAACTGTTGCAGCATATAAGCATTAGATGTTTTCGCCACAATTTCTTCCGCACGCTGAATCGCACCCCGCATTCCCTCCGAGCCTGGGGTTAACTCTAGGTAAGCCCCATAGCCCCGCAGCATCGATCGCCGCTCTAAGCTCATAGTTTCTGGCATTGTCAAGATCAGGCGATATCCCTTAGCTGCGGCAACCATTGCTAGCGCGATGCCCGTGTTGCCCGAAGTCGGCTCTACCAAAATAGTTTTGTCAGGATGAATTAAGCCCTGCTCTTCGGCAACCTGAATCATGCTGATCCCAATTCGATCCTTGACGGAAGCTGACGGATTCATGCTCTCCAGCTTCACGACAATTTGCGCCACGCAGCCCTCCGCTTGGGGAATTTTGTTGAGCTGCACGAGGGGCGTATGTCCAATTAGCTCTGTAATATCTTTGGCAATTCGCATAGTCATTATTCCTTCGCCCTTATCCAAGGGCACGATCGCATTGATTTAAGTAAAGTGGGTTAACGAAGATTCTGCTGCTTTTGTACTACGGCATCCCGACTGACTTACGGGTTGTTATGAGGACTTCATTAAGCATATCGATAAGTCGGTTCTCATAGACGCAAACCTCGGCTTTTGTGAAAAAATGGCAACATGATCACGTTTCAATCTCTTCAAAATCCTCGCACTTACGCCATTTTAGGGACGGGTGCACTTGGCGGCTTCTATGGCGCACGTTTGCAGCAGGCGGGCATAGAAGTTCATTTCTTGCTACGCAGCGACTACGAGCAGGTGCGGCAGCAGGGCTTGACCCTCGAATCTCCAGACGGCAACGTTACGCTCCCGCAGGTCTATGCCTATCGTAACGTCTGCGATATGCCCCCTTGCGATGTGGTGATCGTTGCCCTTAAAACTACCCAAAATCACCTTCTGCCTGACCTTTTGCCGCCTGTGCTGAAAGACAACGGCGTGGTGCTGGTACTGCAAAATGGATTGGGCATTGAGGTGGAGGTCGCAAAAATTGTCGGCAGCGATCGCGTCGTGGGCGGTTTGTGCTTCCTCTGCTCCAACAAGATTGCGCCAGGACATATTCGCCACTTGGACTATAAGCAGATTACGCTGGGCGACTATGGGATAGAAACTAACGGCGAAAGCTACAGCCCCTGCGGCGTGACTGAACGCATGCAGCAGATCGCCACCGACTTTGAACGGGCGGGTATTCCGATCGATTGTGCTGAAGACCTATTCATTGCCCGCTGGAAAAAGCTGGTGTGGAACATTCCCTTCAACGGGCTATCGGTAGTGCTAAATGCAACGACCCATGAAATGATGGCAGATGACCAGACTCGCACTCTGGCAGAAAAGCTGATGGAGGAAGTAGTTTTAGGGGCAGCGGCTTGTGTTCGGGCGATCGATCCGAGTAGCACCCGTGCCGTGCCGCCGCACTTCATCCAGACCATGCTAGAGTACACCGCCAAAATGACCCCTTACCGCACCAGCATGAAGCTTGATTACGACGATCGCCGCCCTCTAGAAACAGAGGCGATTTTGGGTAATCCGCTTCGCATGGCAAAACAGGCTGGAGTCGAGCTGCCCCGAATTGAAATGCTCTATCAGCAGCTCAAATTTTTGGGTGCCCGCAACCAAGTTTAGTTGGCAGTGCTGAATCTGGGTATGAATTTTTTTGAAAGGGGCGCTCCGCGCCCCTTTCAAAAAAAATTCATACATAAAACCAGCAATTCTGTTTAGTTAATCAAGCCGCTAGTCAAGCTTGAGCGAGTTTACAGGAACTTCCTCCCAAGATTCTACCGTGCGCATTTGTGCGACCCAGCCATCCTGCTTTTGCAGGGGGGTGAGGTTTTCCTCAAACGAGTCGTGACATTCCTGCGCCTGTGTAGCATCGGAGCAGGCAATACAGGCTCGGATAATGCCTGACGGATCGATCTGTTCGTTTACCCAAATGGTCACACTTGATCCTCCAAACGCGATCGCGACAAGTCTCTCTATGGTTTTAACGGAGAGTCAAGCAATCAAGCAAGTCGCTATGGGAATCGTCTCATGTTTTTGATTTAATTGGGATTATTCAGGATTGTTCTAACAGGCGGTTTAAATATCTCCTGTTCCTGGTAGCGTAAGGGAATATAATCTTGCTCCCCAGTCATGCTCCCCAGTCAGGACAGGGCTGATGAGCGACTTGCGGCGCGATCGCGCTTTTATTCCAATCAATGCTAAAACCGCTGGCAATTCTGACGATCGAGCTGTTGCTGGCGCTGCCTCTAGGCTTTGGATTAGCCATTCTCAACATTGGTGGCACTGCCTGGATTTTTAGCGGCGTAGCGGCAGGCATCGTCGTGCTTCAGGTCTATCGGCTGCTGTTTCAAGCTGACAGACAGCCCAATGCTACCGTGCGCAAGGTAGGGCAGGCATTGGTGGGCATGGCAATTGGGTTTGCGATCGCCAATGCTGACCTAACAAATGTCATCAGCCACCTGCCGATATTTCTGCTGCTAACGGCTTCAATGCTGCTCAGCGGTGGGGCGATCGGCTATCTCTATGCCCGCCTTAGCCAAACTAATTTGCTCACCGCCCTGCTAGCAACGGTTCCGGGTGGAGTCAGCGTCATGTCTAGTTTTGCAGCAGATTATGGCGGAAATGTGGCTCTGGTGTCGCTCGTACAGGTGATGCGAGTGACGACAGTCGTGATTTTGATTCCGCTGCTGGCAAGAGCGACTGCGGCTCAAAGCGCGATCGCCCTACTTCCAACCCCGCCCTGGATCAATACGGAGCCTATTCAGCTAGAGCTACTGGCGATCGCCCTGCTATTTGCCGGATTGGGCGCGCGCTTGGCTACCTGGCTCAAGGTGCCCTCCCCGCCGTTTTTTGGGGCGTTGATTGCTGGAGTTGCCTTTCATCCGCTGCTGGGGAGTCTGCCTTTTGTGCCAGATTTTGATTTTAGTCCGCCCAGATTGGTCAATATCGTCGGGCAAAGTCTGCTGGGCATCACCATTGGCGAGTATTGGGGCAACAAACCCAAAATTCAGGGGCGGATGGTGGGCTATGCTGTGCTGTCGGTGAGCTTGACGATCGCCACAGGATTTCTCACGGCGCTGCTGGCGCTGACCCTCACCGACTGGGACTGGCTCACCTGTCTCTTAGTGGCAGCTCCGGGCGGTGCCGCCGAGATGATTGTGGTGGCACTCACGCTCAATCACGATATTGAAATTATTACTGCTGCCCATCTGGTACGTCTAATTGCCATTAATAGCCTTCTTCCCCTTGGGTTCCTTCTCTTTCGGCTTGAGAATGCCGACGAGCAGCCTACCGATCAGCCCAATTTAGAGCCTCAGGCGATCGAGGATACCTAGCGTTGCTGGTTTCAGGGATGAATTCAAAAAAATCATCCCCCGATTAAACAATGCCAAGCCTTCAAGAAGAGAGAGCCTATAGCTGTTGATTCCTATTTAAGGCTTGAAGTAGACCGCTCTCTTTGAGCGCCCAGTATTTATTGATAATATGTTTCGCAGAATCGGAGATATTAACTCTATTTTCTATCGGTATCTCAGAAAACTGACAGAAGGCAATCGCTTTAATTTCCTCTTTAGGCTGAGGTTTTCCCTTAGCTTGAATTAAGAAAACTTCGTGGTGATTTCTAGCTAGACCACCTGAGCTGCGTTTGCGAATTTTGCCCACATGACTAAATAGATATTGAGCCGAGATTGCCTTTAAGCCTGTCTCTTCCTTTAACTCTCGAATCGCTGCCGCCTCTCCTTTCTCCTGCTTTTCTGCGCCACCTCCCGGCAAGCTAAAGCGATCGCCATTCGTAGACACCAGCAGAACTCCTTGGGGCGTATCAACGATCGCCGTTCCTCGAATCCGCTTCCGAATTTTGGTGGCTTTAAGGTGTTTAGATAGCTTGCCCTGCGTTTGCTGAAAAATCTTTTTGAGGAGTTTAGCAGGGGCTTGCGGAAACTGGCGGCTTTCGCTCATTGGATAAAAATTAAGGTCGGGTTGAGTAAAAACTGGCTTCTCATTCCTACAGTTTCTCTCACTCCAATTCAGCATACAAGAAATGAGCAGACGTAGAAAAACATCAACTTTCCTGATACCTGCACGATGGGTCTGGGAAAATTGAAAGAGACCCTTCGGCGATCGCATTCATGCTGATAGAACTGATTTTTACCGTGCTGCTGGGCGTTTTGGCTTTTTCTTTAGGGCGCAGGCTGGGTCGCCTGATGCTGCATAAAGGTTCGACTGCCAACAATTTATTTAAGGGCAAAACCTCCGTTTCTCTGGCGTTTCTAGGACTCTATGTAGGAATGCTGGTTTTGGCGCTGTATGTGCCCCAGCTTCAGGCATTACCTCTAGAGTGGCGGGTGTCTGGAATGCGCGTCACCTGGACACTGATTCGGGTCATCTTACTCGGATTCTGTGGCTTGGCATTTACGGTCAGCTGGCAAACGGCGCGGCTTCAGGTGGTAGCGGTGGCGCTGCTGGGTGTTTTGGGGATGGGTGGCTTCACGGCAACCGAGGCGCATTTCCTGGCTCCCATCTATGCTTCTCTGGAGGATAATCTTCGACCCAATGGTGTATTTCAGCAAACTTCAGATAGCAGCTGCGCTCCGGCGGCATTGGCTACGGTCTTGCAGCTTTGGGGAATTAATGCCACTGAGTCCAGCGCGGCACAATTGGCAGGTACGAGCCTCTTGGGTACCTCCATGCCGCAGATCATCGTAGCGGCTCAGGGGTTTGGCATGGATGGCGTAGAGCTGGACACCACCTGGGCACAAATGCGCCAGATTAATCGACCGGGCGTGATTGCCACCTGGCTCTATTCCGAAACTGGCAAAGCGCCCCATGCGATCGCTCTCTTGGGCATGGATGATCAGTCTGTGATCATCGGCGATCCGGCTTTTGGCAAAATTTACCAGGTTGGCAAAACTGAGTTTCTCGATCGCCATTGGCGCAATCAGTACGTCCCTATCTTTCGTCCCTCTGATGTTACCCTCACGCCTGCCCAATCGGCTGAGTTGCTATATCAATCGGGTTTTCTAAGCCAGCCCCTAGGTTTGGCTAGTCAAGATTTGGCTAGTCAGCCTGCCCGCCTTAAAGTTGCTCTACAGCAGTTTCAGATGCGCCTTCGAGTTCCACCTACCGGTGAACTGGATGCTAAAACGGCTCTGCTGCTGAGCGGTCAATTTCTAGACCAAGTTCCCAGACTCGATCGCACGGTGACCATCACACCCTCGTGACCCAGCCTTCCTAAACTGCAATGCCCTGAGTGTTTCTAAAACGGCAGTCCTCCAGAATTGGGTCTGGCGCTTGAATCAGAAAAAATCCCGAATAGTGGCCCTAGGATAGCGCCAAAGGCAAACCCGCCTGCATGTGCCCAGTAGGCAATGCCGCCGCTCTCCATGCCAATATTCGTCGGCGCATTGAGACTGGCGTAGCTGTAAAAAGCCTGCTGGACAAACCAGATACCCAGAAACAGCAGCGCTGGAACGCGAATGGGAAAGATGGAGATTAGCGTCAGAATCCTGGCTCTGGGAAACCGGACGATATAGGCTCCCATGACTCCGGCGATCGCTCCACTAGCTCCCAACGAAGGCACTGTTGAGCCTTGGGCAAAAAACCACTGCGCTAAACCCGCCAAAATGCCGCACAGCAGATAAAAAATCAGAAACTTGACGTGACCCAGCTTATCCTCAACATTGTTTCCAAAAATCCAGAGGTAAAGCATATTGCCTAGCAGATGCAGCCAGCCACCATGTAGAAACTGAGAGGAGATCAAGGTTGTCCATTCTGGTAGCCCTTGAGGAATCACCTGACCCTGAAAACTGGCCGTTAATTCTGCTGGAATCACGGCTGCCATCCGAAAAAAGTTGTCGAGTTGTCCGGATGGCAGAGAGAGTTCGTACAGGAAGCAAAGGATATTAATCAAAATCAAGCCGTAGGTTACGTAGGGCTTGGTGTAGGTTGGATTTTCATCGCTAATGGGAAACACTGATTTTCTGGGGGCTACAGGTTATAAGGCTAATACTATTACAAGGCTCATACTATGCGAAATGTATCTTTTCAGTCGTATCGCTAGTTTCTAACTTAGGGAAAGGTTTTGCAAGAACCCTAAGATTTTCAATAAAGCTTCCGTGCTTAGGCGATCGCGTCCTGGCTTACAGGTCAAGCCCCATGTTAAGCCACACGGCAAGTGAAAGACTGTACAAGAACTCAGCACTACAATAGTCGTTGAGGAGTCTGGGGATCCCCACTTTTGAGTAAAGTGTCTTGGGCTTCACCTCACGACCTCTGATGCAACTCATCGATTTAAACTCATCGATTTAATCGATCGACTCAATATTCGTTAGCCAAAACTTAACTAGACACAACTTAGTTCAGGAGTTTTCATGAGCAACACCAGCAATTTTCGAGCCGCTATTCGACAAGCCAAAACCCAGTCGTTGGTAGGCCCTAATGTGATTCGCAATGCTCTGCCCTTCTTGGGTGCAGGACTTATGCTAACGGCTCTGGGCACCTATGGCGGCGTTCGCCTGATTAGCTCTAAACCTGAGCTATTTATGCCTACCTTCATTGGAGCAATGGTACTTGAGCTAATTCTCTTTTTCGTGGCTCGTGGCGTAGCTGAAAAGGGCAATAATGCGATCGCTCTACCGCTTCTAGCAACCTATAGCTTGCTCTCAGGATACACCCTTAGCGGTTTGGTTTATGTCGCATTAGGAAGCCAGGGTGTCGGGATCGAAGGAGTAGGCGTAGCAGCTCTGGGCTGCGGCATAACTTTTTTGGCAGCTCGACAAATTGGCTCTAACCTCTCCGATCGAGATGGGCTGGCATTAGGTAAAACGGTTCAAATCGGCATGATCGCTTTACTGGTCGTTCTACTGGCTCAGTTTGCTCTGTCGTTCTTTGGCATCTACGCCCCTCAGCCGCTGGAAATCGCGATTTCTGCAATTGGAACACTCCTATTTGCCGGATGTTCGGTGGTAGACTTCTACATCCTGCCGCGCACCTATCGAGATGAGCAGTATCTTTCGGCAGCTCTATCGATGTACCTGACCTACATCAATTTGTTTGTCTTTATTCTTAGACTCTTGATTGCCTTTAACCGCGACTAACCGCTAGATGTTTATTAGGTAATTCTGGTCTAGAGCTTCATACACTAAGGGGCAAAGCTATTTTGTAGCTTTGCCCCTTAGTCGTATTCACCCAAAGCATTGAACAATATTATTACAGCAATTTTCAATTGCATAAACCACAGTTATTTTTGTAGAAGCCGCGCTCCGCGAGGCTTCTACAAAAATAACCCATACTTAATCAAGCGCAAACCGCTGTAAATGGGCGATCGCCCGCTAGGCTTGTAGAAATTGATTTGCTACCAGTGAAGCTGTTATCTTTTCTCGATAGCAGTCAGAGGAAATTTGATAGTTAGATAACCACTTTTTGTTTTCAGGAGAATCATCCAGCCAGCGATCGAGAATATCTGCCCACTTCACAGGTAGCCTCAGCTTTTGCCAGGTTTCATAGGAGCGAACTGAGAGACTGTAATAGAGGTCTGCATCCGTCACCAATTTTTCCACACAGCCCGCCAGCGCGGTTGAATTGCCCGCCGGGAAAATCATGGCGCTACTGCCATGGGTCAGGCTGTTTCTAAACATAGGATGGTCAGATGCAATAATGGGAGTCCGCGATCGCAAAGCGTGATGGATCACCAGAGGAAACCCTTCTGGATAGCTGTGTCGGCTGGGCACAATCACAAGATCCGCCTCTCGCATCAACGGTTCTACCTGTTGATTAGGGATAATTCCTAAAAACTCAACCTGATTAGCAATACCCAATTGCTCTGCTTGCTGGAGGAACCTGCCAGTTGGATCTTTGCCAACAATTTGCAAGCGCGTATCCATGTTTTTAGCCTTTAGTTTGGCAACTGCGTCTAGGATATCGCCTACCCCTTTAGCAGGAAGCATTGAGCCGACATAAAGTAGGTTCCATAGATCTGTCTTTTTAAGAGATTTAGGGGAAAGAGATCCGGGATGCGTTTCCAGTAAAAAATCCCAAGGAATAATTTTTTTGGCATCTACTCCCAGGTTTTGTAGCACCAATGACGAAGTGATGCCATAGCTGCCTACCCACTCAATCTGCGGATTATTCAACAGTTTAACTAAGAAATAAATTTTGATTTTATTTCGCCAGCCTCGCGTCATAACAGATTCAGCAAACAAGGCGATCGTTCTAACTTTTTTTTGAATTGCCCACTCAAAAATTTCTTTCCTAGGAGTACGAACAATGAGATGCGTCGGCTGAAACTCTTCAATCAGTTGAATAACCTTCTTAATATCAATTTTTTCACTAAATCCAGCGCCAATTGCCCGCACGCCGTTGGGCAATACCTCGCTGTAGGTTTCTGCTGTCATACAACAGAGAACGCCAACTTCCTCAGCATAACCACTCAATTTGGCAACTGAATCAACAGAATGCTTTTGAGCGTAATAGGTCTCTTGCTGTCCAGCAGAAAAATGTTGAGCTGCCTGACGATAGTCACCAGAATACTGTACGACCAGTACACGCATTTTGTACCTCAACCTAATTTTTACGAGATGAATGCCCTTTACAAACTCAGTAGGAGAAGCTAGCAGTATCCTAAGCTTGATACCCTATGCAGCTCAGTTCCCTCATGCCTTCATTGTCCCCTTTTGAGAGAACAATAGTCTATGAGAAGCCTTATGAGTACATTAGCCCAAGGGGATGTTTGAAAAGTCCAACTATGGGTAGCGAAACGTTTCAGATCTCCCTCAACCCCCGCGCTATCGCGCCGCTGCGCTAGAAAAAAGGGGGACTTTGAATTCATTTCTCCCTTTTTAAGGGGGCAGGGGGGATCAACAGGTGCTTAAAATCACAGCCGACCACTTTTCAAACATCCTCTAAGATTGTTCTCAGCTAGGTCAATAAGCTACCAAAGATCAAGCAACTGCAACTTAAAAAGTTGCTAAAACATGTGTAACGTTCACGTAGTAGATATTTTTTGCTGTAAGCCGTCTGACAACCTGAGCGACCAGACTCTCCCCAGAACACCTTCGGCTAAGAGTACCCAGCTTGCCCAAACCACAAATATGCTGCGACCCGCTCAAATAGCAGTGTAAATGAGTAGACATTGTCTGAAGAGCAGGTCTGTCCGACTTTACACAAACCTTACACTTGAACGCACATTACCAAATTTCGACGAAGAGATCCTAGGGTCATTGCTAAACGGAGGAGCATGACCGTAGCCTAATAATCACTTGAGACGCGAAGCTAGGTCAGCGCATGAGTTCGTGTCTGCGCCGCTGTAAAAATGTGACTCAAGCTCGCTTGAGCTAACCTTTTCCTAACAACCTCAAATTAAATTCTAAGATTGGAGAAAGGATAAACCTAGGAAAGTACATATAAGTCGCAGATTACAGGTCAACTGCTTTTACTATTTATAGCTATCCCATTATTCAACTATATAGGTTTTTCTTATTCAATATGTATCCTAAATCACAAACTTAGAGAAATTAGCCAGGAATTTGTAGATGTTTTTCAGCTCTTGGCTGACGAATATCCATTGACGAATGTCCATCCCCGAAATGAGCATTCCCTGGCTAGCCCTTCAACTGAAATTTATGTCCATGCAAGGTTCTAGCTTTCTACGTAACTTTGGATCGCAAGCAAAAATGGTCTATCTCCCTCTAGAAAACTCAGCTAGCAGCAGATTTGTTGGACTTTCGATCGCCCAGCCTCATACGCTGGAGGAACCCGTGCAAAGCGTTCCTTTTAACAAAGCGCTGATTACAAATCGAGAATTGGAATGTATTGGCGAAGCGATCGCTAATGGTCATTTGATCGGGGATGGTGAATTCACGAAGCGCTGCCAAAAATGGCTAGAGCATCAGATTGGCTGTCAGAGTGCGCTGATTACCCACTCTTGTACAGCAGCGCTGGAGATGGCGGCAATCTTGGCGGACATTCAGCCCGGAGACGAGGTGATTCTGCCGTCTTACACCTTTGTCTCGACTGCAAATGCGTTTGTGTTGCGGGGGGCGGTTCCCGTGTTTGTGGACATTCGTCCCGATACGCTCAATCTTGACGAAACGAAGGTAGAGGCTGCGATTACGTCTAAAACCAAGGCGATCGCTCCGGTTCACTATGCGGGTGTCAGCTGTGAGATGGATACCCTGATGGCAATTGCCGATCGCCATAGCCTTTTGGTGATTGAAGACGCAGCTCAGGGAATCATGGCAACCTATAAAGGCAGACCCCTTGGCAGCACTGGACACCTAGCGGCTTTGAGCTTCCACCAAACCAAAAACATTGTCTCTGGGGAAGGTGGTGCGCTGTTAATTAATGATCCCAGTCTTCTAGAACGTGCAGAAATTATTCGAGAAAAAGGAACCAATCGGAGCAAATTTTTCCGGGGCGAAGTCGATAAATATACCTGGGTTGATGTGGGTTCCTCCTATTTGCCCAGCGATCTAATTGCAGCTTTACTCTGGGCACAGTTGGAGCAGGCGGATCATATTCAGCAGCGTCGTCACGGCATCTGGCAATACTACGACAATGCCTTTGCCAATCTGGAGGCACAACAGATTGTCCAACGACCCAGCACTCCGGGCGACTGCCAGCAAAATGCTCACATGTATTATCTGCTGCTAAAAGATTTGAAAACCCGCACTGCCGTCCTCGCAAAACTCAAATCAAGAGGGGTGCAGGCAGCGTTCCATTACGTACCGCTCCATAGCTCTCCTGCGGGAGAGAAGTATGGTCGTGTTTCTGGTGATATGGCGGTGACAGATGACTTGAGCGATCGCCTCTTGCGGCTGCCCATGGGTGGTGGCATGACGTTGAGAGAGGCAGAGTATGTTGTCTCTGTGGTTCTGGAAGTTTTGACATGAACCAGCCTCAAGCCTCATCGGATGCCAGGTTCCATTGCCACCTTGATCACCTTGCGACTCTTCATATCTTGAAATACCTGCTCCAACTGTTTCAACGGCTGATGGTCGCTAATCAGCAGCTCAAACGGTAAAGCTCGACTTGCCAGTAAATTCAGCGCTTCACGCACATACTGCGGCGTACTGTGGAATACCCCCTTCAGGGTTAGTTCGCTGTAGTGCAACTGCTCGGTGCTAACGGTGATCGTCGTATCTCTGGGGCAGCCGCCAAACAAATTAACGGTGGCTCCAGGACGGGCGGACGCGATCGCCGTTTCCCAGACCGCAGGTGATCCGGTTGCCTCCACAACTACATCTGCACCCCAGCCCTGCGTGAGAGACTTCACGGTAGTTGGGATGTCTGTCACTTGATGGTGGTTAAAGGTACGCGCTACCCCAAAGGCTTCGCCGACCTGCAATCTTGCCGAGCTGCCGCCGAACAAAAACACCTCTGCGCCCTGCTGCACCAAAGCTCCAGCAAACATCAGCCCGATTGCCCCATCCCCCAATAGCGCCACGCGATCGCCTGGTTTGACATTTGACCTTGCTGCTCCATGCAGCACACAGGCTAGTGGCTCGGTCATAGCAGCGATCGCGTCGGGCAGATCGTCAGGGATCGGCAGCAGATTGCGTTGAACGATCGGTGCAGGAACTTTGAGATATTCGGCAAAGGTGCCGTTATTAAAGCTGAGATCGGTGCAAAGCGAATACTCCTGTTTCTGGCAAAAAAAACAGGTCATGCAAGGGGCAGAATTATTGGCAACAACGCGATCGCCGATCTGCCAACCTATTACATCTGAGCCGATCGCCACAATCCGTCCGGCAGCTTCATGTCCAAACAGGGTAGGCAGCTTCAGCATCTTGGCATGTCCCCCTCGCCGCCACACTTTCAAGTCAGTGCCGCAGGTTGTCGCCACACTCACCTGAATCACCACTTCTCCCTCGCTAGGAGATGGCTCAGCCAAGTTTTCTAAGCGCAGATCTTCTTGACCGTAGAGGAGAGCAGCTAGCATGGATAGGAGTTTCTATAAAATTCTGTACTCCCTGATTTTACGGGTACATTTACCTTCGAGCGGCGATCGCCTACTCAATGATTGAAAACGTTATTGAACGCGGCGAGAAAAAGATGTTTAGGTACATCTACGCGGCGATCGTCAGCTTCGCTAGAAACTATCATCCCCAAAACAAAGCCATGGCGGCACCATGCCCCAGAACATTGATTTATCGACGATTTATAGCCGTAAGTATCCGGCTTAGGGCATTTTTGAGGGTGCGCAGAACACCCTCAAAAATGTCGCCGTCCTCACTGCTGCGCATAAGCTACAGCGTGAGTGGAGTCGGCTATTTTCTAATGTCCATTGCGGATATGTCCATTGCGGATATGTCCATTGCGAATAGGGGTACCACAAGGATAGGTGGCAACAGGTTCTCGCTTTGGCTCTCGCATAGGCTGTTCGGTGATTTTGACAACGGTAGCCGCCTGATCGGGCTGTAGCGCTTTTGCCGCCAGATAATCCAAACGCAGCCGCTCTAGCAGTTCTTCTCGACGATCGTATAACCGCTTCAGCTCACGAGCAGGACATTGGTTAATCACATATGCCGTCAAAATCGGTAGGGCGATCGTGCTGTCGGTATAGCAGACAATCGTGCTGGGCAGCTCTTCTGGATCGACTTTGCCCCAGCTTACGGCTTCTGAAGGAGTTGCCCCAGAGAGTCCGCCTGTGTCAGGACGCGCGTCTGTCACTTGAATGAAATAGTCGTGCCCCCGCTCTTCCAGACCCAACACCTCATGAATCTGCGGCTGGGTTTGCAGCAGGAAATTCTTGGGGCTACCCCCCCCAATGATCAGAGCCGCACTCTTGCCTTCTACGCCATCAGCGTTTACATCTCTTGCCGCATAGGCGATCGCCGCCGTCTCATTAACATCAATAGAGGGATCGATTACCAGCTTGGAGCCTTCCAGCGCCAGAGCCGCGACGTTCATGCCGATCGAGCTATCTCCTGGAGAAGAGGTGTAGATGGGTACGCCACACTCATAGGCGGTAGACAGCAAAGAAGGGTTCTTGACTCCTAACTGTTTCTCGACTTCATGCACATACTTACCTAGCAGATGATGAAACTCAGCCGTACCCATGCGTTTCTGAAACGGCTCGGCACGCAGCAACTCTCGGATGAATGCATCGGTTTCCAGCAGCACATCATAGCCAAACACAATGTCGTAGATGCGAATTCGTCCTTCCTGGCGCAGCTTCACGTCATCTACAAAGGGATTGCTAGAGTACAAGTCTAGACCCAACCCGTAGTGCATATCGTGATAAAGATTGGCACCTGTGCTGATGATCCAATCCACGAAGCCGTGGCGCATCAAAGGAGCCAGTACCGATACCCCAAATCCAGCGGGAGTCATGGCTCCTGACAGGCTCATGCCGACCGTAACGCCGTCGCGCATAACTTCTTGGGTGAGCAGATGACAGATTTCTCGCAGACGTGCCGAATTGTAGGCTGTAAAGTATCCGTCGATTAGATCAACGACGCTGATTTCGGCAGGCATGGGGGCGGGTGCAATTTTGCGGCTGAGCAATTTAGACATGATGAATCTCCAAAAAGATTGAAATGCATGAAAGCAACTGAGTAAGGACGGGAATCGGCAAACTGGGCAATGCTTGGGCAATGCTAAATGAAGGCAAACAGTTGCCAACGGTTGAATTGAGAGGGCTTGTGTGAATCGCGATCGCCAGAAAACAGCTGTGACAGCCTTATCCAGGCATATCTGCACTTTCAAGCACATCTGCGCTTTTAATCACATCTGCCCAATACTCAACTCAGAGTGGGCACTGCATGACAGCCCGATTCCGCTTAGCGTGAGCTATTGAATTAGCAAAACTTTTTGCAAAGTATCTGATCGACCGAGTTTGCCAGGATGCTAAAGATAGAATATCTAGCCGTATTCAGGGAGCAATCTTTAGCAGAGTGGACGAACCACTCGCAAACCTTAATTACAGATCGATCAGCTTATACTGGGTCCTTCACAGCGGTCTACCCAAGACAGCGCTGGGTCGGTCATCCGCCTACGCTGTAGCTTTGTCTCTAGATACCAAAGAGGCATCCAGGGAAAAGCAATTGAGGGAAAGTGTTTCAACGCACTGCAACCTTTTGCAACATGTACTTCTGTAGTGTACCACTTGAGTTCCCAATTGCCTCAGGGGGATTACCGAATCTGAAGCGACTGGCTAAAGAAACTATAAAGTACGGCAAAGTACGGCCTCTAGATTCGATCGCCTGCGCGCGCAATGGGAGCCCTCTTGCCCAGAAAAACCAGCGCAACTACTACCAGCGCAGTCATAACAGCTAGCACTGTAATGCGCTCTCGCAGAAACAATGCCGAAGCAAAAAGGGTCAGAAAGGGCTGTAAAAGCTGCATTTGGCTGACACGGGCAACTCCTCCGATCGCCAGCCCGTGATACCAGGCAAAAAAACCTAGGAACATGCTAAACAAACTGACGTAGCCGAACCCTAGCCATGCTGACCAAGAGGCATGCAAACCCTGCTGAGCCACGACGATTGCCACGGGCACTGCCAAAACTGGGGCAGACAAAACGAGCGCCCAGCAAATCACCTGCCATCCTCCCAATTCCCGCGAGAGCCGTCCCCCTTCAGCGTACCCAAGTGCGGCTGCCGCTACTGCTCCCAGTAGAGCAAGATCGGCAATCTGAATCACGCCGCCCCCAGTCACCACCGTGAAGCCCACAACAATGGCACTCCCTAAGCTGCTGCATAGCCAAAATGCCGCTGAAGGACGATCGCCCGCTCTAAATGCGCCTGCTAGCGCCGTGGCTAAGGGTAGAATACCCAAAACGATCGCTCCGTGGGATGCGGGTAACGATTGCATTGCCCAAGCAGAAAGTACGGGAAATCCGACAATTACCCCGGCCACAACTATGAATAAATTAGGCAGATGTCGCTGAGCAGGCAGAGGCTGCCGCGTGATTTTCAAGAGCAATGCCGCCAGAACAGAGGCAACGATCGCCCGCCCTAATCCCACAAAAGTCGAGTCTAGATCGGCTACAGCCAGACGCGTTGCTGGAAGGCTGAGGCTAAAAGTGAGGACACCCAAGAAACCGTAGGCGAGTCCCAAGGTTTCGAGGTCAATGTCTTTAGGAGCCGGATGAGCCAATGGATCGCCAGGTTTGATGCTCATTAATGAAGCTCTGTAGGGTGGCTGCGGGTGTAATTTTGCACATAGGCGGGTAGCTCAATTCCGGGGGACAAGCGAGGGTCAGGCACAGGCGCGATCGCCGTTAATCGCAGCGGCAGCTCTCCTGCCCAGATGGGTAAAGCATAATCAGCTTCATCATCTACGGGCGCTCCAGTTCGCATTTTGGCGGAAGCTTCTGTCAAGGGCAAGGACAGCACCAGCGTTCCGGCTACCTCCTGATGCGTGGGCAGACGCACGGTTGACCAGCTCCCCGGAATCACATGCTCGGTGAACGCTTTGAGTGCCTGTAGTTTTTCTTCGGCATCTTGTACAAGGGTTGCCGCGCCAAAAATGACCACAGAGCGGTAGTTCATAGAATGATGAAACGCCGATCGCGCCAGCACCAGTCCGTCTAGCAAGGTGACCGTAACACAGACCTCAACTGATTCTTTGAGGGTTCGCAGCATCCGGCTTGCCGGAGAGCCGTGGATATAGAGGCGATCGCCTACTCTGCCATATGCGGTCGGAATCACAAACGGCTGAGCTTCCACGACAAATCCTACATGGCAGACCAAGCCTTCATCCAAGATTTGGTGAATGGTCTGGCGATCGTACTCACCCCGCTGCGGCAGACGTTTGATCTGACTGCGTTGAGTCGGCAAAGAATTAGGTTCCGTTTCAGCCTCTAATGAACTCATGGTGCTTATCCCTGTCAAATGACTTTAAAAAACAGATCGATCGAGAAAAATTAGGGTTGACACTAGCTAACCAGGGGGTCGATCAGTAGCCAATCAGCGCAAATCAAGCCGCATCACATTCCCTTCGACAAATCCCAACTGGGTATAGAGAGGTTTGCCAAATGGAGAAGCATTGAGTACGGCATGGGTACAGCCGATCGCCTTGAGGTGAGCGATCGCGTATTTTGTTAATTGCGTGGCAATCCCTTGGCGGCGAAAAGTAGGTTCTACATAAACTCCCCAAATGTATCCATCACAGCGCTCGCTTGCGGTCAAGATTTGAGGATACAGTCCGGCAAATCGCTGGCATCCGACTGATCCCACCAAGCGATCGCCCGACTGCGCCACAAAGGCCTGATAGTCTAGTTTCCGACGCGCTTGCTGAGTAAACTGCAATACAGTTTCTTGCCAATGGGCGATGATTGCGTCAGGGGCAACGTGATTATCAAGCCACATTTGATAGAAATGTTCAGCAATGAGCGCATCTTCTTGGAGTGTTGCAGCCCTGACCTGAACGGCTTGCTGGATTGGCATATCTGAATGCTGAAATTTTGCTAGGGTTAGCTTAATTGGTTAAGTGGACTCCCACAATAGCCAATTTAGTGCTTTAAGATAAGTCCACTTTGAGGTTAAGACGCAGGGGTAAGTCGTAAAATCGCCAGCCTATGGATTTACCGATCGCTCTGGATAGCCACCTGTCCCAGCCGCTCCATACTCAGCTCTATGAAGCATTACGGCAAGCTATTTTGACCGGGAGACTGCCGCCGAGCCAACGGATTCCCTCCACCCGATCGCTTGCCCAATCTCTGGGGATTTCTCGCACAACAGTGACTCAGAGCTATGAACAGCTTTTGAGCGAAGGATACCTACAGGCGATCGTTGGGTCTGGCACCTACGTCTGTGCGCAACTGCCTGACGATTTGCTGTGTTCTACCCAAGTAGAGCTAAACACAAAGCAAGACCCTGTGCCTGTAAAGCTCTCGCAGCAGGGTACCCGACTGACTAAGGCGCTCTCCTCCCTTTCATCAGAACCCAAATCTGTCATCAGCTTTCGCTACGGACGACCCGCCCTCAAGGATTTTCCCATTGATTTATGGCGCAGGCTATTGTCTCGCTACTGCACGGCAGGCTCAGACTGGTTGGACTATGCCAGCGATTTTCGGGGATATTTCCCTCTACGAGAGGCGATCGCCCGCTATGTGGCACGGGCACGCGCCGTGCAATGTGACCCAGAGCAAATTATCATCACCAATGGCACCCAGCAAGCCCTGGATATAGTCATGCGGCTCTTAATTGATCCAGGAGATGCTATTGCCATAGAAGATCCAGGCTATCTTAGCGCCCGCCGGGTTTTTCTCAGCTATGGGGCAGATCTGCGACCGATTCCAGTGGATGAGTCGGGATTGAGAGTGGAATTTCTATGCAATGGCAAGAATAAAAATGGCGAGAAGAAAATCCGATTGGTTTACGTTACGCCTTCCCATCAGTTTCCCACGGGGTCTACGCTGTCGCTGCCACGCCGCTTGGAGCTATTGGCATGGGCACAGCAGAACAATGCTCTAATTCTGGAAGATGATTATGATAGCGAATACCGCTATGGAGATCGTCCCATTCCCGCTCTACAGGGCTTAGATCGTAACCATGCCGTGATTTATATCAGCACTTTTTCTAAAGTCTTATTTCCTTCTCTACGAATTGGCTATCTAGTGGTGCCTTCTCATCTAGTGGTGCCCTTTACTCAAGCAAAATGGTTGAGCGATCGCCAACTTCCCACCCTAGAACAGCAGGTTTTGACTGAGTTTATTGCAGATGGACATTTAGAGTGCCATATCCGCAAAATGCGATCGCGCTATGATCAGCGCCGTCAGGTTTTGGTGCAGGCTTTGAAGACCCACTTTGGCGATCGCGTCAGGGTGCTAGGTGAGAAAGCGGGTCTTCATATTATGGTGAGAATAAATATTGATCTAGATGAGGAGGAAATCATTAGGCGTGCAGCCAATGATGGCATAGGGTTAATGTCTGCCCGTCCTTGCTATTTAAATTCGAGCTGCAATTCGAGCTTAGATTCGAGCTGCAATCCAGAAACAAATCCAGACCTCATGGCGAAAAGATCCTGTGAGTTTGTTTTTGGTTACAGCGAATTAGATGAACTGCAAATTCAGGTAGGAATTAACCGACTAGCAAAAGCGTTAGAACTATAGCCTTGTGCAACCTATGCAACGACAAACAAAAGCCTCTGCAATTACAGAGGCTTTTGAAACTTAAAGTTAGAAGTGGGGGCTAATTCTACTCTTTCCAACCTTACTTTCCGTTAACGACTAGATGGCGCTACGACGACCGATCGCATAGTAGATCCATAGAGCAACGATCGCGCCCAAAACTGCGATGAAAACGCCACCAATGCTAAGACCGGGTGCAGTTAAGGCTAGTGCTCCTGTTGTCAGGAAGGTATAGAGGCTACCACCTACGAAAGCACCAATAATACCTAGAATTGTTGTTCCCAAAAATCCACCGCTCTGATAGCCAGGGAAGATTGCTTTTGCAATTACGCCAGCCAACAGACCCAATACGATCCATGCCAAGATATTCATTCTTTGTCTCCCGTGAAAACTTTATGCTTAATTCCGCTTTAACTGATGAATAATTATTCACCTTGCATATAACAGTATCAATTGGCTGACCTTTGCATGGACTACCTAAAGAGATACATTGTTTCTTCCTTAAGGATGAGATGAGCGCCTAACTCAGCGTTGATTCGTTGCTGATCTATTGCCAACCAGAATGGCTCACAGGCGTTAAGGGAAGATCAACTAAGAAGCGCACTTCGCCCGAATCGCTCTGCGCGGCGATCGTTCCCCCTAAGCAAACTATTTGTTTCTGAACCAAGGCGAGTCCTAAGCCTGTACCTTTCTGATGGCGGTGCTCTTCTGAGCGAGACACAATGTTTGCAAGGCTAGGTGCCCGATAAAACTTATCAAAGATGTGGGGGAGTTCATCGGGCAAAATCTCAACGCCCGTGTTGCTCACCACCCATTGTAGAGTTCCTGCTGAGCCTAGCTGAGTGTCTAACTGAGCGCTAATGGTGATCACCCCACGAGGCGGCGTATACTTACAGGCGTTATTTAGGAGTTCGCTAAAGGCAGATGTGAGAATAGTGCGGTCTGAAATCAGAGGGGGCAGGTTTTCTGACAGAATCACCCGAATCTGTATCTGCTGCTGCTCCGCCCGACCTTCGTAGGCTTCGATGATTTGCGGAATCCACTCTGACAGGATGATAGGCGTCCAGTCAAATAGGGTGGCGTTGGCTTCTAAGCGCTGTATCTCCAAAAGGTCATTCACCAGATTCAGCTCTTGGTCACACTCGTTGCGCAGGATCTTGAGGTAGCGAGTAATTCGATCGCTTGAAGAATCCCCCTCGGCTCCCTGAGGCGATAACCTCTGCCTATCCAGGCTCATCTCCAGCATGTGAATAGACATCTTGATATTGGCTAAGGGCGATCGCAGTTCATGGGAAACCGTGCTGAGAAAATCATCCTTGAGCTGGCTGAGGCGCTGAAGCTCCGACATTTGAGACTCCAGAAGTTGCGTTCGTTGTAGGGCGATCGCGCGTTCTTGCACAAGCTCCCGTTCGGTAACATCTCGAAAGACTACGACTACGCCTGTGATATTGCCACTATCGTCTTTCAGCGGTGCAGCGCTGTCTGCAATGGGAATCTGCCTCCCGTCTTTGGTAATGAGCAAAACGGGATTGACTAAGTAGACCGTTCTACCTGTGCGCAGCACCTCTGAAACGGGATTTTCTAGAGGAATATGCGGTGTCTGTTCATTCACCAGCTGAAAGACCTGCAAAAGCGGCTGATTGACTGCCTCCTCCAGCTTCCAACCCGTTAAAGACTCGGCAACTAAGTTGAGGTATCTAACTTGCCCATGAGCATCGGTAACGATGACGCCATCTCCGATCGCCTTGAGAATCAGGCTCACCCAGCGCTGTTGCTCCATCAATGTCGTTTGCTGCTGCTGCCGTTGCAGGGCATTTTTAATGGCAATGTAGAGGTCGCGTTCTTTGATCGGCTTGAGAATATAGCCAAATAGCTCACTGTCTGTAGCGCGATCGACCGTTGCCCTATCCGAGTAGCCTGTGGCGTAAATGACTGGAATTTGAAGTTCGTTCCAGATCTGCTGAGCTGCCTCTACCCCGTCCATTTCACCCTCTAGGCGAATATCCATCAGCACAATGTCGGGTCGAAGATCTCTGGCTTTGGCGATCGCTTCTTCCCCAGAAGTAGCTGTGCCTGCCACAAAGTATCCCAAGCCCTCCAGGCAGGCTGTAATATCGCGGGCAACGATGCGCTCATCTTCCACAACCAGCACATGAACGGTTGGCTTTTGCTCATGAGGCAACGGCTCACGGGGCATAGGAACCTCCTGGAAACGTAATGCTAAATTGTGTTCCTGCATTGCAGCTAACCTGGAGCTTGCCCTTGAGCTGAGCAACAAAATCTTCAACGAGCTGCAAACCTAGCGTTTCGGGGTGAGGAAACCCAGGATCGGCTGAAAGCCCTACGCCATTATCGCCAACAATCAGCGTAATTTGCGCGTCGTCTCCATACTTCATTTCGACATCGATTTGCCCTGCTGCTGCTGCCGGGAAGGCATACTTCAGCGCGTTAGAAACCAGTTCATTAATAATTAACCCACAGGGAATAGCTTTATCGATATCTAGTGAAATGGACTCAACCCTTGTCTCCAGGGCGATTTGCCTCTCGCTAATATCGTAGGTGCTGAATAGATTGCTGACCAGCCCAGGGATATATTCGGCAAAGTCAATACTGGCCAAATTTTTAGAGCGATAGAGCTTTTCGTGAATCAGGGCGATCGTTTCAATTCGGTTTTGGCTTTCTAGCAGCGCTTCAACCGCCTGGGGGTCTTTAAGCTGGCGGCACTGCAATCGTAGAAGACTGTAGACAATTTGCAGATTATTTTTGACTCGATGGTGAATTTCTTTGAGCAAAACCTCCTTTTCTCGCAGAGATTGCTGGATCTGTTGTTCTGACTGCTTGCGATCGCTGATATCGCTAACGCGTACCAAATTAAGGGTTTTGCCCGCAACCTGAACAACGTTTGCATTAATGTAACCCCAAAAGATGCGACCTAGTTTGGTGCAATATTCAATTTCTCGACTCCAAAAGCCCTTGGCTTTCATCTCTTGAGTGATTGCCTCTAGCTCTGCAGCGCTAAACTGCTCACGCTGCAGCGTGTGTCCTGCGATATTGAGCAGCTCATTTTTGCTGACAGCCTCAAACATGTCTACGGCGCGACGGTTGCAGTCGAGCGTCAGCAGGGTTTGAGAATCGACTAGAAAAATGGCATCCGTTGATTCATCAAAGATGGCTTCCTTCAAATCACGGCTGCGGATCAGCTCTAGCTCTGTATGATGGCGATCGCTGATCTGGTTTTTCAGCTCTTGGTTGGCAAGCTCTAGCTGCGCAGGGCTAGGCAGAGCCAGCGCTTTTGGAATCAGCCTAAAAAGCGCAACAGCCGTTCCCAAAGAAACGACAGCCGTGATCGCCTTAATGCTTCCAGAAAGCCAGTAGACCGGGTGCCAAAGCGTCCAAACTTCTAGAAGATGCACCGTACCGCAGGCTGTAATGAATGCGCTGAACATCAGATATATCCAGTTAAACGGCAAATCTTGCCGCTGCTGCACAAAATAAAACAGAGTCAGCGGAATGGAATAATAAGCCAAAGCCGTCCCTAAATCTGAGAGGACATGCAGCCATACCAGCGCAGAGTTCCACAGATAGCAATGTCCATGGGGTATGAATGTCCCTGTCCCAAACAGATTTTGAATCAGTTCAAGCATAGGAGCCTCTCAACGGTATTGTTTTCCAGATCGTTTTCCAGACTTTGCGGATCATTTTCCCCAACCATGGTTTTTAGAGCTAAAAGCTCAGAATTGAGAGGCAAATCATACTTGCATTCAGCAACGTCAAACTAAAACTCACTTTCCAGCTCAATGACTTACCTGATCTAAGCATAAATACCCTTGTAATGCTGAACATTAAATGGATCTGTGCTTACTGTGTCTCCTGATTCTATTTTTAAGAGTGCTCCAGGTCGAGCAAAACGCATGTACTATGAAAGGAGAAACCGTGAAAAGGGAAGCCGTGCTAAGAAAAGCCGCGATCGGGAGTTTTGATCATGCACCTGCTCTTGATTGAGTCTCCTGGCAAGATCGCTAAGCTAAAACAAATTTTGGGCAGTGGCTGGATCGTCAAAGCCAGCATGGGACATGTGCGAGAGCTAGCAGACGATGGCGAAGATGCCCTCGGCTTTGACTTGACAGAAAACAGCGTCCAGTGTCGCTATGTGCCGCGAGGTGCTAAAGGAAAGCAGGTGCTTGCCGAACTGCGCCAGGTTGTGAAACAAGCCGATCGCGTATTTTTAGGATGCGATGAAGATCGAGAAGGAGAGGTGATCAGCTGGCATCTGGCGCAGGAATTGCGGTTAAAAAATCCGCAGCGGGTGGTCTACCACGAAATCACTGCCGATGCTGTAAGAGCGGCGATCGCCCAACCGCGACCCCTCAACGCCAATTTGATCGCCGCCGGGAGGGCGAGAGACTGTCTAGACAAGCTCGTGGGCTACCGAGGCAGCAAGCACATTGTCTGGAAGCTAAACATTGGTGCAAAGTCGATGGGGCGGGTGCAAAGCGCCACATTGCACCTGCTGTGTCAGCGAGAGCGAGAAATTCAGCTCTTTCAGCCGCAAAACTACTGGTCAGTCTGGGTAGAGTACGCAGAAGGCTTTCGGGCTTTTTATCGCGTCAAGCTCAACGCGGCTTCAACGTCTGGTACAGATGCTTCGCCAGACACCGCAGACGACACCGGAGAAGCCAAAGAGGTTCCCACAAGCGATCGCGTCCTCTCTCAAGCAGAAGCCGATCGATTGGTAGAGGTTGCCCGCACCCATCCTCATACCGTCACGGTGGTAGAGGGCAAAATTGCCCATCAGTCGCCGCCGCCGCCTTTCATCACCTCTACCCTTCAGCAGGCAGCAGGTGCAAAGCTGCATCTCAGCCCCGATCGCACCATGCAGGTGGCTCAGTCGCTCTACGAGAAGGGTTTGATCACCTATATGCGTACAGACAGCGTTGCCCTGAGTCCAGAGTTTTGTCAGGAAGTGCGGCAGTGGTTAGAGACGCATGATCCAGACAATGTGCCGAAGCAGATGACGCGCCACAAAAGCCGCAAAGGTTCTCAGGAGGCGCATGAAGCCATTCGTCCGACCGATCTGCATCGTCCCTCTGCACAACTTAAGGTAGAGCTGAGCACCGATGATTTTGCCCTATATGTGCTGATCTGGAAACGATCTGTCGCCTCACAGTGCAACCCAGCACGGCTACGCAAAACGCGAGTGGTGACGCGATCGGCGGATCTGCATTGGGAAACCAGAGGGCAAATTGTTGAATTTTTGGGCTATGCCCGCTACTGGCAAAATCTCCATACTGACCAACAGATTCCGGCTTTGAGTCAAGGGCAAGCGCTGACCCTTCAACAAGCCCAGGCTGAGCCGAAGCAAACTCAGCCGCCACCGCGCTATTCTGAGCCGAAGCTCGTGCAGCTGATGGAGCGTCGGGGAATTGGGCGACCTTCTACCTACGCGCCCACCATCAAAACCCTGAAGCAGCGAGACTATGTGCAGGTGGTCAAAGGCAAGCTGCAACCCACCGCCCTAGGGCTAGATTTAGACGCGGCTCTAGAGAAACTGCTGGTGAAGTTGGTTGATCCCACCTTTACTGCCGAAATGGAGCGATCGCTCGACCAAATCGCCCAAGGCGAAATAAATTGGGAGCGCTGGCTAAATGAGTGGAACAGAGGCTATTTTGCTCCGGCGCTAGAGCAAGCGCGGCAGCTCATGTCTCTCTCTGCTGGAACACTTTCTGGAAACTCTTCTAAAAATACTGGAGAGAAGATCGCTAAAAAGGCTGCCACTCAAAATAGTGCCAGCGGCAGATCACCTCAACTGCCTACTGGCAAACGCACCGAATATCCTTGCCCTGTTTGCCGCAAGCCGCTAGAAGAATATGTTTACCAAAAGGATGGACAGCCCAAAACCCTGTTGCGATGTTCCGATCGCGCCACAAACTCAGAGCAGCATCGCGAGGCAGTCTATTTCTACACCGCAAAAGGGAGCTTTTGGAGTCCCAAATTTGGCGAGCTTCAAGAAAGTTCCGAGACAAGTCGCGATCGGCAGACTCAAAAATCTTCCAGCGGCAAAAAGCGATCGCGTCGTCCACCTAAAGACTCAGATTAAATCTATCTGAATTTTATAGCTTGTCTTATTCCCTCGGTAATTACCCATAATGAATGTTGGATAATTTACTGCTGTTGGTGAAGCCATAAATCATACCGATTTAAATGAATTTGTGGGCACATTGAACCCCAGAAGGGGCTTGGCAATGCCAAGCCCGTACCGGGATCTGTCGTGGTTCCAATTCAAATTGGTATAGCCCTACGTAATTGAGTTAGGACGAGTTATTTTTGAGAGCCGCGCTCCGCGCGGCTCTCAAAAATAACTCATTGGATCTAAGCGCGTAGCGCTATATCAGCTATATCTCACAGTCTATGAATTAAAAAATCTATGGATTAAAAAGACTAATTCAATCCTTTAAAAGTATTGTATTGATACAAAGTTGGACAAAATTGCCAAACGTATTATTGCGATACAGATTTAATCGCAGTTATTTGTTAACTATTAAAGAATAAGAATTGTCTAATGTTCAAATTGAATTTTTATGGTATCTAAGCTATGGGTTGAATAATATGGACGGAAAAGAATTGTGAACTCCACCCATAGACTCTTTACAGGTCTGACAGAAATTAGGTTTGATAGAGTCACTAGACCTTTGCACTCTAGTTTGACTAAAGCTTTACTCCCTGCCCTTGATAGTTTTGTCCTCCAAACTCTTGGGCATGGTCATACGTAAAGGTAATACGTAGATCTAAAGTCTGTAATCGATAGAGTACCTTGCATAGCAAATAATCTAACTTGTGGGGTTGAGCTGCTTCTTGCAGAGGTATTGGTCTTGACCTTGCCATTGCCTAGCCATAAGCGTCAGCCGATTGATAGCGTCATTTTACATTGCGCAATGAGTAGATTCAGCGAAGTTTGAAAACCTTGAAAAATGACCTAATAGTTTAGAAAAATGAATGTTGAAAGTGGTCAGAAACCAGTTAGCTTAACGTCCCAGGCTTCTGTAAGCCAAAATCAAAACAGCTTTGACTTTGATGCCTGGGCTGCACAAGTCCGCCGCCAGATGGTTGCATCTCTCAAAAAAAGGACTGTCATCTACGGTGATTTTTGGGGAAATGAAGCTCGTGCAGCTAGCGCTAAGGCTGCTCTGGAGGAGACAAAGCCAGACATTCAGCCTGATTGACTGGAAAAATGTAAATTGCCCCAACCCCAACAGATCTGGGGGAAGGGTTATGGAACTTTTCGATCGCTCTATCCATGTCAGGTCAGCACTAATTGCCCCTGCATTGCTCATGCTGAAGAAGCGTTAGCGGAGTCGAGGTATCTTGGCCCTTAGCGCAGTCTTAAGATGTTTCTACTCCGCTGCGCCATATCATGAATGACAGTCGTAACCTGCGTCGCTGAGTTGGTGTCATACCGCTTTAAAGTTTAAATGGGGCAGATATTTTTTGAGAGCCGCGCAATGTGCGGCTCTCAAAAAATATCTGCCCCATAACCAGTTTAAATTGGTATCAGAGCTATTTCTTGCCTCTGGTTCAACTTATCTCCAATAGTTCGCCCTCTTCTTGCGGGTTGTGATATTCAGCAGGAGCCGAATAAAAGGCGCTGCGGTACTTGGCTCGGAAATAAAGCAGGGGAATGAACCCGATGGCGATCG
The DNA here is from genome assembly GCF_059504425.1 of Drouetiella sp. Classification (NCBI taxonomy): domain Bacteria; kingdom Bacillati; phylum Cyanobacteriota; class Cyanophyceae; order Oculatellales; family Oculatellaceae; genus Drouetiella; species Drouetiella sp. The sequence goes on from NZ_JCACIN010000091.1 coordinate 52,396, forward strand.
CCCCAACGGTCATCAGCGATACCTCTAAGCCCAACTGCGGCAGCTGAAAAGCTCCGACCAGCAGCAGCAAAACGGCAGAAGTGACCGGCCAAATTCCCCGTAGCCAGAGAGACTTGCTGTCTTGGCGTAAGGTTTTACGGTAGTACCAAGCGCAAGCTAGACCCGTCATACCGTAGTAAAACGACACCATGACGCCGATCGAGCTAATCAAGCTTTGCATCACGGTACCAATGCTGGCGCTGGTGCTCGACAAAATCATCAGAAATAGCGCTAGCACTGTAATTACCAGACTAGCCAGCCAGGGAGTTTGAAAGTGAGGATGGATTTCTTCAAACTTCTCGTGAATGACGCGATCGCGCCCCATGGAAAACAGCGTCCGGGCGCACTGGGTGAGCTGAGTTTCGATCGTGCCGATCGTGCTAACCAATACCGCCAAAATAGCAATACTGCCCCAAGGACGCGGAAAAATAGCGTTGCCTAGAGCGGGCAAGAGATCTGCGCTGTGCTGCTCTACCTGCTCGGCAGTTAGCCCCATCTGAATAGCGACTTGCAGCAGCAAAAACAGCAGGAAAATCCCGACCATGCCCAAAACGCCGCTACTACCGGGAGCTGAATTAGAGTTTGAGGTTTCTTCGGCAACGTTAGAGGAGACATCCCAGCCGAAATAGTAGAACATCGCCACCAGCATTCCTGCCATGAAGGTTTGGAAATTGCCAAACGCCATAGGTGAAAACCACGCCCAAGAAAAGGGATGAACCGGGGCGGCGGAAAACTTAATGAATGCGCCGATCGCCAGTAGCAGCAGAGCAATGACCTCGATCGCTGTCATCAGCCGCTGAAACTTTGCCGCCACATGTACGCCCAAGATAGTCAGCGTCGCTACGCCCACAAACCACAAGCCTCCTGCCAGAGTTGCCAGCAGCACATTCTCCTTATATTGAGGAGCGATCAAGTCCAGCGTTGTTACGCCTACAGGCAAAGCCGCTGCCACCATAAACGCCGTACTCAACACCAAAAATGTCCAGGCACAAAGAAACCCCAGCACTGGGCTGAGCGATCGTCCCACCCAGGCGTAAGCTGTGCCAGCATCAGCGCGCCATCTGTTCAGGTGCATGAACGCAAACGAGATGCCAAACATGGGAATCGCCGCATAGAGCAAGGCTCCTGGCGAAGCTAATCCCACTGCCGCTACTAGCGCTGCCGTGGTGGCGTTTAGTGAATAGGAGGGAGCTGTGCCTGCTACTGCAAGGGTGATGGTATCAACGATCGATAAAGCGTTCTCCTTCAAGCCTTTAGACATAGGTTTTTAGTGGATTTTTGCTGTGCAGGTTCTCAAAACAGTTGCACAAGCCCAAGCACTCGGTCGTATAGCGCATTACATAAGCCTGTATCCTGCCGATCGCTACAAAAAAGCCCCAGCCGCAGCCAGGGTTTGAGGAGCACGGAGTCCGTACTGCTGCTAAACTACCCACGATCGATGTCAGCCTCAGCTCAAAGCTGCCCATGAATTTGATCGGCACAGCGATCGCTCCCTCAGCTCCAGTAACTCGGCTGTTTAAACGGCGTTACTCTGCGTTCTAAGGGACAATTACACAATTGTCACAAGACCGTCATAAGCCTGTACTTTGAATGTCATGGGCGATCGATATCTTGAATGTAGTTTCAGTTACGCACTCCTCACACCAACTCAGTCTCCGGTCAATGCGATCGGAGATTTTCCATTTTAGCTTTTCTCCCAATCAGTCTTTCCAGAGTGCAATGCCGCCCAGCAGCCCCATAACGTTGGCAACCACTTTGACGTTCGTAGGCAGCACTAGCTCAATTTTCTTGGTGTTGCCGCCGCCAATGTAGAGCGTGTCGTAGTTGAAAAGATAGCTGAGGGTGGCGATCGCTTTCTCCAGACGCTCATTCCAGCGTTTTTTGCCGACTTCATCTAGAGCGGCACGTCCAAGCTGCTGCTCATAGGTTTCGCCTTTGCGAAACGGGTGATGCCCCATCTCCAGGTTGGGAACGAGTTTGCCGTTGAGAAACAGCGCTGACCCAAAGCCTGTGCCCAGCGTAATCACCATCTCAACGCCATGTCCAGAGACTGCACCCAAACCCTGCATATCGGCATCGTTGACAACCCGCACAGGTTTACCTAGGTGGCGAGTGAGGGCACTCCCCAAATCAAAGCCGATCCATTCTGGGCTGACGTTTGCCGCAGTTTCGGTTATGCCCTGCCGCACCACGCCGGGATAGCCCACCGAAACGCGATCGAACTCTTTGTCTTTCGCCAATCCTACAACGGCTGAAAGCACCGCATTGGGAGTAGCGGGCTGCGGTGTGTCTACGCGCTCACGATCGGTCAGCGGACTGCCCTGCTCGTCTAAAACCATTACCTTGATACCGCTACCGCCGATATCCACGGCGAGTGTCTGAAGCGGCTTGCTGTCTTCCGCCATGGTGGGTATTTGTCCTCTTGAATCCTTGAATCTACGCGCATTCTACTGTATTAGATGTATTAGATTCCAGAACTCCGAATTTGTGAAGAATCCTTTGATAGGCTGGTGTCTGATTCAGCATTTGCCCAAGCTGCAATAGGCTCTCAATTGCCTGGTTTCGTAAATGCAGTGATGTTGGAGACTCAGTCGATCGCAAAGGTTACACTCGATCCCCCAGCTCCCTCAAAAAGGAGGCTTTAGAACTCAAGTTCCTCTTTTTGAGGGGAATTTTGGGGGATCAGACATGAGTGTTTCTAGCGTGAGCATTGGTTTGCGATCGACTGAGACTCTATAAAAGTGCGGCGCTGCATCAGGTCGCGATCGCCTACGAGATCGGGTTTGAGCCACCGATCGCCTTTACCGAAAGCCGCAGTTAATCAAGCTCTGGGCAAGTCGGGCGGAGAATATTGTGAAAGTCGCTGTAGTTGAGATCGGCGATCGGCTTGTAGATTTTGTACTGCTGCGGTGGACGAGTCATGACCGCAATCACCGTTTTGATCGGCGGATATCCTGGCTCTTTGCAAATCAGCTGGTTTACAGACACGGCAATATCAGGGCTAATGGGTAGGCGGTTGTAAACCCAATCCCTGACCTGAGCCACTTTGTTGGGATCAGTCTTAGACTTGCTGCGTGAGGGTAGATTCATGGCTTAAGCAATGGTAAACTGCACTTTGCTTGGATATCAAGCTATCAAAAACAAGAATTATTCTCAGTATAATTAGCTGCCGATTATGAGCCTTTCGCTTTCTTGTCCTATGGCGTTTTATGGCGTTCTGATCGTTCAAAACCCTATCTAGTAGTCAGCAGCAATGCCTTTTGATCTCTCTCCGCTGTGGATTTCTCTAAAAACAGCCAGTCTTGCCACATTCATCACGTTCTTCTTGGGCATTGCGGCTGCCTACTGGATGCAGGGCTATCAGGGCAAATGGAAATCTCTGTTAGAGAGCATTTTAATTTCGCCCTTAATTTTGCCGCCAACGGTGGTGGGTTTTTTGCTGCTGCTGCTGTGTGGCAAAAATGGGTGGGTAGGGCAATTGCTCGCGCCATTTAATGGAGCGATCGTCTTTACCTGGTATGCAGCCGTGATCAGCGGCACGGTGGTTGCTTTTCCGCTCATGTACAGAACCACGTTGGGAGCATTTGAACAAATAGATGCCAATTTACAGCGCGCTGCCAGAACTCTTGGAGCCTCGGAAAGCAGAGTGTTTTGGCGCGTCACCTTTCCTCTCGCCCTTCCCGGTATTTTGGCAGGTACGACGCTATCCTTTGCGCGATCGCTAGGAGAATTTGGTGCGACTTTAATGGTGGCAGGTAATATTCCTGGACAAACTCAAACGGTGCCCATGGCCATCTATTTTGCAGTAGAGAGCGGGTCATTTCAGGAAGCCTGGTTTTGGTCGCTGGTCATTCTCTCAATTTCTCTATTTAGCATCACTGCGGTGAATATAGGGCAGCAGCAGCAGAGTAAGGATGTGAGGAAGCTGAAGAGTAACAGCGCAAAAGACCAGAAGGTTTTTCCCTCTTCCCGATTTCCCGACTCCCCGACTTCCCCATTTCTCCAGGTCAATATCCAAAAGCATCTCCCCAACTTCTCCCTCCAAGTATCCTTCACGGCAGATCGACAAACCCTAGGGCTACTGGGCGCTTCGGGCGCAGGAAAAAGCATGATTTTACGGTGCATTGCCGGAATTGAAACTCCTAGCGCCGGACAAATTATTTTGAACGGGCGAGTGCTGTATGATTCTCAAAAGGGAATTAATTTACCTAGCTGCGATCGCCATATTGGGTTTCTTTTCCAGAACTATGCCCTATTTCCTCACCTTACGGTTGCCCAAAATATCGCCTTTGGTCTGCCCCAAAGCACACCGAAATCTGCGGTTAAACAGCAGGTAGAAGCCCAGCTTGTATCTGTGCAGCTCCAGGAATGGGGCGATTGCTATCCTCGTCAGCTTTCTGGGGGACAACAGCAGCGGGTTGCCCTAGCAAGAGCCTTGATTAACCGTCCCCAGGCGCTGCTGTTAGATGAACCTTTTTCGGCGTTGGATACTCACCTGCGGAGCCAAATGGAGCAGATCACGATCGCCACTCTAGAGCAGTACGCGGGTGTGAGTCTATTTGTAACGCATAACTTGGAGGAAGCATACCGAGTCTGCCAAAATTTGCTGGTGCTGGAGCGAGGTGAGGCGATCGCGGCTGATTCTAAACACCATATCTTCGAGCAGCCCCAGACCGTTAGCGTTGCTCAACTCACAGGCTGCAAAAACTTCTCTCGCGCTGTGCCTATTCAAGTGGATCGAAATGGCGTAAACCAGGTACAAGCGATCGACTGGAACTGTATCCTTACCTGTACTCATTTAATTCCACCACAGCTCGTTCAGGTTGGGATTCGCGCTCACCAAATTGTGTTTTTATCAGAATTGGATGAGCCTATTCCAGACAATGCTTTCTCCTGCTGGCTGGCTGCAACGAGTGAAACACCCCATCGCATAACACTATTTCTGAAGCTGCACTGTCCGCCCACAAGCCCCAACGACTATCATCTTCAGGCGGAAGTCTTCAAAGAAAAATGGCAAGTTCTCAAAAATCAGCCGTTCCCCTGGAATATTCGTCTCGATCCACAACGGCTTATCTTATTGGAGTGACTTATTTTATAGGTGCAGATTTTATGAGTGCAGATTCCGTGACGCAGAATTTCACAGCCTTAGCTGAACTTTATAGAGGGGCGCTGCTCAATGATGTCCTGCCTTTTTGGATGCAGCACTCGATCGACTGGCAGCAGGGCGGCTATTTCACCTGTCTCGATCGCACAGGTAAAGTCTACGACACCGACAAGTTTATCTGGCTGCAAAATCGCCAAGTGTGGACGTTCTCAATGCTATACAGTCAGTTAGAGCGGGCTGACCAGTTAGAACAGGCTGCTCAGTTAGAACAGAGACAAGACTGGCTCAAGGCTGCCACCCATGGCGCTAACTTCCTGGCAAATCATGGAAGAGATGCAGAAGGCAACTGGTACTTTGCCATCGATCGCGGAGGCAATCCGCTGGTACAGCCCTACAATATTTTCTCCGACTGCTTTGCAGCAATGGCGTTTAGTAAATATGCGCTGGCGGCAGATGCAGAGTGGGCAAAAGACGTGGCGTTACAGGCCTATGGCAATGTGCTGCGCCGCAAGGATAATCCTAAAGGCACCTACACTAAAGCTTATCCTGGCACACGTCCCATGAAATTTCTAGCGGTGCCGATGATTTTAGCGAATCTCTCGCTAGAGATGGATTGGTTGCTGCCCAGCGAACAGCTTGAGCAAATTCTGGCTGACACCGTTAAAGAGGTGATGACCGATTTTTGGGATGATGGCTTAATGTATGAAAACGTTTCCCCGGACGGTTCACACCTCGATTGCTTTGAAGGACGGCTGATTAATCCCGGTCACGGTATCGAAGCAATGTGGTTCATTATGGATATTGCTAATCGCCGCAACGATACTCAAATGATTCATAAAGCTGTAGATATCGTGCTGAGCATTCTGAACTTTTCCTGGGATTCTGAGTATGGCGGTCTGTACTATTTCATGGATGCAAAAGGGTATCCACCACAGCAATTAGAATGGGATCAAAAGCTGTGGTGGGTGCATCTGGAATCATTGGTAGCACTATCAATGGGCTATCGCCTCACCGGACGAGAGGAGTGTTGGAACTGGTATCAAAAGCTGCATGATTACACCTGGTCACACTTTGCCGACCCAGAATATGGCGAGTGGTTTGGCTATCTCGATCGCCGAGGTCAAGTATTGCTTAATCTCAAGGGTGGTAAATGGAAAGGCTGTTTTCATGTGCCGCGATCGCTGTATCTCTGCTGGCAGCAGTTTGCGGCATTGAGTGAGAAGGCAAACCTCGACGAACGTACAAGTTAGATTGAAAAAACTTTGCTGAGCTTAAATCCAATTTTTTCAAAGGCTAATTTACCATAGTAAACTCATCTGAATTATGAGATGCTTTTATTAGCTAATGACTAGATAAGGAGCTAGGAAGAAGGCATCTACCTGTTCTAGGCTTAACCTCAACTTACCATCGCTGTTATTTTTATCGACAGCGGCATTATTATAACCCCAAGGATTGACCAACTCGATACCCCAATCTCCAGCGGCTACAACCTTATAAGCATGGTCATTAGATATAACTGACTGAGGCTGCTGTGCCCAGATGTTTGCCAGCAAAACAGATTTGCCTTCAGCTAAGGCTTGAGAAATACTTTTCTCATCAACTTTGAAAGAATAGTCAGGAGTAGATTGGTTGATAGTCACCTCCCGGCCTGTCATCGCCTTGAGTGGAATCTCCAAAGTGTTTCCAGTTGTGACGTCTTTCCAAGCAGTAATTAAGTCGCGGTTGCTAAAACCTGTCTTTATTTCATGAGTCCACACTGCAAAAGCTTTCTCTGCTAAACCTAAAATATCTCCAGAGGTTTCAAAAGGGTCAGCATCGGAGGTTATAGTCACATAATCAGGCTTCAGAGTCGAGTTATAAAATTTGAAAGTAAACGTACCATCGCCATTGTTTACATAGCGCAAGTTATCAATAGCGGCAGCAAGAATAGCGCAGGTACCTTGATTCTTTTGACCCTTACCGTAGCCAAAGTCTGAATTACTAATAGTTATCGGTTGCCCAACAGGAACATCTTGAATGTCATAAACTTTAGTAGGAAAGCTAAAATAGCCAGAGCTATTTACACCTCTAAAATTAGAGTTTAGCTTAGCTTTTGCTTCACGACCTGCGGCAAGTACTTCGTTAGTAATTCCGCTAAGATATTCGAGGTTGTAGGTTCTGAGTAGGGCAGCAACCGTCTTTTTTTCTAAACGTGTAATTTTATTGTCCTTAAGAGAGTGTCTTAGACCTCTATAAACATTTTTCTTTGCTTCTCTATAAAAGATCACATTAGTTTCCACTCTAAAATTTCCCCGATTGGTACAGCTAAAGTGACCTATCGGGGCTTAGTATTTGGGTTAGGCAAACGGTATTGAGAGAAGGTTTAAATCTTCCCTAATAAGCTATTTACTTTTTGATCTACCAGGACTTGACAGCTAGAAAGCTTCGCTAAACTTTGGCTGTGGAATCTCCATTGTTAGCTTCACTAGGGCTAGTTGACTTCCGTGGTAATACTAAATTTGAATGGATACAAACTGTTGGTAGTCCTTAAGAGGTAAGGATTTTTAGTGGCGTGGCTTTGCCCACGCCACTAAAAATCCTTACCTAAATACCATTACAACTATTTACTAATTGAGGAGGTTAGAACAGTTTTTTTGAGGGAACAATATATTTAATAATTCCAAAAGCGATCGCCAAACCCAATATTCCCGCAGCCATCCAGAGCGGTGCAATTTTTGCCATCCATAAGCTGACTAGAATTAGTGCAGCACCGTCTGCGGCTAATACTAGAATACGCTGAGAAGTATCCCAAGGTTGAATCGGAGATACGCCTGAGGGATAGAGGCGGATATTAGAAAAGCAATTAAACCCAACCTGGCTCAGCAATACTATAACCGCACCCCACCCTAACCAAATTGCAGCAGTATAGAAGCCTATGAGTTCTAAAACGATCGTACTAACCGTAATTCTGTAGAAATGATTCAGGCGATCGTCCTGGGCTTGTCTATCCTGAACCTGTTGCCGAACCGCCGCAATCTGTTCTAGGTCAACAATTGCCATCCGGGTTTGCTCGACGGAAAACAGCAGAAATGCGAGTGCCAGCAGTTGAAAAGCCAGTCCAGTGCCACCAATTATCTGTCTTCCTAAACCAAGGCTAGCGGGAAAGAAGAGCAAAACCATCAGCCAACCAATCGACGACATAAGATAGGGCTTTAGAACATACGAGCACTTCAAAATCTTAAAGCATCTTAAGCCACAAAAATGATCAAGTAGTTTCAGGTTGATTTGAACAGCTCATGACCTACACAAGTGTTACGGCAACTGCCAAGGCGGTTAGGGCGGGGACATTTAGGGTGGGGCAGCACCCTAAATGTCCTAAGCAAACTGGCGACAGCTATTATCTACAACTGCACTACCGATTTAAACTGGCTATGAGGCAGATATTTTTTGAGAGATGCACGAAACGCGGCTCTCAAAAATATCTGCCTTGTTTAGACTTTAAAGCGACGCTACGAACAGGGGAGATTCGCAAGTACTTCTTCTGTATTTACGGTAGATCTAGGTCGCGATCGCAACTGTGCCAATCGAATTGGCTCACAATCTCCAGGCAGCGAATTTTGTGCCATTGAGTCGGTCTTAAAGTGCTTAGCAAACAGTCTTTTTGTCAGGAGATAAGCCTCTCTTTGATTACGCCGATCCTGCACACCCCTAAGTCCTAAATAGGGAAAGTGATGAATCATATAGCCAAATAAAAGCTGACAGTCTTCTGCATATTTTTGCGTATCCAGAATGTGACAATGCCATATCTGATCAATTTCTAAAGATGGCGCTAACTGTAGATGAGGATACCGATCGTAGAGATACAGAAAAGCCAAGTATTGGGCGATCGCCTTTACGACCTGTGGCTTTGTCCAGTACAAGTCTGTTGGCGACTGCATGAGCTGATAAGCAATCGGATCTAGATCAAGCTGACGGGCTTTCTGTAAGAAAATTTCAAAAGATTGAGATGGGACTTGATTAAGGGCAACCATGATAAACTCCTAGGGGGCAATTAGGAATGGGCTGACTATGTGACGCTATGCCTCTATTACATTCCTATACCGACTGAGTTCATGACTGAGAATGTCCGACTTTATCAAACGCTAGATTAACTTTCGCAGTAGCTCGATCGCTTCTCACACTTCAGTCTACATTCTGCTGACCTACAGTAAGGTTAACTACGCTTGGATAAACGTTCAGTCAAAATTAATCTCCCGTTAACTCACCCCATAAAGTATTTGCTATATTGTTGTGCCTAAATATCTACTGTTCCTAAGTCGAAGATTGCAACAGCGCACTCAGGCATGGCTAAATCGATGAAGGATCTGTAGACGCAAGGAGTGTTTATGGCGGCTATTCAACTGGTAGTCTGCGATATGGCAGGCACGACCGTTAAAGATGACAGAGAGGTAGAGCAGTGTTTTTCTGAGGCTGCTGAACAAACGGGTTTGAGCGCAAGTTCCGAAAAGGTTGTTGCTATGATGGGTCTACCCAAAAAGCTGGTCTTTCAAACGCTTTGGCACGACCAAATCGGTAGAGATCATCCAGACTACTGTGCGAATGTGGAGACTTCTTTTACAGCGTTCAAGCATATTCTAGAAACCCATTATCAGACTCAGCCCGTTGCACCGACGATCGGCTGTCTAGAGCTATTCGCTTGGCTAAAATCCCAGGGGATTCAAATTGCCCTGACAACAGGATTTTATCGAGAAGTCACAGATATTATCTTGGGTCGCTTGGGCTGGAACCAGGGACTGAGTATTGAGTACATCGGTTCAGGCTCATCGCTGATTCAGGTTTCCGTCACGCCCTCAGAAATCTTTAATACCGAAGGTCGCCCTGCACCCTACATGATTCAAAAAGCAATGTATAAGCTAGGCGTTGTTGATTCCAAGACAGTCGTGAATATTGGGGATACCCCCTCTGATCTGGAATCTGGAATCCATGCGAATTGTCTTTACTCCTTTGGCGTCACGAATGGAACGCATACGAGAGAGCAGCTTGCAGCTCATCCTAATGATGGACTGTTTGACTCATTATCAGAATTTCAAGAGAAGTTAGCAGGTTTGTTGTCTTGAACCCCTATGAGTCAAATACATCACACAGACGTTGCCATAGTTGGAGCTGGAATTGTGGGATTAGCTCATGCTTTGGCAGCGGCAAAAAAGGGCTTGAAAGTTGTTGTCTTCGATCGCCATCCGGTAGCAGTCGGGGCATCTATCCGCAACTTTGGCATGGTCTGGCCGATCGGTCAGCCGACAGAGCTGCTGGATAGAGCCTTACGATCGCGCCAGATTTGGATAGAAGTCGCCTCGAAAGCTGGGTTTCCTGCCGAGCAGAGCGGCTCCTTGCACCTGGCATACCGACAGGACGAACTGGATGTTCTGCAAGAGTTTGTAGATACCCGGCGAGATGACAAATACTCGATCGCCCTACTCACCCCCGAACAGATCGCGGAGAAAAGTCCTGGGGCAGTCATAGACGGCTTGCTGGGCGGACTGTGGAGCGGGACGGAGGTAATCGTTGATCCCCGCGAGGCGATCGCCAAAATTCCTGATTTTCTCGCGGCAGCCTACGGAGTAGAATTCAAGTTCAATGCCGTTGTCACTGATATTTCCTATCCAAAGTTGGTCGCAGGTGGGGAAGAGTGGAAATGCGATCGCATCTATGTGTGCAGCGGTACTGACTTTGAAACGCTTTATCCAGAGGTCTATCGACAAAGTGGCATTACCAAAGTCAAACTGCAAATGATGCGAACTGTGCCTCAGCCAAACAACTGGCGATTAGGGGCATCTCTTTGCGCTGGGCTAACGCTCACCCACTATACGGCTTTTGCTCACTGCTCATCTCTGGCACGCCTAAAAGCCAGAGTTCAGGCAGAAACTCCCTACTTTGTCGAGTGGGGCATCCATGTCATGGTTTCCCAAAACGCTCTGGGCGAACTGACCATTGGCGACTCGCATGAGTACGGCTTGAATTTAGATCCGTTCGATCGCGCCGACTTAAATCAATACATCCTTGATTATTTCAAAACTTTTGCTCAGCCGCCCTCCCTAGAAATGGCTCAAACCTGGCATGGCATCTACGCTAAGATTCCGCAGCGAACTGAATGGATTGCTCATCCAGAACCAGGCGTGACGATCGTCAATGCGCCCGGAGGGGCTGGTATGACTCTATCTTTTGGTCTGGCAGAGGAGGTCACAGGCTAATGGAGTCATGTTCCCATTCTTATACCGAATTTGGGTCTAAGAATAATCAACTTTACCCAATGCTAAATCAACTTTTGCAGTAACTCGCTCGTCTCCTCCGCCTCTACCTGCATTCCCAATTGTTCAAATAACTGCCTTGCCTCTTCTGCCCAACGGTGAGCCACAGATCGATCGCCTTGAGTTTGTTCGAGACAGGCTAGCGATCGCATACAAAAAGCAGACCGACAGTCGTCATCATTTTCCTGAGCCACCTGTAACCCAGCCTCCATGAGCAGACGCGCCTCAGAGAAATTACCCTGCTTCAGCGCCACATCCGCCAACCAGTCTTTCGTCAAAAAGATAACTCGTCGCCAGTCGATCGCCTCAGCCTGACACAATGCCTGCTGAAAATGAACCTGAGCTTGCGGATAACCTTGTGTTTTGTAAGCAATCTCGCCTTGATAATAATGCCACTGCGTCCAAAGACGCTGATAAACCGCAGCGTCAGAGCTGGCACTCAGAAGAGTCTCTGCGTCCTGGAGCCACTGAGAGGCTACTAAAAACTGCTGCTGCTCAATTTGCCAGACCGCAACGTGAATCGCTAGATCAATCTGAAAGGATACATCCGTGTGATTACGATATTCCCAAGCTTTAGCAAAGAGGGATTCTGCGGCTTGCAGATGATGAGATTGCCCCATCAAAGTCAGCGTCCAAGCTCTGTCAAATAACACATCTGCCGCCATCGCCCTATCTTGCCGCTGTTCTGCTGCCTGAATCAACCAATCCGTCCAGTCTAGACGCGTTGCCCAGCAGGTGAGCCGATTGCTGCGGTAGCCTTGAGCATGGCTATAGCACCGGACTTTCTGCCAAAATTGACAGACTTCTACATAGCGATCGCTCGCAATGCACCACTCGATCACCTCTTGCAGATTATTCCATTCTTGCTCCAAAGGACTGTAGTTCTGCCAGTCTCTCCAATCTTTACCGCCGTGGGTTTCTGCAAAGGTAAGATACCATTCAACGCGACGATCGTAAGCTCCTGCTTCAAAGTCAGGCTTCAGCTCAGCAATCGCATATTCTCGCGTCAGAGGCAGCATATCGTACCGCCCGTCCTGCTGGTTAATCAGCGAGAGCTGCTGTAGTTTTGCCAAGCCTTGAGTGACGGTCTGCCCATCGATTACATCAGCTACATAGGCGATCGCCTCCCTCACCGCAGAGCCGGGAAACAAAGCTAACGCCATAAACAGGTTGTGAACGGCGCTATTTCTCATCAACACGATCGAACTTTCAAAATAAAAGTGAGCATAATCCCCTGTGGCAACAGCAGATGACACGATCGGATAACCGCTGGCGATTAGACCGACGGCGTAAACGATGGCGGCAGGAATACCGCAAGTCTGATGATACAGTTGCCGAATCACCGTTGCATTGAGGTTAAGTCCCTTACCGTAAATCTGATTCTGAATTAAGTTGATGCTTTCAAACTCTAGCAAAGGCGCTAGGGCAACGGCAGGAAACGGAGTCTGTTGCCGACTGGTCAGCAAAACTTTTACCGCGATCGGTAAGTCGTAGAGAAATGCCAGGATGGACTGCCAATCTTCAACGGTTTCCAAATTATCGATAACCAACAAAGTGCGCTGACGTGAAAGCTGAACTTGAATTTGTGCAAGCTGCTCATCAAACGGCTGTAGCAGTAGGGCTGGACACTGCAATATCTGGGCGATCGCCCGGAAGATATCTTGTAGGCTGCGATCGGACTGTAGGCGCGGCAACACCCCAGCGGCGGTGAGGCGATCGGGTTTGGCAGAAGTAAAGACGATCGCCTTAAATTCTCCCGACTGGAGCAAACGATGGGCGATCGAGAGTGCTAGCGTCGTTTTGCCCATGCCGCCCAATCCTTCAATGCTGATGCAGTGAGCCGGATGCTCAAAGGAAAGGAAATTGAGCAGGCGATCGGTTTCCGCCTCTCGCCCAATTAAGGCGCTGTAGTTGACGACCGGAAGATTGTGAACAGGAGAGGATTGAGGTTCCGCAGATCGTAAAGCTTGATCATACTGCTGAAAGACGGTTTGCAGATTGCGTCTGGAGACTGGCTGATTCAGCGCTTTAGAGAGTAACTTCCACAGCTTGGAGCTTACCTGCTTGATGTAGTCAGGTTGATAGTCCATTGTGTCAGCGATCGCGTCATAGCGCTCTCCCAGCCAAATCAGGTGGAATACCTTGAGCTGAGTGTCGCTCAGTTGGGGCTTTTGCTCAGCAGCGTCGAGGATTTGATGTAAGAGGGCGATCGCTTCATCTGCGGTCATGGTCAGTCGGTATGGGGGCTTGTATGTCTAGGCTCCCTCAAATATCAATAGGTCGCTTGTGCCGCTAAAAGCACTTCACGCAAAATTTATAGATTTTTGCTAAAAACTTTACACAAAACTTACGGATTTCCACTGAAAAGCTATCACCTTTGATTACCTTTTCTCACTGCGGCGATCGGAGAGTTCAAATATTCTAGGGCGTAGCGGAGCTGGAGCAGCATATCTGCTCAGATAAGTCAGTCGTTCTCATACATGAACTCAGTTAGCAGGGTAGTTTGATCAGGATATGAAGGGTGATGGTTCAGATCAGTACTATTGGATGTTCTGTGTGGGCGATCGTAAATTGTATGAAAAAACTGATATGTGAAAAAAACTGATTTGCACTCAAAGTCATTGCAGCTAACTAAGTCGAAAAGATGGTTTTAACGGTTGGCAACTCCATACCGTAAGAACTGAAATCGGCGAAACTGCTGCTGTGCAAACTTATCAAAACGCTCGGTAATGAGAGCGACTTTTTGCTGAGGTAGAGTGTTCGCCAACTGTATAAAGGGACTAGTGTACGAACAACTTTAAATTGCTGTCAAAACCAGAAAACAACCAAAACAGAGGTAAATACGCATGATCAACTCAACCGCTATTGTTCAAGGTTTAGAAAATCTCAAGCTGACCTTAGACAAAGTTCAAGCAGATGTAAACAAAGATCTTTTTGGAGCGAATCTTCCTTTAATTGGTAAGCAAATACAGGGAAACAGAGATGCTCAATTCCTGGCTGATCTTCAACAAGGACTCGATCAGGCTATAAAAAATTTACAGAGTTCTGGCAACAGCCTAGCCGCTCAACAGATTGCAAGTAACCTGAATCAAGCATTAAATTCATACGGTGCTAGCGTCAAGCTCACATCCTCTTCAGAGACGGATGCTGAGTTCAGCTTACAGTTTAGGAGACAGTCTCAACTAGATTCTTCTTTAACACCTGAATCGGGTTTGCCAGGATTAAAGCTAAATCTTGAAGGTAATGCTTCCACAGACGTTGCTTTTGATTTCAAACTTGGTTTCGGGATCAAGCAAAATAAATTCTTTCTTGACACGTCTGCTCCAGAAGATCTAGCGGTTACGCTCAGAGTGTCTCTCCCAGAAAAGATAAGCGGAAAATTAGGCTTTCTAAACGTTGATGCAACAGATCAAGGGACTCGATTACAAGGGAAATTCTCTGTAGATTGGAATGACAGCAATGGTGATGGTGATTTAGCCGATGCAGGTGAGAGTACTGGTCGCCTATCAGGAGACATGGAGCTGAAACTTGGGCTTGTTACCAGTGTCAAAGCTCCTTCAGGTCTGAGTTTACTGCCATCTCTCGTATCAGATTTAACTGTAAAAACAGGCGATATCTTTAATCCTGCCAGCATTCAGTCGTCGTCAGCTTCTTTTCAAAATGTTGGCGTAAATCTTAGCTCTGTTTTTGGATCGAATGGTTTTGCTACTGAGGTTTTAGAGCAAGTCAATATAAATCTAAATCAAGTTCGTCCTCTTGTTAATGCCTTGACAAAGAATGTCGATTTCATCACAGATGAATATCCAAATGGCCTAGCGATTGATCCTCAGGACTTCATTGAGAAGTTGCAGAAAGCTTCGGGCAATAACAAATTGGTTGACCTTACAGGATTCCCGTTCTTCGATCCAAACAAGCTTTCTGTAATTGACTTGTTCTACGTTGCTGGCTCAATCTATGAAAAGGTGGAAAGCACATCGATTGGAGTCGAGTCATTAAAGAAAAGTATTCCTTTTATTAAATTAGTCAAAAACTTTTCTGAGGCGGTCGAGCAAACAAAAAATCTGGGTGGAGAAACCATAATCCTTTCCAAAGATGGCTTCAGTTTCAATCTTGACAACCCAAGAAAGCCAGATCCTGGTTTGAGTACTGATTTGGAATTAGATATAGCAGAATCGCTTAAAGCATTCACAAGCGTTAAAGATATATCTAACACAAAAACACTTGAAGGGATTGAAGCAAAGATTGAGTTCCCTATTTTGACTAATCTTTCGGCAGCAGCAGCTTTGCTCATGGGAGAAAATGCTGACTTATTTAAGTACGATTTCCCAAAACTCAGCATCAGTTATAAGCTTCTTGACGCGATAAAAGTTCCTATTTATGGCCCCCTTAACTTAGCTTTTGGAGGTGGATTAGATTTAAGTGCTTCTCCAAAATTCGGCTTTGACACAAGAGGGTTTGAGCCGGGTAAAAGTGGAGATCTTTTTGATGCTTTCATACAAAGCTTTTACATCAGCAATCCGGCTACACCTGAAGCAACAGCAACAGGTAGCTTTTATGGAGGACTAGCTATTGGAGCACCTGGCGTTGCGACCTTTGCTGCAATCACTGCCCAAGCTGGTATTAAGCAAACACTGAGGTTGGACTTACTGGATCCGACACCCGAAGATGGCAAAGTGCATCTTGATGAATTTATCGCACCATACTTTGATATTGAACTTGAAAAATTAGAGACTGAATCTAAGATAAGTACGAATCTGGATCTGACAGTTAGTCAAATTCTAGACATTCTTCAAGCGATGACTGCTACTCAGGATATCATTGATGAGGCTTTAGAGAATTATTTACTCAAGGCTGTACAGGATGCTGGTAAAAGAGTTGGAGTTGATATTAATGTCAGTGGTGTGGGGAAAGCACTTAAATTCAGTAGAAAGGTTGAAAATTATGTAACAGAACCAGCAATCAAGGGCGCACAGACGCTTGCAAAATACGATCCCACTGGACTCTCGAAGAAAGCTACTGAGACTGTGACAAGGATTGTAACGAGCTTTGTGGAATATACTCTTGAAGAGCTAAATGGGCTTCTACCTAAAATCCCAATTCCGTTTAACGAAATTTCCTCGTTTTTCTTGTGGCAAAAACAAGATTTTATTGCTGCTGCTGAGGCAACCCGATTAGGTTTAGTCGATACCAGCGATCGAGATCTAGTTATCCCACCAAAACTAGCTTCGCTTGAAGGTGACACCTTGTGG
Source organism: Drouetiella sp. (assembly GCF_059504425.1). Classification (NCBI taxonomy): domain Bacteria; kingdom Bacillati; phylum Cyanobacteriota; class Cyanophyceae; order Oculatellales; family Oculatellaceae; genus Drouetiella; species Drouetiella sp. Next base: position 69,072 of record NZ_JCACIN010000091.1, read on the forward strand.
CTCAACATGGGTCCTCGTTGGACTTTAAGACAGACACCAACATTCAAAGTTCAGGACGTTGCGGAAACCTTCTCGGTTCGTCAAAGCCCTTCTTCAACTAATGTTTCAGCTTTTGGATTTACGGTAAATTATCCAAACTCTTATTCTGAAATTCGTGCGGATGGTGGAGAGAAGAACGATCGTATTTTCTTGAATGCTGCTGTTCCAACATTCATCAGTGGCGGTAATGGAGATGATGAAATTAATGGAGGCTCTGTAAAAGATACTCTGTTTGGAGGGGCTGATAATGATAAATTGCGTGGAAACAATGGCGACGATGAACTGTACGGAGATGCTGGAATTGATTACTTGTATGGGGGAGATGGCAACGATAGCTTAACTGGAGGTACTGGTTCTGATTATCTCTTCGGTCAAGATGGCATTGATACGGCCCTATACATTAGCTCAAATGCAGGAGTTACTGTTGATTTAGCATCCGGTCTAGGTTTTGGTGGCGATGCGGAAGGAGACGAACTACAAGAGGTTGAGAACATTATTGGGTCACAGTATAGTGATTTGCTTGCTGGAGATAGTAACAATAATCTCCTTGATGGGCGAGGTGGTGATGACCTTCTAATTGGTGGTTTAGGTGCTGATACATTGATTGGTGGTGCTGACATTGATACAGCTTTTTATCTCAACTCTTTGGAGGGCGTTACGGTCAACCTCTCAACAGGTCGCGGTTTTGGTGGAGAAGCTGAAGGGGACATACTTGAGCAAATTGAGAATGTTGTAGGTTCTGAGTTTGCTGATACGCTCATTGGAGATACTAGTAACAACGCTTTGAGCGGCTTAGGTGGAAATGACCAATTGAGTGGTGGATCTGGTAATGATTTCCTAGATGGTGATAATGACATTGATACTGTCAGTTACGACAACTCTCCCGGTGGTGTCGTAGTTAATATTGACGAAACCAAAGCCTACTACAACTCCGGCAGCAGTTCCCGAGCTACAATCGTCACTACTACCCTCGTTCCTACCGCGCCCGAATCTGGTTTCTCAATCGCCGCAGGGACTGCCCTTGACGGGTTTGGCACTACAGATACCCTGAAAAACCTAGAAAATATTGTCGGCTCCCAGCAAAATGATGTTCTCATTGGCAACGGACTCGACAACCAAATTGAGGGGCTAGGCGGCAACGATTTACTGATTGGTAATGCTGGAAATGACAGCCTTGATGGCGGTGCTGGAATTGATGGAGTTAGCTATCAATTTGATCCAGGCTCAGTCATTGTTAATTTAGCGTTTGAAACAGCCACAGATGGCTTTAGAAATACCGATAAGCTGATCAGCATTGAGAACGTAGTAGGTTCTAACTTCAATGACACAATTACAGGGAGTGGGGTTGCCAACATCATCTTCGCTGGAGCCGGAAATGATGTTGTTGCTGGGTTGAGCGGCGACGATATCCTCTTTGGCGAAGCAGGCAGAGACACACTTCAAGGTGGAATAGATGATGATTTCCTGGTTGGCGGCGCGGATGCCGATATTCTTGATGGCGATTACGGCATCGATACAGCTTCCTACTTCAACTCATCTGCGCGTGTAGCCGTTAGCCTGAAAACCGGAGCAGGACGATTTGGAGATGCAGAAGGCGATCGTCTTGAAGGAATTGAAAATCTAGAAGGTTCAGAGTTTGAGGATCTGCTAACGGGCGATCAAGGTAACAACATCACCAGTGGCTTAGGCGGTAACGACCTAATTTACGGTGAAGCTGGCAACGATTGGCTCGATGGTGGCAATGGCAACGATCGCCTCTACGGTGGAGACGGCAACGACCAAATTTATGGTCAGGCTGATGTAGATCTGCTCAGAGGTGAAATCGGCAATGACAACCTCTACGGTGGAGACGGCAACGACCAGCTTTATGGTGATGAGGGTGACGATACTCTGAACGGAGAAGCTGACAATGACTACCTAGAGGGTGGAATAGGAAAAGACCAGCTACTGGGTGGAGAAGGTAATGACCAGCTTTACGGTCAGGATGGCAGCGATAATCTGAGTGGTGGAATAGGCGACGATCTCCTAGACGGTGGCGCAGAGGCAGATCAGCTAGCTGGAGGAGACGGCGACGATCAACTCTACGGTGGTGCAGGCAACGACACGCTTGAGGGCGGTGCCAACAATGACCTGCTTGAGGGCGGAGACGGCAACGACGCTCTGACGGGTAACGAGGGTAACGATCGCCTCTACGGACAAGTTGGCGAAGATACTCTCAATGGCTCTGATGGCAACGACTTGCTCGATGGTGGCGATGGCAATGACCAACTCTTGGGCGGAGAGGGCAACGATCAGCTTTATGGTCAGCTAGGGCAGGATCTGCTTCAAGGCGAAGCTGGAGACGACTTCCTCTACGGAGGTGACGGAGCCGATACCTTGCTCGGACAGGCAGGCGATGACTACCTGGATGGCGGAGCAGGTAAAGATACGCTGGCAGGAGGTGATGGCAACGATCGCCTCTACGGGCAGCAAGATGATGACTCCCTTGCAGGAAATGCAGGAGATGATTATCTGGATGGCGGCATTGGGGATGATGAGCTTGCAGGAAATGAGGGCAGCGATCGCCTTTACGGTCAAGCTGGCTTTGATGTTCTCGATGGGGGTGCAGGAAGTGACTTCCTCGATGGTGGCGCAGATGACGACTTTTTATACGGCAGGGATGGCAGCGATCGCCTCTATGGAAACACTGGCAATGATTACCTAGATGGCGGTTTGAATGACGATCGACTGGAAGGGGAGGCAGGCGATGATCAGCTCTATGGTCAGCAGGGTCAGGACTACCTGGATGGCGGAGCAGGAGAAGACTTCCTCTTTGGCGGTGATGATGCCGATCGGCTCCTGGGACAAACAGGAAATGACTATTTAGAGGGCGGAACGGATAACGACCAACTCCTCGGAGGCGACGGCAATGACCAACTCTATGGACAGGGTGGCAATGACCAACTCCTTGGTGAAGCTGGAAATGATTATCTGGACGGCGGTTTGGGCAATGACCAGCTCACTTCAGCCGAAGGCAATGACTTCCTCTACGGACAAGAGGGCGATGATACCCTCGATGGTGGAACAGGTAACGATAACCTGTACGGCGGGTCTGGTACCGATCAGTTAATCGGAGGTGAGGGGCGCGACCTGCTTTCGGGTCAAGAAGGCAACGATGTTCTCAATGCAGGCGCGGGAGATGACAACCTAGAGGGTGGGCTAGGCAATGATCAGCTCATCGGTGGATTAGGCAATGACCAGATTTACGGAAATGATGGGAATGACAGTCTGGATGGTGGTGCCGACAACGACTATCTGGATGGTGGATCAGGCGATGACCAAATCACAGGGGGAGACAACGATGATCAACTCTTGGGTCAAGCAGGTAGCGATCGCTTAGAGGGTGGTGATGGCAACGACGCTCTCAAAGGCGGCGAGGGTGCGGATATTCTCCTAGGAGAATTTGGAGATGACAGCCTCTCTGGCGATGCGGGTGATGATCAACTCTTCGGCGGTGAGGGCAATGATCTCCTCTTCGGCGGCGCTGGCAATGACTCTCTCTACGCTGGGACAGGTGACAACTTGCTAGAAGGGGGCATTGGTCAAGATAAGCTGTATGGCGGGATTGGTCGCAATCAGTTTGTTCTTGCAGAGGATGCTGGAAGCGACCTAATCTTTGACTTTGCAGTGGGTCGAGACTACCTGGGCTTAAAGGGTGGTTTGACGTTTGAAAAAGTCACGATTGCTCAAGGAGTTTCAGTGAACGTCAACGACACCTTGATTACCTCTAAAGTAAATGGTGAACTTTTGGCTTCTTTAGTTGGAATACAGGCGAATACCCTCTCCCGGTGGGATTTCACTTCTATCTAAATAAAGTCTGAGGTGTGGTTAGCCTTGACAAGTGGATCTCTTCACTGATTAGGGCTAACCAAATTCTGTATTGTTGTGTCGAGGTACACAAATGTTGTGTTTGAGATCTCGAATACCGTGTTGAGGTAGTCAAATACTGCGTCTAAAATCCCAAACTTCATGTTGAAGTGCCCAAAAGACAATATGCTCTTAGCTCTCTGTTCAGGGAACTTGATCAGGATCAATGCCCTGCGATCGCAAGTATTCCGCCAGTCGTTCAGTTCTTTGACGCTCTTGCTCTAGCTGCTCCTCCAAGTGAGCTACCTGCTGGGCGATCTCGCTGTAGCTCAGGAATGGCTTGCCATCCGGACGATAGAGTTTGAAGGATGTCTCGCAATCAAATCGAACTCCCAGTCGCGGACTGACCCAATGGGCGATCGGCTCAATCACATCTAGAAAACCATCCGATCGCAGCCAGCCGCTTAGGGCATTTGTTTCTGGATCGTACAGATAATATTCTTCAACCCCGTAGGTATGGTAGAACAGCAGCTTACGGTTCATTTCTGCTTTGGTGTTGCTGGGCGATAAGATCTCAAACACTACTTGAGGGGCAATATTATTCTCTTCCCACTGCTTGTAAGAGCCGCGTTTTCCTTTGGGTCGATCGAATGCTATTAACACATCTGGAGCCGTGCAAATCTCTCGGTTGCCCTGCACGGGGTACCAAAGCAAGTCTCCCGCAACAAATACGGTACTGTCAGTAAAGATCCACTCTAGATTCTGCTGAATCACGACAATCCACCGAAACTGCTCCGTGTTATCTGCCATCGGCTGACCGTCGCTGTCGGGGTAGAAAACATCTGCGGTTTGCAATTGGGAGACCATCTTGTTGTTCCGCTGACAATAGGGAATGTTTTTAAGCTAGCATATTAGCCAAGCTTAAGTCGCAGTAATTGCTCCCAACTCCCTCAGCGTCTCCTGCTGTGCCTCTGTCAATCCTGAGAGTCGAGTGACATTCATGCCTTCGTAGGGACGGGGTGCTCTCAGCGTTTGCAGACAGACTCCGGTTTCAGGATGCCAAATCTTGATGGTGCCGTCTAAGCTACTACTGATGATGCGAGGAACGCCTTCGACAGCAAGCGATTGCCACAGAACAGAAAGTATGCCGCTTGTATGTCCTCGAAACGTTTGGAGGCATTCTCCTGTATTAGAATTCCAGATCTTTAGAGTGTGATCAAAACTGCCGCTGACCAATGTTTTCGAGTTGGGGCTGAAGCTCACCGTCGTGACCGCTCCTTGATGTCCAGTTAAGGTGTTGAGACATTCCCCTGTTTGAATATTCCATAGCTTAATTGATTGGTCGTGACCACAGCTCGCAAGCGTCTGTCCATCACCACTAAATACTACTTGCCAGATGCGATCGCGATGCCCCTCCAATACACGCAAACAAATCCCAGTCTCTACATTCCACACTCGAATTCTTTGATCGAAACTGCTGCTAATCAGATATTTACCATCTGGGCTGAAATGAACGCATAATCCTGCGCTATTGTGTTCTGAGAAAGTTTTTACACAAATCCCAGTTCGGGTATCCCATATTTTAATTGTTTTATCATAGCTTCCAGTCGCAAAATATTGACCTTGCGGATGAAAATCCACTGACCACACCCAGTTTTTATGTCCCGAACAAGTGATGCACTGTTCAGTATCCCAGTTCCATAATTTGACTGTGAGATCGGCGCTGGCGCTGGCTAGCAGTGTACCATCCGGAGAAAAATTAACTGCCCAGATTAGATCACTATGGGCTTGCAATGTTTTGAGCACTTGCCCTGTTTTCAGATCCCACAATTTGATTGTTTTATCTTCGTGGGCGCTAGCTAGTATCTGCCCGCTTAAATTAAGTGCAATAGACTTGATGGCATCGGTATATCCTTGGAAGGTTTTTAGGCATTGCCCAGTGTTCCAATCCCATAGCTTAACGGTATGATCGTCTGCACCACTAGCTACCAGCTTTCCGTCCGGACTAAAAGCAACGCCGTTAATTTTTTCGTTGTGTCCCTGCAATGTTCTCCAGCATTGCCCCATATCGATATTCCAAATCTTTACAGTTTGATCAAAACTACTGCTGGCTAAATAGCGATCGTCTGGACTAAAGATAATTTCGCTGATGCCATTTGTATGTCCGGTCAGGATATGTAGACATCGATTGCACTGAAGATCCCAGACTTGAATTTCTGGAGCCAGAGTAGGGCTGGATTGTAGTTGCACTGAAGCAGTCAGGCTAGTGCTGACTAACTGTTGACCGTTGGCACTAAAGGCAACCAAGCGAACGGTGAGATTGTGTGTCTGCAAGACTTTTTCAGATTCTCCAGTTCGGACATTCCATAGGTTAACTGTTTGGGTTTGAGTGCTGTTAGCAAAGGTTTTGCCGTCCGGGCTAAACGCAGTCGATCGCGCCAGATGCGGATATCCTTGCAAAGCAGAAACTTGGGATTCAGGGCGCTCGGTATTCCATAGCTGAATCGCCGCATTTTTGTCATCGTTAATAATGCTGCGTTCGTCTGGGCTAAAAGTAACTGCATTGATCAAATTTGCAGGACCTCGTAGTGTTTGCAAACAGTCTCCAGTAGAAACTTCCCACAGCTTCACCACAAAGTCATCGCTGGCACTTGCCAGCGTGATGCCATTGGGGCTAAAAACAAATGAAAACACCCAGCTATGATGACCGCTTAAAGTCAGCAGTTTCTGGTTGCTGTGGATGTTCCAGACATGAATTTCAGCACGGGTATCGCTAGCTGCAAGCATTTGTCCATTAGGGCTAAATGCAACGGAAACAATGCCTCCCAAAGTTTCGGCAAAGGTAGACTGATGCAGGGTGGCATCTGCAAAGTTGGTGCGATGGAGGGTTGTTTCAGTGAGGTAGGCTTGAGCGATCGCCAGTTCAGAAAAATCGCGATCGCTCAAGTCAGACTCTAAGACATTGAGTAAGTTAATGACATTCCCTGCTGCATATCCTGTGTAAGACAGGAGCTTTCCTCGCAATGTATTCACTAGCTGAGTCAGCAAAAATTCTACAGTCTCTTTCCCGTTTAGCTCAGCCAGTAATCTTTGGGCTAGGGGCTGTAAAATTAGGCGAACCTGCGTTTCCCGAATGTAATCTTGAACTTGCGTTTTCAGCAGCGCATGACTTCTAAATAAATTTAGCGTTTGCGATATAATTTCCTGGTAGCAGCAGTCAATTAGCTTTTGCGTCATATATTCCATGACCACAGGCTGCTGCGTAAATCCTGCTTTGCTGACCTCAATCAGCGATCGCCCCTGCAAGGATTCCATCGCCTCAATCATCTGCCGTTGGGCGATCGGGAGGATACAATTTGCGGACAACTCTGCAAAAGTGACCCATTCTCGCTCAATTGCCAACCAATACATAATTTGCTGTTCGAGGGGAGAGAGGCGATCGAACTGTTGACTCAGCAGATCCCAGATGCCTCCATAGGCGGCAATTTGCTGCTGCAAGAATTGGCTAATGCTGCCGCTAAAAGTAGAGCAAATGGTCGCGGCAGCAATCTTGAGCGCTAAGGGGTTGCCGCCGTAGGTTTGAATGAGCTGCTGAGATGACTGTTCGGTATCAACCAAGCCTTTTGCCGCCAGAAGCTGCCTTGCCTCGGCAGAAGGTAGTCCGTTGAGAGAAAGCGATCGCACTGTGCTGCCAATCTGAACTGCCAGACTTCTAGGCTGCTCTCGACTGGTCAACACCACACTGCTTTGATGCCGCCCATCCGCGATTTTGCTAAAAAGCTCTTCGTAAGCTTCGTAGCCTTCCCGGTATTGTCCAGCGTTGCCCTGTAGGATAGATTCCCCATTGTCTAGCACCAGCAGGCAGCGCTTCTGGCGGAGAAGCGTTATGAGCTGTGCGAACTGTGCTTCTAGCTGGTTAGGCAGTACTGCCTGCTGCTGAGCAAGACTCAAGATTAAGTCACTCAGCAGCATCTGGAGGGGAGGTGCATTTCGCAGACTGCGCCAAATCAAAACCTCGAAGCGATCGCCAATCCGCTCCGCCAGCTTTACAGACAAAGCCGTTTTTCCGGCACCACCCATGCCCAGCATCAAAACCAAGCGGCACTGATCTTGAACTACCCATTGTTCTAACTGTGCCAGTTCTTCTGTACGTCCGTAAAAAGTGGAGCAGTCAGGCGCTTCCCCCCAATCCTGGTAGCACTCAGTTACTTTCTTTTCAGAAGAAAGACTCTCGTTCAATTGAGGAGGTTCTTCCGCAACAGAAGCAGCGATTTCCTGCCAGTCTAGCCCTAGCTTTAGACAAATCTCTTCAAAAATGGCGCGATCGACAGGTTTTCCGTTAAAAAAGTTGCTGACAGTCGATAAGGCTGTTTCTATGTCTTCTGATAGTGCTCTTTGGCTAACAAACCCTCTTTGCTTAAGTGCTAACTTAACTGTTCCAATGCAGTCCTGTCTAACTTTTAGCGATCGCGCCATTTTCACTCAAGATTTTGGTCAGATTATACACAAAATTAAGTGAATGTTCTGGCTGGATCAGTTCTTATTGTCAGATTAGATGACGGTGCCTGTCGTAAAACTGTCGTTAGTTAGACTAGAGTTTCGAGTGTTAGTTAGGGTTGCCAGGATGTTCCCATCGAGCCTGACGATCGCATCTCGACCCTGCTGGCTGATCCTAAGATCGGCTACGCCAATGCTTGTAGGTAGCGAAAGCTGATCCCTGGCTACTTGGAAGTCTGTGATCGTTACTCTTCCCCCAATTTGCAAAACGAAAATGTCTCGGTTGTTTCCTCCAGACAAAATATCATTGCCTGAGCTTGCAATTAGAACATCATCTCCGTTTCCACCCTCTAGCCTGTCATTGCCGCGGTTGCCACAGAGCTGATCATTGCCGCCGCCGCCCAGTAGCTGATCTTGACCAACGCCCCCCTGAACAAGGTCATTTCCGCCACCCCCGATCAGGATATCGTTGCCCTGATTGCCCTTGAGCGTATCGTTGCCCTGGAATCCCCTCAGAACATCGTTAGCCCGTTTTCCGTTTAGGCGATCGCTGCCGCTATTTCCCCTAATCTGGAGCGGAGCCTGTCCAGTGATACTAAATTGAGTATTGGAACCATTGAGCGTATTGATGCCAGAGATATCGTCTGATCTAGAGCCAGTGAATCCTGTGTTGCTAAAGTTTGCCCTGCTAGGACTTGATCCAACAAACCCTGTGCTACCAAAGCCTATTCCGCCCGGTCTACTATTTGAGAAGGATAAACTGCTGGAGCTGAATTGACTTGAACTATTGGTACCAAAGGCATTAAAGCTACTCGTGAGGAATGCATTGTTGGCGTTACTGGAACTATTAAAGTTGGGCTGGGCTAAGCCACTATTCAAACTGCCGACTGATGTTGAGCCAGTATTGCTGCCATTGTTGTCATCCACGCTGTAAATGGTGTACCGACTCGTATTGCTCAGGCTTGAGCCGTTGATTAGTCCAGAGGTACTGCTGGAAGAGCTATTTCCCAGAGTACTAAAAGGGGTACTAAATCTATCGTCTGCGTTACCACTATTCAAGATACTTGATGAACTATTTCCTAACAAGCTACTAGAACCTGATGAGTTATCGGAATTGTCATCGAGAATACTAGAAGGGATAAGCGTCTGGGTAGTTAAAGAAGTGACTGTAGCCATACAGCAGTTATCCTATCGTTTAACCGTATGCTATCGATAAAGTAGCAAGGGCACCTTCCATCTTTAGTCACATATCCCTTGTCTCAGTTTGGACATATTGACGATCGATATAGCTGCGATCGCGCCATTCACTAATCTTTCAGAGCTTTAGAGGATGTTTGAAAAGTGGTCGGCTATGATTTTAAGCACCTATAAATTCTCCTTGCCCCCCTTAAAAAGAGGGAAATGAATTCAAAGTCCCCCTTTTTTCTAGCGCAGCGGCGCGATAGCGCGGGAATTTAGCGGGATCTGAAACGTTTCGCTACCAATAGTTGGACTTTTCAAACCTCCTCTTAATAAGAAATTGCCCGATGCTCAACAGGCATCGGGCAATTTCTTACTCTAGTCATCTATTATGAGACAAATAATTTTGAGCCTATAAGTCTAAGCCTCTTGCCAAAGCTGACGAACGGTACCCGGAAGAAATTCTGCGATTTCCTGAATGCGATCGGACGATAGCTCATCTTTGGTTGCTGAGAAAACTGCCTTGACGACCTGCTCAGGTTGAGATGTAGAGGGCAAGGATGCTTCCTGCTTGACCCGAAACAGAAAAGTGGTATCGCGGATATTCAATGTTGGACGAACGCGGCTAAGAAAATGAACGATCGGATTGGTGTCTTGCCAGAGATCTGTTACTTCTGTTGCAAGCGGCGTGGCTGTGTAGAGGGTTTTATCTTTGTTATCTTCCATGATCGGCGCGTGCAGGTCTTCAGCCACATGATCAACTGCTTCATTCGTCATCATGTCCCGCATCGTGCGGAAGACGACTTCTGTAATGTCTCTAGCATCGTAGAGATCTGCCAGCCCAGCTTGAACCATTACCTTTTCTAGAAATGAGTTATGTTCATCAGCTGTAACCGTTCGTGAGTTTCCAACTTCAGTTGAATCAACCTCTGGGACAGCGTTGTCGTAAATTTCGTCAGGCATGTATTCTTTCCTATATTTTTCATATGAGCCATAGTTTTCTCTAGATCCTTGCTCTCAAACTTGATAAGTTGAAAATATCTAGGTAACTACGGGCTGTCAATAACCTCGCATGAATTGGAAAAGTCTAGCACTAGCCTGAAGAGTGAAATTGAGTCCATCAAAAGTTAGAGATAGGTTTTGGGGAGATACATTTGCGAATATAGCGATCGATGCAGGTGGTCAGACTAAACCTCATTCGAAATAAAGCTCGGTGGTTCTTCGCTACAGACGATCGCTAGCTTTGAGCTTCCCGTTTTGCATCCCCCAGGCGATCGCTCGAAAACGTCATGGGAATATCCTCTGGAATTAGCGTTGTCAGCAGCTCGTCGGTAAAGTCAGACAGGACGGCAAGGCGATTGGCTTGCCGCTCTACACTCTTTTCAAATAGGTTGCGCACGAGGCGGGCATTGCCGAAGTTTTTATCTCGGTTGGCATAGAGCGTCTCTAGGAGCTGACGCAATCTATCTTGTGCTTCAAGGGTCAAGTTAAAGTGGCTTTTGCGTGCCATGCTTTCAAAAATAGCGACCAATTCGCTTGGCTCATAGTCGTTAAAATAAAAGTAGCGATTGAAACGCGACTTTAAGCCAGGATTGGACTCAATAAAGTTACCCATTTCATCGGTGTATCCGGCAACAATGACGACTAAGCGATCGCGATAATCTTCCATGCGTTTGAGCAGTATATCGATCGCCTCTTGTCCAAAATCACGTCCACCCTCTGCTGGAACTAAGGCATAAGCTTCATCAATAAACAGTACGCCATCCAGCGCTGAAGTCACTAGCTCATCGACTTTTTTCGCTGTCTGCCCAATGTAGCCCGCTACCATGCCAGAGCGATCGGTTTCCACCAGATGACCTTTAGACAAAAAGCCCAAGCCCTCAAAAATCCGGCTCGTTAACCTTGCTACCGTCGTTTTTCCGGTACCGGGAGGACCTCCAAAAACCGAGTGCAGAGAAACAGGCGTTTTGGCTAAGCCGCGATCGACTCGAATCTTTTGCACCTTCAGCAAGTTTGCTAGCGTCGTTACTTCTTCCTTAATATTTTCTAGCCCCACCAATTCATGCAGCTCCGCCAACGCCTTCTCCAAGATTTGCGCGAGTTCCTCTGGCGTTTTAACATCGGTTGGGGGAGTAGGGGCTTCAGCAGGTTTTGGCTCAGTGGGCAATCGATCGCTAGAAGGCTGGCTGATAGTGCCCGCAGGCGTGGCAAATCCTTCTTGATAGCGACTCAGCTTCCTATAGTCGTGCAAAAGTTGCCAGATCTGAGACAACGCATCCATCTCCTGCATGGAAATATTGCCGTCTGCTTTGACGATCACTTGAGCGAATCTATAGGTAGCATTAACAGCGTCGTTTAGGTAACTTGTGTGTTTCTCCTGATCGTACTGGCTCAGAACTGAAGGCAGCATCAATCTCTCGTCCTGAGATTCTCCGCCTGTCATTTCTAGGAGAATTTGCAGTGTTTGCTTTTGGTATTTCAGCCGAGTCTCTTCTGAAAACTCCCAGTTGTTCAGCGCCACCGTCAGCTTTTCAGAATCCTTTTTGATTAGAGCATAGATGACCAGATAGGCAAGCAGCTCGTTGGCGGTAAGTTCGCGATCGCTGCGTCCGCAGATCCGGACAATTTTTGCCAAATCCATCAGAATTAGGTCGGCAAACTTGGGATCAAGTTCCACCAGAGGAGCCAAAGACTTATACAGTGCATTGGCTTCCTGTTTGACCAGTCGAGAGTTGACAAGCTGCTGAAAATCCACGGGTGCGTCCTAGTTGGAGTGGGTTAAGTAGAGTCGATCGCCGATGCTATTTTACTCGGTTAGAGTCCCTGAGAGACTTTTGTGGGTTATTTTGTGGGTTATTAATGTCAGGTTCACCTAACCGTAATAGAAATTCAGGATTAACCTAACCCCACCCTTTTCCTTTACTCTTCGATTAGAAATTTTTGATCTACTGAGCCTACCTGCATTTCAGCGATCGCACGACGTAAATACTCTTGATGATCGTCGCCCCACTGCCCCAGTGCTGTCACAATCGGCAGTACTGTGCATCCTAAATCGGTTAACGAGTACTCAGCTTTGGGCGGTAACTCTGGGTAGATTTTTTTTGAAATGATTCCGTGAGCTTCGAGTTGATTCAGTTGCACATTCAAAACTCTGCGTGTCGCTCCTGGAATCTTCCTTTGGAGTTCACCAGGGCGTTTTATGCCCTGCGAAATAAAGTAGATCAGGTGGATTTTCCATTTGCCGAATAAAGCTTCCCTCGCTAAATCAAGCCCGCAATCCAGCTCTATCGGAATCTTCCTTTTGTACATAAGCCCTTTGAAATAGAAAAAATTAATTGGAACAGCTCACTCAGTAGGGATAAATTTATCCCCTTTAGACTTAATTTTCCGGATTGTACGCTGGCTTCCCTTTGTGGACAATAAATGGAGAAAGGACTCATACCACCGCTTCTGATAACAATTTAAAAACTATGAATGCTCTCACAATCGACCCTATTCATTCTAATGAATTCTCCAGCAAGAGAGTGTTGGTGACAGGTGGAACAAAAGGCATTGGGGAAGCGATTGCCAAGCGATTGAGAAAAGTAGGCGCAACCGTGTTGACAACGGCTCGTACCGTTCCCAGCGACCTCCAATCGAGTGAATGGTTTATTCAGTCTGATATTTCCACACGGGATGGTGTGGAGAAAATTGTAAAGGAAGTATCCCACCGTGTTGGCGCTATCGATATCCTCATTAACAATGCTGGCGGCTCATCTGCCCCCAGTGGAGGTGTGCTTGCCCTCAATGACGATGAATGGCAGCAAGCATTTAACCAGAACTTATTTGCTGCTGTTCGACTAGATCGGGCGTTTTTGCCCAAGATGCTGGAACAGCAGTCGGGTGTCATCATCCACATTTCGTCAATCCAGCGAACTCTGCCGCTGTATGATTCAACCCTAGCCTATGCTGCCGCGAAGGCTGCACTCACGAACTACAGTAAGGGACTTTCAAACGAAGTTGCTTCCAAAGGAGTACGGGTCATTGCTGTTGCTCCGGGTTTCATCGAGACTGAGTCAGCGAAGAGGCTAATTGAGGAATTAGCGGCAAGTGCGGGAACAGCCCTTGATGTGGCTCGACAGGGTTTGATGGATTTACTAGGGGGTATTCCAATGGAACGAACTGGTCGTCCAGAAGAGGTCGCGGAACTTGTTGCTTTCCTAGCGTCTGACCGCGCCTCGTACATCACAGGGACTGAATATGTCATTGATGGGGGGACGATTCCGACCATCTGATACCCACACCTAGTGCGATCGCCCATGTAGGCTAGGTTGATGCAAGGAAACCCAACCTTTCTAAACGTTTGACGATTCGGATCCAATATCTTTCCTAAACACAAGCCTATCTTCCATTCCCCAGCCTTAATTGTCGTAGGGTGCGTCATCGCTCGGTGTGAGGCACCAAGCCCAGACCCTGTGGCGCATTGAGCTTTGCCACAACATACCGCCAGCGATCGCCAGTTGGCAACCCTAATTTTGTAGCTCCTGTAATGTCATCAGCTCTTCCCCAGCAACTGTTATCTCTTATAAATTGCTGCTACTCTTACTATCTGGAAGTACTTCTGGTCAAGAGGTTCTGTCCAATTTTGAACGTCCGCAGATAAGCTTTCGGCTGCGTCCCAGCTAAAGACTAGCGGCATAACGTCGAAGTTGTGCGGCAGCAAGTAATCTAGAACTCCCACCGACAATCCCCGTTCCGTCCGCACCAACGCAGTGTTGGGCTGCTGGGGCTACATGGACTGATGAGACACCTCCTTGATACTGGGCTAAACTGAAGAAAAAATGTGCCAGATTTAATCTTGTTATGAGCTATCGAAATATTATTACGATTGAACCAGGAAAACGGGGTGGAAAGCCTTGTATTAGGCGAATGCGGATTACCGTGTATGACGTGCTTGGCTGGCTGGCAGCAGGAATGTCTCATGTAGAAATTTTAGATGATTTTCCAGAGTTGACAGAAGAAGATATTAGAGCCTGCTTGGAATTTGCTGCTGATAGAGAACGCCGCCTGATCGCTGTGGTAGGTGGTATTTGAAACTGCTGTTTGATCAAAACCTGAGCCGGAAACTAATAACTCGGCTTTCAGATATTTTCCCAAACTCCAGTCATGTTCAGTTCCATGCTTTGACTGAATCGGAGGACAGTGAGATTTGGGAGTTTGCAAAGACTCAAGATTTTTGTATTGTGACGCAAGATGCTGACTTTGCTGAACGGAGTCGCCTTTATGGATCACCTCCAAAAGTGATTTGGTTACGCTGTGGCAATGCACCAACAAGTAGCATTGAAGCAATTTTTCGGTCTGGCGTTGAAACAATTCAAGAATTTATGAGCAATGATTCGTTAGATTGTCTTGAATTGTACTGATCAATTATGACGACTGAACGAAATAACCTCAAAATACTGTCTCATAGATAGCCTTGCTGTAATTCAGCCCTGGGTGTTCACAGATGGGCTTTCGGCTACTGCCCCCACCAAGATATGGAGCAGACCAACGATCTTCATCAGCGGCAACCTACATCTTTGCATCTACACCAACAATCATTACTCGTCCGTTGTATGGCGCTTGTTATTTTGTATCTGAACATTGTGCAGGATCTCTAGCTGAAATTACTAAAGGGCTTGAATTAGCACTAACCCACCACTCATTTCCATAGTAATCAAAGTGATGATGGTGGCCAGACACAGTGTCATCAAACTCAAACCAAGTTGCAAAGATTTTTAACTTCTCTGACTCCCCTTCGATCTGCAAAGAATTTTCAGATACCCAAACCCTGATGAAACCATCACGTTTGTAGATATGTAAGGAACTTAAGCAGACGTTGTAAGGGGATGGTTCAACCATTACAGCCTCAATAGCGCAAAATTGCTGATTCTTATTCTGCACAAGATTGAGGATTGATTGCTGAACATTTCGCAGATCTTTAGGCAAACCTGAAAGCTCAATTTCTCCCCCATGAGGACTATTGCTGAAACGAATCTCAATCATGCTTCAGACTCAATTGGCTCTTGTTTAACTGCATCTTCTTACTGATAGCCTCATACTACCCCAACCTTGAAAACTAATAGATGAGCTTTTGACTACTCCCCCACCAAAGATTGAGCGGCATAACGGCGACATTCACCGGCTGCCAGCAACCTCTCAATCCTAACCGAGCGCTTTCAACAGTCCGGTGCAATGAAGGGTTAGCGTTCCTACATCTATAAATGCCTTTTCATTACCAAAGGAACACAGCAATAATAATGTTACTAGAACCGGAATATAGACAAGCAGCCGCAAATGTAGCTACAGCAACAAGATAAGGCAACCATTGTAGATTGCGGCTAAGGGTGCGTTGAAGAATGTACAGAGAGCCAAATAAAAGCACAAAGAAAACTAAAATACCAAGCATAGTTGCTATAAAAGCATTTTCATACATTGGTACTCCCACATCAGAATAATTTCTGCCATACAAAGCATGACGAGTCAATATACAAGCTAGTCCTGATGCAAAAACAGCAGCAACTGATAAACCGGTGGATAAGAAGTGCCTAAGAGCGAAGGAAATGTATCTCCACATCAAACTTATTTCATCTATGCTAGTGGAACCACTGTCTTGCCAATTATCACCTGAAGCATCAATTCCAAAAATGAGGTTTATACCAGTATCTCCACCGATAACTTGGAGGGCTAACTATTGGTAGGCTGAAAGGCTCTGCCTAAGATCCCAGAGAAGGTAGATGTACCGAAAGTTTCCGTATAACACCCCAATTTGGGTAGATAGGCAGAATCTTTCCGTATAGTACGCCGATTTAGCGAGATAGGCAGAATCTTTCCAACTATTTTCAGAATGCTTCCCTATGTGTTACTGGGCATCACTCCAACAAAAACCACCCGATCGCCCCTTCCTCCCCAACATCAAAAAATCCTGACAAACGCCGTAAAAATCTCTCAGTACGCTTGCATTGATCGCGCTTTTATTTTATGCTTTCCCGCACTGGTGCAACTGCCAGCGGACAAGCTTAAGGTCTGGACGCGGAAGAGAGGGCGTGTAGGAAGCTCCCCCTCAACCGCTAACCGATTCTCTGGGTAAGCAGAGGCACGGCTGAAGTTGATCTTAAATCATCGAATGCTTCGCTAATGTAAAACGAGTGGTTGGTGAACCACGCCTTAAGCTTTTCTTCCCTACAAAACAACTCATTAGCGAGGCAATAAATCATGACCACAGAGTTCAATGAACTGCTGACACATCCTGCCGATCGCCCGCAGGTGTGGATCATTGGTACGCGCGATCAGGTGAATCACTTGATCAACGAGTGCTACGTCAAGGGATTGACGGATGACCGGGCAAAGTTCATGCCGATTATTCCGTCCCCATTTGCTAGCGGTAAATATATGACGGTGTTGGTGCGCTAGTCAGTATTAGGAGAGGGGGCGATCGCTCCTTCTCCTCCAACTTCACAACGATCGAGCCTTACATTGCTATTGCATCAGGTCGCAATCTTATTGCAGAGGATCGCAATGGCATTGCAGCGTCTTACATTGGCATTGCATTAAGTCACAATCCTATTGCAGAGGGTCGCAATGGCATTGCATCGACTTACATTGCTATTGCAGCGAGTCACATTGTTATTGCATTAGGTCACATTGCTATTGCAGCCGCCGCTGTTGCTTGTGTAATCACCCAACGAGCGATCGCATTCACAGGCGCTCACAAAAGATCCTCTAACCGCCGCTGACTTTTGCCTTGTAGCCCATCTGCACCAGGATCTGCACCAACTTTTGACCATGATCGCCCTGAATTTCAATCTCATTGTCTTTCAGCGCGCCACCTGCCCCACACTGCGCCTTGAGCTGTTTGAGTAAGTCTGCTAACGTTTCGGGTTTTGCCTGAAAACCCGTAATCACCGTCACGGTTTTGCCTTTGCGTCCCTTGCGCGAAGCCTGCACCCGCAGATTCTGCTGATTGGGCGGCAATTCTTGAATCGATCGCTCTAATGCATCGGCATTGGTGGCAGCACTGCCAAATTCAGAATAGACGACGCGATCGGTTGCTTTAGAATTCGAGTTGCGATTGGAGCTATTGTTGCGGTTAGAAGTAGCCATAGGGTGACAAGAGGGGCGCTATTGATGCCTTTCAATCATGAAGTATGCCTTGCGGAGAGGAAGCTTTTGAGTCTTTAGGCTTTCTAAGTCTTTATAATGGATGCTATTCCATTATCCCATCTGCGTTGCTGTGACCCTCACCCCCATCTCCCTCACTTCCTCATTCGATCGAGCCGCTCAACGCCCCGATGCGCTCGGTCGCTTTGGCAAATTTGGCGGCAAGTATGTCCCTGAAACCCTGATGCCTGCTTTGAGCGAATTGGAAGCCGCTTTCTACCAATATCGCAACGATCCAGACTTTCAACAAGAGCTGCAAGGCTTGCTCAAAGACTATGTGGGCAGAGCTACGCCGCTTTATTTTGCCGAGCGCTTGACTCAGCACTTTGCTCGTCCCGACGGCACAGGCGCACAGATTTATCTCAAGCGCGAAGATCTCAACCACACCGGAGCGCACAAAATCAACAATGCTCTGGGGCAGGTTTTGCTGGCAAAACGCATGGGCAAACAGCGAATTATTGCAGAAACGGGTGCAGGGCAGCATGGGGTGGCAACCGCAACGGTTTGCGCAAGATTTGGGCTAGACTGCATCATCTACATGGGCGTACATGACATGGAGCGTCAGGCGCTCAACGTGTTTCGGATGCGGCTAATGGGAGCTGAGGTGCGCCCCGTCTCTGCCGGAACAGGCACCCTCAAAGATGCCACCTCAGAAGCCATTCGAGATTGGGTAACTAACGTGGAGACAACCCACTACATTCTCGGTTCCGTCGCAGGCCCCCACCCCTACCCGATGATCGTGCGAGACTTTCAGGCGGTGATTGGGCAAGAAACGCGATCGCAGTGCCAAGAAAAATGGGGCGGCTTACCCGATATTTTGCTCGCCTGCGTCGGCGGCGGCTCCAACGCCATGGGGCTATTCCACGAATTTATTAACGAACCCAGCGTCCGGCTAATCGGCGTTGAGGCGGCGGGTGAAGGCGAAGATACCGACAAACATGCCGCCACCCTGACAAGAGGACGGGTCGGCGTTTTGCATGGCGCAATGAGCTATCTGCTGCAAGACGAAGACGGACAGGTGATCGAACCCTACTCGATTAGCGCCGGACTAGACTACCCCGGCGTAGGGCCAGAACACAGCTTCTTGAAGGATTCCGGTCGCGCCGAATACTATAGCATCACCGATCGCCTTGCCCTAGAAGGACTACAGCAGCTTTCCCGCCTAGAGGGCATCATTCCGGCATTAGAAACCGCTCATGCGATCGCCTATCTAGAAGTTCTCTGTCCTCAGCTTGAGGGCAGCCCTCGCATCGTGATCAACTGCTCCGGGCGAGGCGACAAAGATGTGCAGACCGTGATCAAATCGCTCGGTATGGAATCTTGAGAGGGCATGGAATCTTGAGGCTGTTTCTCAAGACTCAGTAGATCGCAAAGCTCATACTTGATCCCTCAACCTCCTTAAAAAGAGGGCTTCAGAGATCAAAAGGCGCTGCTGATTTCACGCGTAATTTTTTGGGGAAAGGGACGCTCTGCATTCCTTTCCCCAAAAAATTCATACCCAGGTTAAGGCAATGCCGAGCGAGGTACACACGACTTTGGGCAATCTTGACTAAGCTGTAGGGGATCGATCGCTAGGTCAACCCTACAGCGCGTCAAGTTTAGATAAGGGAGTTGCTTTTATGAAAATAGGTTATTGGCTAGCAGCATCGACTTCAGCGCTTTTGCTGAGCTGCTCCGTGCAAACGGTATCCAGCGAAGGAGTTGCAGAAGAGCCGATCGTCAGCCCAGCAGTTGAACAACCAGCAGCCGAACAACCAGCAGCCAACCCACCAGCAGCCAACCCACCAGCAGCCGACCCAGACCTAGTGGCACAAAATTCTGGCAACTCAACGACGGCGCTAGAGAGTTCTATCTTGCAGCAGGTCAACCAGTATCGTAAGAAAAAAGGACTGTCTCAGCTCAGCTCCAACGCCACCATTACGCAGCAATCGCGTCAGCACAGCCAAAGCATGGCAACCAGCCGCAACCTCAGCCATGACGGTTTCGAGAATCGAGTTTCGACGATCGGCAAATCTATTTCCTATCGCAGCGCAGCCGAAAATGTCGCCTATAACATGGGGTATAGTACCCCTGCCCGTCAGGCGGTAGAAGGTTGGCTCAAGAGTCCTGGACATCTCAAAAACATCGAAGGCGACTACAATTTAACGGGTATTGGCGTAGTTAAAAATGCTCAAGGAGAATATTATTTCACCCAAATTTTTATCAAGCGCTGACGAATTCTTGAGAACGGGGAGACAGTATTGAAAGATTTTCAGGTGTGCGATCGCGATCTCTCCCAGGAGATTCTAGAAGAATATTTGCAGACAGAGGCGATCGCCGTAGACACAGAAACGATGGGGTTGCTGCCCCAGCGCGATCGCCTCTGCTTAGTGCAGCTTTGCGACCCTCGCGGCAGAGTCACCGTTGTGCGAATTGTTCAACGGCAATCGGAAGCACCTCTGCTCCGGCAGCTTCTAGAGGCAAATATGCCCAAGGTTTTTCATTTCGCCCGCTTTGATCTGGCAACTCTTCAGCACCATTTGAATATTCGGGTTCAGCCTGTCTTCTGTACAAAGATCGCTAGCAAGCTCGCCCGCACCTACAGCCCTAAGCACGGACTCAAAGATTTAGTGCAGGAGCTAGAGCAGGTAGAGCTAGACAAGAGCGCCCAAAGTTCTGATTGGGGTAACGCATCGAATTTGTCTGACGAACAGCTTCACTATGCGGCAAATGACGTGCGATATTTACTCAGCGCTCGGCTAAAGCTGATTGATATGCTGAAACGCGAAGAACGATGGGATTTGGCGCAACAGTGCTTTGCCTGTCTGCCTACTTTAGTGGCGCTCGATCTAATGCAATACCAAAATGTATTTGAGCATTAGGTAACGCGATGTGCGACTTGATTTAAAAGCTTTGTGGGGCAGGCAAGATACCTGCCCCACGTAGATCAAGAGCTTTATACCGATTTAAACAAATTTGTGAGCACATCGAACCTCAGAAGGGGCTTGGCAGTGCCAAGCCCTTACCGGATCTGTCGTGGTTCCAATTCAAATTGGTATTAGAAAAAGAGTTGCCCATCGCGTTAAGTATTTAAACATTAAAACAGGCTGCACTAATAGCGTTTTTTCAAGGATTAAATCATTGAAAAAATTGCCTAATGCAGCCTGACTAAGAAACTCAATCCAAACGATTAGCTGGCGATCGCAGCTTTAATAGGAATAACGGTCAAAGATGGTGTTTGGGACATCTGCTTAAAGCCATTCAATCCAATCACGGTATATCCCTGAGCATCGTGATTGTGCAACGTATCGCCGACTGAATAGACCTTATCGCTATTCATGGTGCCCAAGGGTCTTTGGCGTGTATCAACTAATAGGTACTGCATAAAAACTCCTCAAATATGTTCGGTTTACAAGCCAAAAAACGGAACCGCGCGATCGCCCCGACCGCCAGAATATAGCGGTCAACTCAGCTAGATGAACTCCGCCAAAAGCTTCTGGCTCTGCTAAAGATGGCTACCAGCAAGTAGAGATATTTCTCCACTGCTAGAGCAATCCTGTAGGGGCTTTGGCCAGGAATTTTGACGTAGGCGATCGCATTGTTTGTTATCAAACCAGTGCCATCAAACAGCCGCTTTCTTGTTGCATTTAACTATCAACTCGAAAGCTCAGAACCTCTTGAATATCGAGCTTACAGCTATTCGATTCAAGATGTTGCTGGCTTAGAAAAGCAAGTAGCTGTAGAAATTAACCAGTGAGTAACTGATAGAAAACAACAGCTTTAGAGTTCTTTGACTTTACCTATTTGAAGCAGCCCAGCTTATATTTTTCTAAATGATCTGGGAGTTCAGGCAGGCAAAGATTCAGACTCCAGTCGATCGATGAAAGAGCTTTGAAGCACCATCGAACTGACCGCTTATCCATTCCCCATCCTTATAACACGTCTTTTTTGAAATTGACAGAAGTTAAGAAGATTAAATTAGCTGCTTATTTTCTTAATAATTGATTCGCTAACTTCTTAGTGATATGTCCGTACTAAACGGAGTTCCGAGAATCTGCTTAAACGCCCAAACAGCTTTGCTGTGGCTCATCTGTTAGTACAAGCTGTTAGTACAGTTAGTACAAAAAACACCTATTGATTTGTAAAAACTAATGGTGTAGCATCAAATCCCAACGTGCATTTGATAGGGCATATATAAAACTTTAGTTACATAAAAATCAAGCTGTGAAATTGTAATGAGTGTTGCGAACGGTTATAAAAAATCTAAAAATCAGGAGTCAGAATTCTGACTCCTGACTCTAATAAAATCATGCCAGATCAAACAGCAAGACTTCGGCATCCGCATGAGCCTGGACTTCCAGAAGCGTTTCACGGCTGACAGCAGCACCATCACCTGCCTGCATAGACACATCGTTCAGGCTAATTTTGCCCTGAGTCACCTGAATCCAAGCATGACGATCGGGCTGTAGGGTGAGCGATCGCGTCTCTCCCGATGCCAACCGAGTTGCGTACAGATTCATATCCTGATGAACGGTCAGCGTTTCCTCACCGCCCTGACGACTCGCCAAAAGCCGCCACTGCCCTTGCAGATCGCTAGGTTCCACACTGGCTTCTTCATAGCTAGGGGCTAGTCCTTCAGCTTCCGGCAAAATCCAGATTTGTAGAAAATGAACCGGGTCACTGGCAGACGCATTAAATTCGCTATGGGTGACACCCGTGCCAGCTGTCATGCGCTGAAGTTCATGGGTATGAATAGTGGAAGTGTTACCCATGCTGTCTTTGTGGCTGAGTTCTCCCGACAAAACATAGGTGAGAATTTCCATATCGCGATGAGGATGCGTCCCAAATCCCTTGCTGGGCTGAACACGATCTTCATTAATCACCCGTAGGGCACGAAACCCCATGTGGCTAGGGTCGTAGTAGTTGCCGAAGGAAAAAGAGTGATGGCTATCGAGCCAGCCAAAATTGGCATGACCTCTTTCATCTGCGGGGCGAAGTGTAATCATGATGAACCTCCTGGCTGACTATCAAAAAAAGTTAATCTCGTACGTCGATATATAGAGTTTAGAATAGATATACGCGAACTGAGAAGTATGCACTTTTTGGTAAGGTACTATCTAAAAAGATACTGTCAACAAACATCCTTTACAGCGCTTTGCGCTTGGTTAAGTGTGGGTTATTTTTTAGAAGCCGCGCGGAGTGCGGTTTCTAAAAAATAACTGTGGTTTATGCGATTGAAAATTGTTGTAGGAAGACATTATGAAACTCACTGAAAGCCAGATGCCGCCAAAAGCTGAAGCTGAGCGTCTTTCTTGTCCCGTAGAAACAACGCTAGATGTCATCGGTGGACGTTGGAAAGTGCTGATTTTGCGCGAATTGATGCAGGGCGTGCAGCGGTTTAATCAGCTGCATCGATCGCTCAAAGGGATTACCCAAAAGATGCTGACGCAGCAACTCAGAGAGCTGGAAGAAGATGGACTTATCCATCGAGAGGTTTATTCGCAGGTACCACCCAAAGTGGAATATTCGTTGACTGAGGTTGGCGAAACTCTCCAGCCTGTTCTCCAAGCCATGCATCACTGGGGAGAAACCTATTCACAAGACCGAGCTGCAACCCAGCTTGACTAGGGCAGCACTGTAACCTTGCAAAGCCAGTAAAGCTGTTCCGTATGCCGCTTCAGCCTGAGTTGAGGCTGTGACCGGAACTTGCAGATGGCGCGATCGCATCTCTCTCCACACTTCGTTCTGTGCGCCGCCTCCTGCCGTGTAGACCTGGGCAAGGGGCGTAGCGCCCAAGGCTTGCAGCAGCTCATAACCTTCCGCCTCAATGCGCGCCATTCCGGCAAGCAAACCCTGCAAAAACTCAGCCGGATTGGCAGGACGAGGTTCGAGTCTGGGCAGCAGGTGAGGATCGTTGATGGGAAATCGCTCTCCGGGCTGGAGCAGCGGGTAATAGTCTAGTTGGCTCTCTTGAGCCGGATCAATTTGCAGACTCAAGCTGGCTAAATCAGCATCGCTAAAGAACTGCCGCAGCACGGCTCCTCCCGTATTGGAGGCACCTCCCACCAGCCACAGATCCCCCAAGCGATGGCTATAGATGCCATATCGCGCATCGTCTACGCGGGTTTTGCTGAGCAGCTTTAGCACCAGAGTCGAGCCGAGAGAGGTAACGGCTGTGCCGGGTGACTGCGCCCCGCTTGCCAAGAAAGCAGCAATGCTGTCCGTTGTGCCTGCACAGATCAGGCAGCTCGGCGGCAGCGCTAGCTGTGTCGCAATTTGGGGCAGAATGGGGGCGATCGCCTCTCCAGGCACCCGCACCTCTGGCAATCTAAAGGGCAAATTCTGAGTAGCCAACCAATCTGGATAGCAGAGCGCCTCTACGTCGTAGCCCAGCTTCAGCGCATTGTGATAGTCGCTAACGCCCAGTTTGCCATGCAGCCAAAAAGCCAGCCAGTCTGCCTGGTGCAAAAAATATGCTGGCATTGTGCTAGCTGGAACTGGGCTGGCTGGAACTGGGCTAGGAACTTGCTCTTGCCACCAAAACAGTTTGGCAAGGCTAGAGGTGGCGCTAATCACCGTGTGCTGGGCAGGGGCGATCGCCCTGACCTGACTCAAAACTGCTGCCCCCCGCGCGTCATTGTAGAGAATTGGCGCATCCAAGGGGTGTCCCTGAGCATCGCAAATAAGCACGGTCGAAGAGGTGCCGTTGATGGCGATCGCGCTAGCCTCTTGCCGCAGGGCGATCGGGATTTGCTGAATCAGCTCAAAGAGGGTTTGCTTCCACATTGCCGCCCAGGCTGAAGCAGGGGATTGATCGAACTTGAGGCTGGCGGTTGCCTGAATTTGGCGATCGGCGGTAATGGCGATCGCGCGCGCCCCAGAAGTGCCAAAGTCGATTCCCAGAAAAATTCCTGTGGCAGTCATGGAAGGATCTCCTCAATCTTTTCTCGAAGTCGCTCCACAATCTGTAAATTTCCAGTCTGATTCAGATGAATGGAGTCGCGGTAAAGCGTCTGGGGATCTTCAAAAGCTTGAAACAGCGGTAAAAAGTCGATAAACGGCATCTGCTGCTGTTCCACAAAACGGGTGAATCGCTGTCTGGCTTTTTGTTCATAAGCACGAGAGCCACCCACTTCGCGCAAAAGCGGCGTGATCGCCAACAAAAGCTGGGCGTTGTGCTGCACGGCAATGGCTCTGACCTGCTCGATCGCTGCCAAGTTTTCCCCGACGCGATCGCCCTCCTGTTTCCACAGCTCATCTAGCTCTGGAATGTCGGCGGTTGGAATCAAGTAGCGGCTGACGGCTTCGGCAATGGCAAACGGCGGTCGGCGATCGGGATAGTTGCGATCGTGCCCGACCACCAGCGAGTAAGGCGCTATGCCAAACAAATCGTCCGTGTTGATGAGCTGCACAATCACCTGAGCCTCAAAGGTGCCAAAGCGTTGCAGGTATGCCAGCTCGTTGCGTGGCGACCAGGAGTTTGCGGAGGCATTTAACACTTCGACTCGTTCAAACTCTTTGATGTCATGCTCCTTGATGTCATGCTCAAGCTGCTGCTGCAAAAGCGCTGAGATCGTTTGGCGTTGGTCTGTCCACCAGCCGCCATTGGCGATCGAGTCTCCAATCAGCAAAATTCGCAGGGTGTTTTCGGGTCGAGTTAGCGAAATCTCTGGACTTCGCATGGAGTATTGATTGATAGCAATCGGGTTGCCAAAACGGCAGGTAGTTTGGTTTGGACTCAGCAAATAGCCAATCTGCGGATCGGTAATATAGGTTAGCGGTTTGCCAAACCCCAGCGATCGCAACCCCAACTCTAGCAGCGCGATCGCCCCCGCAACTGCCGCCAGTATCACTATTCCTGTGATCCAAGTCTCACTCGTCGGAGCTACCATGGCTAAAAACTCGCTGAAAAGATCCCTAAAAGTTCGCCAGTGTACCAAGGATATTCGTCAAGCCTGGATAAGATTGAGGCGGCAGATCAGCTTTTATCTCAGATCTCTCTTAAACCGGATCTGTCTTAAGCTTCAAAACTCAATCATAGGAGAACATGCGTCATGCCAGATTTCAATCGAGGAATCATGAAATTTAAGGGTGCCGATAGCCCGATCGCCGTTATTCTTTCTGGAGTTGTCGTGATTGGAGCGATCGCCTTCCTAATCAAATGGGCGCTACAAGTCGCCTATACGTTTTAGCTTTTGGGGGCGCACTGCGCCCTTAAAAAAGACTTTTAGCAGTGGTATAACCGATAGTCGTAGCCATGCATGAGGGGACGATCGCCCGTATCTAGTCGGCAGGTCGGGACAACAGGCTGGACGGTAGGCAGAAAGTTGACTGTCCACAAATCAAACGGGCGAGGCGATCGCGCCACCACATCTTGCAGCATCTCAACGGCAGAATTAGAGTCAGGCTGCAAGTGCGCCAGCAAAAACTGCGGCGGCTCAGATCCAGACAGCGGCGACTGGCGGCGGTATTCCACCGCCAGACCCATTAGCTCACGGGTTTGTTCATGGGTTTGGTGGGCGGTAGCAATTAGGACAGGCACGGCCGAAGCAGCGCGAATAATGGGAATGAGCTGATCGGCGCGATCGGATTTCTGATAGCCGTAGTTGGTCACAACGGTGAGGCTCCCCAGCAGTCCCAGAAAAAGCAGCGCTTTGAGCTGTGGAGTCCGGGCAAAGGCTCCAGCAATCAGGGCAAGCAACCCCGGAAAATAGATGAACTGATAGCGGGCAGCGATCGTCAGATCAGCCTGAAATCCATAGGTGACGCAAAGCATCAGCGCGATCGCCGCCAGCCATACCGTGAGCAGCGCCGAGCGAGAGCGATCGGGCATCAGCTTTAGCCCTCGCAGCAGCGTAGGCCATAGCCCCAGCATCGCAGCCACTACAGCGACCGCAGAGGCGATCGCCACCCCCACAGGCACGCCCTCTACAGGCAGCATCGCCACCATGCTCAGCATCCAGGCAGCCAAACGACCGAGCGGGGCAATGCCGTTACTCAAGAAATCTTTGTCATAGATCCACTGCGTCAGCTCATTCTCAGGCACACTACGCCAGACCGGAAGCCAGATTAGGATACTGAGAACAGTGGCGATCGCCACACCATACAGCCGCTTGTTCCAATATCCCCACAGCGCAATTAGCGCAACTGCCTCAGCCATCAGCACTAGCACAAAAAAGTAGTGGGTTGCAACGCCCAAGCCGTTAATGCCGACCCACGCCAGACAAAGCCACAGCGGCAGGCTGACAGGCGATCGCACTGCCACCATAAGACAGCTGAGAGAAGCGATAATCAGCAGCACTGCCAGCGTATAGTGTCGGGCTTCCTGCGCCAAATAAATGCCATAGGGCGAAACTGCCATGAGTGCCGCCGCACTCTGCCCTGCCCATCGCGATCGAAACCCTAGCCACCCCAGCCCAAACATTGCCGGAATCGCCATCACGCCCAGCAGTGCCGAGAGCGATCGCGCTGCCCAAGCTGAAGCCAGGTCGCCCGGAAAGAGCTTCAACCACAGGTGGGTCAAGATAAAGTAGACGGGCGGATGGGTGCTTTCCGTCAGCAGGCGATCAGCCACATCACTCAAACCATGGATGGGATTGGGTTGCAGCGGAGCCAGCAGAGTATCTAGCGCGATCGGCTGATCTAGCGGTATGGTGCGCAGACTGTTCCCCAAGCTAAAAACCATAGTTGCCAGCTCATCATTCCAGAGCGGCTTGGCATCCAGGTACGCGAACCGCAGCACAGTTCCAAGGCTAATCCATAGCAGCATCAGGGCAGGGTGAACCCAGCGATCGAGCTTCAACAATTCCAGCGCCTCATTAAGACAACCTTAATCCTCCCGATTTTAGGGCTTGAATTTGAGTCGGGATTGTCACCTAGGGATAGTCTTCCATTAAAAAGTTTGCCCTTTCAGAAATTACTGTGGGAAGGGTGTGAGAAGGACGACATCAACCCATCAATATCTAATTCAGCAACCCCTTGGTCACGAAGGTTTGTAGTGTCAGGGCTGTCAAAAGTAACCACAGATCTACCTGCCTGAATGAGACGTTGGGCAAAGACCAGCGTTTTGCTGTTAGGGGCAGCGTAGACGATCAAAATCCTGTAGGCGATCGCGCCAATCACCTCATTCCGTTTTGTCGCTAGGTCAGCCGTAGCGCGAGAATAGCTGGCATTGAAGGGCGAGATGAGGAGCAAGCGATCGCTTTCAACGGCTCGTTTTTGCTCCGGCAAGAGGCGCATTTTGTGGAGGCTACGGGCAGGGCAGTGGATAATGGGCTGAGTGCCTTGCAGCAGGATTTTGAGACAATCTTGCTCGATCGGACTATGGAACCCGCTAATGGAAAGAATTCCGCGATCGCGCAGGGATTGGGCAAGCTCGTAGGTTTTGAGGATGAGATTGCCAGGGCATTCGACAGAGCAAAAAAGGGCAATCGCAGGCTGCGAGAGTAATTCAAGGTTGCCGATCGCATGTAGGGCAGGCGGGCTTTTGAAGACAGCGCAGGTCTTCAGTGCCGTCGGATAGGCAGGGTCATCCGAGGCAATCGTTTGCAAGTTTAAACAGGGAGCTGACATGAAGAGTAGTCAATGTTTTTGGTTTATGCTTTCTAGAACACTGTAAACCGCAATGTAAACCGCGCTGTGAGACAAAATGGCGATCGCAGATTATTCCCCTCCTGTCAGCCAACTGCTAACCTACGAGGAAATCGATCACAATCCCGATAACTGGTCGGGCTACCTGAACTTAGGAATTACCTCAGAACATATTCCTGAGCTGATTCAGATGATGGGCGATCGGTCTCTCTACTTAGATGAGACAGACGAGCAGCTCTACTGGGCTGCTCCGATCAACGCTTGGCGAACCCTAGGACAGCTCAAGGCAGAAGCGGCGATCGAGCCATTGATCGACGTAGTTCGCCAGTGGGGAGACAATCTAGATTGGGACGAATGGATCGTAGAAGAGATTCCCCTGATCTTTGGTCAGATTGGAGCCGCCGCCCTACCCGCCTTAGCCAATTACCTGTCAGATTCCACCCAGCCCCAAGACTGCCTAGAAACCGCTATTAGCTGCATTGCCCAAGTTGGCATACAGCATCCAGAGCAACGAGAACAATACGTCGCGATTCTCACTCATGAACTGGAAGCCTATCGCGATCGCGATCCAGAATTCAATGGCTTTTTGGTGACAGCACTAGCTATCGATCTCAAAGCTGTCGAAGCGGCTCCCGTGATAGAGCAAGCGTTCAATGCCGACAAAGTTGACGAGGCTTTCATGGGCGACTGGGGCGAGGTGCAAGTGCGTCTTGGCTTGAAAACACGGGAGGAAGTACCTCGCAAGCAGTTTTTACCGAGCTGGGGTGCAGATTCAAGATCGGTGACACGAGAGTTTGACCCCAAACCCAGCGGCTTTGCTCCCCGTCAAGCGGCCCAGAAAAAAGCGAAACGTAAACAGCAAAAACAAGCGCGAAGAAAGAATCGATCGAAGAAGAAATAGGGCACTGCTCAATGGGGGATGATTTTTTGTGGGAGAGGGTCATAAAGCGCCCCTCTCCCACAAAAAATCATCCCAAAGATTAGTAACCGCCAAGGTGGCTAGGATATGGATGGATATGGATTGAACAAGATGTAATTCTTGGGTTAGGAGCTTAGCAATGCTAAGCCCCCACAGCAGATGGGGTATACAGGTTATTTAATCCACGATCCTAAGCAAACTGGCGACAGCCATGGAAGTGATAAGTTGGGCAGGCTAGCAGAAGACACAAGCCGCTGAGCTTCAAGAACCCTTTAAAATAGGCGTACTGCTAAATGCGACATCTGGGGAACCGTTATGTCAGAGCCAGCTTTAGAGAAAAAGCCTGAAGAAAATTCTGAAACTGAGTGGCATAACGTTCCGACTCAGGATGACTTGCTCTGCGATGACGGCATTCCGATGGAGACACACCGCCACAAGTTACAGATGGATCTGTTGACGATTCCCTTGCACAACTGGTTAGTTGCTAACCAGCGGCAGAGCTTTGTCGGTGGCAACATGTTTGTCTACTTCAGTCCGCTTCAAGTCCGCAATCAAGATTACCGAGGACCTGATGTATTTGTAGCGCTAGATGTTTCGAGGGACGATCGCAAAAGTTGGGTAGTTTGGGAAGAGGGCAAAGCCCCTGATGTGGTGATTGAACTGCTCTCGACCAGCACAGCTCAGCAAGACAAAACGGTTAAGAAGCAGATCTATCAGCAGCAGTTACGCATTCCAGAATACTTTTGGTATGACCCCTTTAATCCTGAAGACTTTGCTGGCTTTAGTCTAGAGCGCGGGATCTACCAGCCCATCCCATTTGATTCACAGCGACGTTTAGTCAGTCAGCAGCTAGGACTCAATCTAGTCTGCTGGCAGGGACAATATATGGCGGCAGACGCAACCTGGTTAAGGTGGGCAACTCTGGCAGGTGAGCTGTTGCCTACAGGTCAGGAGCAGGTCGCGGAAGAGCGCCAACGCACTGAGGAGCAGCGCCAGTATGCTGAAGAACAACGTCAGTATGCCGAAGAACAACGCCAACGTGCCGATCGCCTAGCCGCTCGTCTTCGCGAAATGGGCATAGATCCTGATGACTAGCTGCCTTAGAAAAGCGGGAATGCCGCAGGCTGTAGAGCTGTGGTAAGTGCTTTGCCGTCTATTTTGGTAAACTACCTGAAGACAAACAGAGGATTTCATTTTGACCCCAGCAGAGTTTGGTTTGCTGTTTCTATCTTTAATAGCAGGTGTAAGTGGACAGTTTGTTCTGAAAGCAGGGGCTTTAAAGCTGGGTAAGGTTAGCTCAAGCAATGTCATCAGTCACATTGTCAGTATGGTGACAACACCGGAAGTCGTGGCAGGATTGTTTCTCTACGGACTAGGAGCGATCGCCTATATTCTGTTACTCACCCGTGTCAATTTGAGCATTGCTAGCCCATCGATCGCTCTCAGCTATGTCTGTACAGCCCTGATTGGCTACTTTGTATTTAAGGAAGCAATCCCAATTGAACGAGCTGTGGGTCTGGGGCTGATCGTGTGTGGGGTCATTCTAGTCGTCTGGCAGAAGCCCTAATCTCATGCCTCTAATCTCATGCCTCTAATCAGTGCTAATCATTTCGTTCTCTGGATTAACTAATCGATAGAGCTTTTGCTTAATCTGCGCGTCAAATACTTCCCACTTCATGCGGGTATAGTCGGCACTTTCGTTAAAGCCCGACAAGAAGCCCATGGGAATCTCGAAGCCGCCCGCCATCGATCGCCCGCCGCCAAAGTAGCGCCCGTAGGCATCTTGCCCAAATGCCTCTTTGATAAACTCATCGGGATCAAGGGTAATCTTATTCGTTCGCAGTGAACCAATCACCACTTCTAACTCTTCGTCTTCGTCATGCACAATGCCATAAACAACGGCGGTATGGACGTTCTCCTCGGTCACCAAAAAATCCGCCGCCTGAGGAATGGCATCTCGATCGTCGTAGCGCAAATAGCCCACACCCGCGATCGAAAAGTTGTTTTGCAGAACCCGGTTACGGAGCGATCGCTCAATCACATTCATCACGCGCTTGGAGCGGGAAGCTTGCAGAATCGAGTTGAGCAACTGCGCGTCATAGAAGCGGCTGAGATATCCGGCAGCAATGAAGTCTTCTTCTTGGGCTTGCATCAGCCGATTGGTATCCGATCGGATGCCGTGGATCAGAGCCGTAGCGCATTTGACATGTTCACCATTGCTGCTGTCTAGCTTCAGCAGTCCGGATTGCAAATACTGCGAGAAGATTGTGGCAGTTGCCCGTGCCTGGGGACGCAAATCAATGAACTCGGCTTTGAGGTTGCCCTGTGCCATATGGTGGTCGATCACGGCGACGATCGGCAGATTGCTCTGCTGCACCTGAGACAAAAGCTGAGTGGTCGTGCCCTGTCCATCCACCAGAATGCAGCCTTGATAGATGCTGAAGTCTTTCTCTTTGGCAGCCTGCAAAGTGCAGCGCTGAGCAGGTAAACCCGTTAGCTTCACCAGGGCAATGTTTTCCTGATGGCTCAAAGTCCCGGCATAGTAAATATCGCAGGAGATATCGTACTGCTGAGCAATCAGCTTGTATGCCCAAGCACAAGACAGCGCATCGGGATCAGGAAAATCTTGCAGCAGAATCACTTGGCGATCGCCCTGATGTTTAATCAAGATCTGCCGCAAAGCTTCTGTCTTTTGATCGGTCAGCCGTCCGTTTTGGATAGCAGCCTGAGTTTCCAGGTTAGCAATCGGCGCTTCTTCACCCGACTGGGCGATCGATTCTACCTGTGATGAAGCGTGAATTAAACTCTCTACAGTAGCTTTTGCTCCACCGCCCGACTCTCCACTCCCTAATTTTGTGTCTGTTCCCGACTTTGCGCTAGATCTTGGGTGAGATCTCGATTTTGTATCGGACTCGGCAGCGGGAAATTCTGATACTAATAATGAGCCATGCCCAACTTGAAGCGATTCTGATTCCATATCTCTCAATTTTAGAACAGCGGGTTAATCTAATCCCAGCCTTGTGAAAACTGCGGCTGGCTAATTAATCCCAAAAAACACGGACTCTCTTGATCTTCGCAAAAAATTTGTTACCTACGCCCCCTCAGAGGAGGGATTCTGGTAGAAATTGCCGCCCTGCAACCTGTGAACCTGTGAACCTGTCAACCTGTCAACCTAAGCACCGACTTCAGCAAAAGCCCTACGCATCAGAATGTGGTTGGGATCTAGATCCCAATCACGTATTTTTGCCACTCCTGATGAACACCGCTCTTGATATGCTTCTTGACCTCAAAGTAAAGTCCACTATGGGGTCTGTGAGGAATCATCCGTAAAGGCATGGTCGCTTCTTTGGGCGTTCGGCTGCCTTTTTTGACGTTGCAGCGGACGCAAGCTGTCACCATGTTCTCCCAAGTATCTTCTCCACCCCGCGATCGCGGGATCACATGGTCTAAGGTCAGGTCGTCTCCCGCATAGCCGCAGTATTGACAAGAGTGGCTGTCTCGGTGGAGGATGTTTCGACGGGTGAGCGGAATTTCCTTGTAGGGCACCCGAACATAGTGACGCAGCCGGATTACTGTAGGCAGCGGCATCTCCGAGTAGATCACGCGACCGTTGTGTTCTACCTGCTCTGCTTTCCCTTTGATCAGCAAAACGACCGCTCGTCGCCAGCTTGTGATATTGAGCGGTTCATACGAGGCGTTGAGAACCAGAACCTTACCCATCGATCGTTTATAGAAGAAAGGTTTAACAGATAGTAACATAGTTGGCACTAGCTCTGGGAGGATCGGGGCTGCGCGATCGGATGGCGCGATTGGCGTTGCTAGCTTTAGGTATGCATTTTTTTGAGGTCACTCTCTTTCCAAAAAAATCATCCCCTGACTGAGCAATATAGCTGTCACCAGTTTGCTTAGGACATTTAGGATGGGGCGCTTCGCGCCCCATCCTAAATGTCCCCGTCCTAACCGCCTTGGCGGTTGCTATACCAATTCATTAATGACGTAGTGAGGAGTGGACTGAAGATGTTGAGTTGGGATGTCACCCCTAGCGTGTCTTCAATGCAGCGAGAACGAGCCTGGATCGAGATTGATCTAGAGGCGCTAGCGCACAATGTGCGGCAGATCAAGCAAATGCTGTTGCCCCAAACCGCACTGATGACCGTTGTAAAAGCTGATGCCTATGGGCATGGAGCGGTAGCGATCGCCCGTACTGTCTTGCAGCAGGGGGCAAGCTGGCTGGGTGTTGCCACCATTCCTGAAGGCATTGAGCTACGGGAAGCAGGCATTAGCGCCCCGATTCTGCTGCTAGGTGCCACCAACACCGCCGAACAGGTGCGGGCGATCGCGCAGTGGCAGCTTCAGCCGACAATTTGTACTCCCAAACAGGCTTTGATCTTCTCGGAGTCGCTAGCCTCGGAGTCTCTAGTCTCGAAGTCTCTGGACGATACTGAAACGCTGTCCGTCCATCTCAAAATTGATACAGGCATGTCGCGCTTGGGCGTACCCTGGCAAGAAGCTGCCGAGTTTGTCCAATTAGTAGAGCGGTTGCCGTATCTGCACATTGCCAGTATTTACTCTCACTTGGCAACTGCCGATAGCGAAGATCTGACCATCCTACGGCTGCAACATCATCGGTTTGAGGCGGCGATCGCTCAACTCAAGGCGATCGGCATTTCGCCCCCGCGTCTGCATCTTGCCAACTCTGCCGCTGCTTTGGTTAATCCCAACCTGCACTACGACATAGTGCGCACTGGGCTTACCACCTACGGTTTGTATCCTGCGCCCCATTTGCGAGAGGCGATCGATCTAAGACCTGTCATGCAAGTGAAGGCGCGGGTAACGCAGGTGAAGCCGATTCAGGCAGGGACGGGCGTTAGCTATGGCTATCGGTATATTGCCGATCAAGATAGGTTAATGGCGGTGGTCGGCATTGGCTACGCCGACGGAGTTCCGCGAAATCTTTCTAACCAAATGATGGTTTTGGTGCGAGGTCAGCCTGTGCCCCAAATTGGCGCGATCACGATGGATCAGCTGATGCTAGACGTGAGCGCGATTCCCGACTTGCAGGAAGGTGAAGTGGTGACGCTGCTGGGGCAGGACGGCAAGCACCAAATTACGGCAGACGACTGGGCAGAAAAATTGAATACAATCTCCTGGGAAATCTTGTGCAGCTTCAAGCATCGGCTGCCGCGAGTAACGGTGGGGCGTTCGCTGCGCCCTATTTTTCAGAAAGATCAGAGAGAATAGTTTGGCTGGAGCCGCTCTCTGGCGGCAAAGCGGTTTGTTAAAGAATATTCACCAGGAGGTGGCAGGTTTGATGAGATTTGCTATTATAGGTAAGCCTTAATCACCTGGAGAGGTGGCTGAGTGGTCGAAAGCGGCAGATTGCTAATCTGTTGTAGGTTTTAGGACCTACCGAGGGTTCGAATCCCTCCCTCTCCGTTCATGCGCTAGCTATTGTTCGCGAATAGCCTCATACAGCCCCGCCTCTGTGCAAACGGCATCCAGCGGCAGATCCCAAGGATCGATCGCCAGTTCAGGCACTCTGGCAAACTCAAATACAATGCCAATCGTTGGTTTGGCTGACCAAGCGGGTGAGCTAAGTAGCCGATCGTAGAAGCCGCCCCCGTAGCCCAGACGATAGCCTCGGCGATCGCAAGCCACAGCCGGAACCAAGATCAGATCTACTCCTTCGGGATCTACCGTAGGACAATCGCTGTCGGGTTCTGGAATGCCGTAAGCTCCTGCCACCAAAGGGCGGTCAGGCGACCAGATATGCCAAGACAGAGACTTGCCCATGCAGCGCGGCAAACCCCACTTCTTTTGCAGATCTTTTTTTTGCAAATCCTGTCTAGGAAGATGCAGAAGTGGGCTGAGGTCTGGCTCTTGACGAATGCTGACATAGGATAGAACAGTACGCGCCTGCAGAAATCGATCGCACGATTGCAGATGGACACAGAGGCGATCGCTCTGCTCACGCCAGGATTTCTGCGCTAGAGACAGGCGAGTTTGCAGG
Source organism: Drouetiella sp. (assembly GCF_059504425.1). Taxonomy (NCBI): domain Bacteria; kingdom Bacillati; phylum Cyanobacteriota; class Cyanophyceae; order Oculatellales; family Oculatellaceae; genus Drouetiella; species Drouetiella sp. The sequence continues at coordinate 104,309 of NZ_JCACIN010000091.1, forward strand.
AGCGATCGGCGCAGAGTCGCTTTTTGAACTTGATTTTGAGACTGAGCTTCGGAGTTCACAGGATGTATTGGAAGGCGCTGAATCCAGTTTGGCAAATCAAGTCTAAGATGGTGATGTTCTACGCATGTTGTTGATTTTCTTGAAAGGGGCGCTCCGCGCCCCTTTCAAGAAAATCAACAACACATTTGAAACACTACCGTCTAGATCGATCGTGTCGCTAGCAAAGGATGAAATCAATGGCGCTGCAACCGGGCGATTCTGCCCCCGATTTTAGTCTGCCAGACGGTGAGGGAAATCTCGTCAAGCTTGCAGATTTTCGGGGCAAACGGGTCATCCTTTATTTTTATCCGCGAGACAACACGCCGGGATGCACCAAAGAAGCCTGTGGCTTTCGCGATGCCTATCCTAGCTACCAGGCGCATGACTGCGTGGTGCTGGGCATCAGCACCGACGATGCCAAATCTCACAGTAAGTTTTCTACCAAATTTAATCTGCCTTTTCCCTTGCTTTCAGACGAGGGGGGAAAAGTTTCCACCGCCTACGAAAGCTATGGCTTGAAAAAGTTTATGGGTAAAGAGTACATGGGCATTAGCCGCAATACTTTTGTGATCGATCCATCCGGCAAGATTGAGAAGATCTATCTCAAAGTTAAGCCAGAGCACCATGCTACAGCAATCTTGGCAGACTTAAGTTCTTCATAGCCTGATATAGCATTACGTAAATCCATTACGTAATGGATTTAGGACGAGTTATTTTCTGAGAGCTGCGCGGTGCACAGCTCTCAAAAATAACTCATTGGATCTAAGCGCGTAGCGTTATACATAGGGGAGAGGGGCGATCGCTCATCATGATTTGCTAAGGTCAGGGAAGAAAAGAGCTGAATATTCGCTAACTACAAATTTTTCTATGCTTCAAGTCAAACGCTATGTACAGGCAGCTCTGGGTCTGATCATTCGCCATCCGATCGCTGGCACCAGCATTATCCCCATTTTGCCAGATGGACGGATTGTGCTTATTCAGCGGCGGGATAATGGCAAATGGAGCCTGCCAGGAGGCATGGTGGACTGGGGCGAAGACATTCCGACCTCTGTGCAGCGAGAGCTGGCGGAAGAAACAGGGCTAGATCTGATCAAGATCAATCGACTGGTTGGAGTCTATTCTGACCCCGCACGCGATCCGCGCTTTCACTCGATCTGTGTGGTTGTGGAAGCCGATGTGGATGGCAAGCTTCAGGCGCAAGACACCCTGGAAGTGATGGATGTGCAGGCGTTTCTGCCGACCGACATTCCACAGGGCAATCTGTCTCACGACAACGATCGCCAGCTCAAAAACTACTTTGAGGGGCTAACCACGATCGCTTGAGTCACGATCGCTTGAGTCATGATCGCTTGAGTCTAGTCATCCTCTAGGTTCAGCAGGCTTTGATCAATCTGCTGAAGTCGCACCTCAGCAGCGCTGTCGGACACGATTCGCTTGCGTACGGCATCCGTCAACGCACCCTTCTCGGCTAGGAGCAGCCGACGACGCACGCCATCTAGCCGCGAACCATCCTCTTTGCCCATCGTCACATCGACTGTCCACTGGTTATAGAGATCGCGGAGCGCCTTCTCGGCTCTGGCAATTTGCACCTGGTAGAGCGATCGCATCTCTTCGTAAACCGCCTTGGGCAGTATGCCTGTTTTCAGCATGGTGTCTAGCTCATCCTGGGCGGCTTTGGCGGTGATCAACTGCGCCCTCAGCTCATCCGTATGCTGCTTTACAGGCGATACCGCAGTCAAGTTCAGCCGTTGCACAATCCAAGGCAAGCTCAGCCCTTGCAGCACTAGAGATACTAAAACGCTGCCGAAGACGATCGCAATCAGATAGCCACGCTCCAGCAGACTGGCAGGTAAAGTCAGCGCCAGCGCCATAGAGAGCGAGCCTTTGATGTTGCCTAAAAATAGGACATGCTGCCAGCGCATCGTAATGGGGCGATCGAACTTGCTGACTAGCGCCATCAGCGGGTAGACGCTCAACACGCGCCCAGCCTGGTATGCCAAAATCGCTACCAGCACGGCAGGGAAGGTTTGCCACAGGGTTGGCAAATCCACCTCTACACCGATCAGCAGAAAGATAAATGTATTGACCCCAAATCCGGCGTAGTCCCAAAAGCTGTAGAGCGTTACTCGGTTGGAGGCAGACACCCGATGGGATAGCCCCACATTGCCCACCCAGAGTCCAGCCACCACAACGGCGACGACTCCAGAAACTCCGATAAAGTGCCCCACCTGGTAAACACCCAGCGCCACGGCAACTGTCAGCAAAATGCCGCTGAGGTTGTCGTCCGATCGCACCATCAACCCAGCACTGAGATAGCCGATTGCCAAGCCTACCAAGCTGCCCCCCACAATCACAATCACAAACTGCTGTAGCCCGTCAATTGGCGAGATAGAACCTGTCTTGTGAACTTGCAAGACAAGGTTGAACAAAACCAGCGCCACACCGTCATTGAGCAAGCTTTCACCTTCCACGATCGTGGTGAGGCGAGGAGGCACAGATACTTCTTTGAATACGGCAATCACGGAGACGGTATCTGTGATCGCCAAAATGGTGCCCAGCAGCAGCGCTGAGATCCAGTCTAGATTCAAGGCAAATCTTAGCCCTGCTGCCGTCACCCCTGTGGCAACAATTACCCCTGGAATAGCGAGCATGGCGATCGGCTTGAGGGTGCTGCGCAAACGGCTGATATCTGTGTTGATGGCGGCTTCAAACAAAAGAATCGGCAAAAACAAATTCAAAATCAGCGAGGATTCCAGACCAATCCGATGACCGGGCAAAAGCTCCGAAATCGCCAGTCCGGCAAGCACCAGCCCCGTCACGTAAGGAATCCGAAATCGGCGCGAGAGCAATGCTACTGTAGTGGCTACTAGCAGCAAGACAATCAAATCGGGGACAAAGCTGGCAATGTCTTTCTCAGTCGCAGCAGCACTTGGCAGTGCGGTGGAGACAGCGAATAAAGGGGTAAGCACAGGAAAGGCGAAGCAGCTGGCGGTAGGAACAGTCATCATATTTCAACGGTCAATGCACGCGATCGGACTCATCAGGCTGTTGATGAAACTTCGTAAACTCTATTAAAGTTTGAGCAAAGTTGAATCAAAATCTGGCGCACTATCTGGGAGTTTAGGGGGTACAACTGCTATAACTCAGGAGAAATACGGCTCCAGACTGGGGCGCAAGTTCAGCAGCGATTATTAGCAGGTGAGGATGGCGATCGTGTCACAGGCAAGCGATTCACAGGCAAGCGATTCAGTGTCACAGGCAGGCGGTTCACAAAAACCAACGATTTTGGTCACGGGTGGAGCTGGGTACATTGGCTCCCATGCCGTCCTTGCTTTACAGCGGGCAGGGCTTGGAGTCGTGGTGCTGGATAATTTGTCCTATGGGCATCGGGAGCTATTAGACGAGGAACTAAAGGTTGAGCTAATTGTAGGCGATACAAACGATCGCCCCTTGCTCGATCGCCTGTTTGCCACCCACAACATTGCGGCTGTCATGCACTTTGCCGCTTTTATCAACGTGGGCGAGTCGGTGAGCGATCCCGGCAAATACTACCGCAACAATGTCTTGGGAACACTGACGCTGTTAGAAGCCATGACGGCAGCCAACGTCAAAAAGCTAGTTTTCTCCTCGACCTGCGCCACCTACGGCATTCCTCAAGCGGTTCCCATTGCCGAAGATCATCCTCAATCTCCCATCAATCCCTACGGCACCAGCAAGCTGATGGTCGAGCAAATTCTGGCGGATTTTGATGTGGCTTACGGGCTGAAATCAGTTTGCTTCCGCTACTTCAATGCTTCTGGAGCTGATCCGCTAGGTCGCCTAGGCGAAGATCATAGCCCAGAAACTCACTTGATTCCGCTCGTCTTGCTGACGGCTCTCGGCAAGCGAGACTCCATCTCGGTATTTGGCACCGACTACCCCACGCCAGACGGCACCTGCATTCGAGATTACATTCACGTTAGCGATCTGGCAAATGCCCATGTTCTGGGCGTAAAATACCTGCTGGAAAACGGCAAGAGCGATGCGTTTAACTTGGGCAACGGCAATGGCTTCTCCGTCAGAGAAGTGATTGATGCAGCTCAGCAGGTCACAGGACGCGAAATCAAGGTGGTGGAATGCGATCGCCGTCCTGGAGATCCGCCTGCTTTAGTGGGGAGCAGCGCCAAGGCTCAAGAAACTTTGGGCTGGCACTCGCAATATGCGGATCTGAACAGCATCTTGACCCATGCCTGGAACTGGCATCAAAAGCGGCACGGCTAAAGTTCTGGGTCTCTAGAGCTTTGGATCTTACAGCAACTTTCAACTGCATAAACCGCAGTTATTTTCTAGAAACCGCACTCCGCGAGGTTTCTAGAAAATAACCCACACTTAACCAGGCGCCAAGCGCTGTAAGAAAGCACCGAGCCTTAAGAAAACATATTCAAATATCTCCTCGTGGTTGGGATCAGATGTATCCTGCAACGGGGAGCTTTTCTTTTGACAACTAACCTCTCAGCTCCTATATTTTTCACAATCTCTTGCAGATTCACGGTTAAGCCCTTTTTTGCATCTACCTTCACGACATGATCATTCCAGCTTCTGCTCCAACTGCCCCAGGCCAAGGCTCCGCTCTGGTCATTATTGACCCGACGATCGATCATTACCCGCATCTTCTAGAGGGACTGCAAGCAGAAACCGAAGTCCTTTTGCTTGATCCTGCTCAAAATGCTATCAGCCAGATTACCCAAGTTTTGAGCGATCGCCCCCCTCTTACCAGTCTGCATCTGATCTCTCACGGGCGATCGGGCGAACTGCAACTCGGTTCAACTCGGCTGAATCTGGCGACAGTAGGGCAGTATGCTCTGCAAATGCAGCAGTGGGCAAAATCGCTGATGGGCGCAGAAGTGCTGCTCTATGGCTGCGAAGTCGCTGCGGATGAGCTTGGAAAATCTCTGGTGAGACAGATCAGCCAGCTTGTGGGCACCCATGTCGCAGCCGCCACCACGCTCGTCGGCAGCGCCAAACTGGGCGGTAGCTGGAATTTGGGATTTTCTACCGAGCCTGGAACTGGGCGACGGCGATCGCCCCTTGCCTTCAATCCACAGACCTTAGAAACCTATCCTGCCGTCTTAGCATTATTAGTCAACGAGAGCTTTACGGGGGCAGATGTCACCGCTAAGCCCTGGATTTTTGGCACCGGGGCAGGAACAACCTCTGCCAACCCTTTCCTAACGGCTCGTACAGGTGCCGCCCCCTCGGCTGATGGTATCCCTGGTGCAGCAGTGGCGATCGATACTCCCAACAACGGCACATTGCGGCTAACGGATACCACAGCCGACCAAGCGGCTTTTGTCATCTACAATGCGCCGATCTCTGCCAACGGCGGGGTTTCCATCACCTTTGATTTCTTCGCCTACAACGGCACTGCTTTTAACGGCAGCAATGGCGACGGCATCAGCTTCTTTTTGATTGACGGTACCGCGGCTCCCACGACTGCGGGAGCTTTTGGCGGCTCTTTAGGCTATGCCCAGAAGCAGGTTCAAGGCATCAGTGGCATCACGGGTGGCTATCTAGGCGTAGGTTTTGATGAGTTTGGCAACTTCTCAACCTCCATTGAGCCGGATGGAACACAGCGCCCTACCCCTGCCGGAGTCAATACTCCTGTACGCGACTCTGTATCGGTTCGAGGCAGTCAAGCCTCTGGCTATGCTTTCCTCACAGGGACGGGAACTCTTGCTGCCGGGATTGATGTCCCCAGTGCAACCACACGAGATCCGGCTGTACGCCGAGCCAAAATTGATTTGACTCCAACAGGTGTGCTGGGCGTCCAAGTAGACCTGAACGGCAACGGCAGCTTTGCTGACGCAGGAGAGCAAGCCATCACCAATTTCAACGTGGCGGCAGTGAATGGCGCTTTGCCCTCGACCTTTAAGTTTGGCTTTGCCTCCTCGACGGGCGGGGCAACCAACATTCATGAAGTCCGCAATCTGGTGATCAATACCTTCACCGATCCGCCTGTGGTTGCTGATGCCACAGTGGCGATCGGCACGACCACCACCAATCTCACCGGACTATCGGCAACTGACCCAGATGGGACGATCGCCACCTACACCCTTTCCACCCTGCCACCCACCACTCAAGGCACTCTGTTCCTAGGGAATCCCAGTAGCAGTGGTACGGCAGTCACCGCCGGACAGGTTCTCACACCCGCTCAGATCACTCAGCTTTTTTTCCAGCCCGCGTCCGGCTTTTCGGGAGCAACCTTTACCTACACCGCTACCGACAACCAGGGGGCAACCGACAGCACTCCAGCAACCGTTACCCTCAGCCGTACGGGCACCAATCGCCCGCCAACTTTGCCGACTCCAACAGTGCCCGACATAGATCCGGGTGAAACCACGAATCTTACCGGGCTAGCTGGGAGCGATCCAGATGGTTCAATCACGTCCTACACCATTGCCAGTCTGCCTCCTGCGGCTCAAGGCAGGCTGTTTCTAGGCAATCCCAACCAGGGCGGTACTCGCATCACCGTTGGACAGGTGCTAACCCCCACTCAAATTGAGCAGCTCTTTTTCCAGGCGGGTGCTGGTTTTTCGGGTACAAGATTTACCTATGGGGCGATCGACAATGGCGGCACTCGTACCAATTCCACGATTACCCTCAACGCCTCCGCTGCGGCAGCGATTTGCAGACCGGGACGAACGCTTAAGGGAAATAGTGGCGGAAACAGCATCAATGGCACCGCCAACGCTGACACACTGATTGGCTTTGCCGGAAACGATGTCTTGAACGGCAGAAATTGCAACGATCGCATCAGCGGCGGACGCGGCAACGATCGTCTATCGGGTGAGGGCGGCTCAGATACGCTACAGGGCGGCACTGGTGGCGATCGCGCCAACGGCGGCATTGGAGCCGATCGGGTGAGCGGCGGTCTGGGGAGAGATTTTCTCAATGGCGCAGCCGGAAATGACCGGGTGACGGGCGATCGCGGTGATGATGTTCTGAGGGGCAACAATGGGCGAGACACATTGGACGGTGGGCTAGGCAACGATCGCCTATTTAGCGGCAACGGCAATGATCTCCTGAATGGCGGACAGGGCAACGATCTCCTGAATGGTGAGAGAGACAACGACAGACTCAGTGGCAACAGCGGGCGCGATCGGCTCAATGGCGGGCGCGGTCAAGACACTCTGATCGGCGGCATTAGCGGCGACATTCTTACGGGCAGCGGCGGCGCAGATGTGCTGCAAGGCGGGCGTGGACGCGATCGCCTGGTTGGTGGAACTCAAAATGACCGAATCAGCGGCGGGACACAGGGCGATTTCATTGTGGGCGGTGGCGGGGCTGACACCCTCACGGGCGGCACAGGACGCGATCGCTTTGTCTACAGAGCGACTCAAAGAGGGGGAGTAGACGTGATCACTGACTTTCAGCTGGGGCGACGCAGCAATACGGCAATCGACCAGATTGATCTGACTCGCATCTTGGGCAGACCAGGGTATGGGGGCGATCGCTTTAGGAGATATGTGAGGTTGGCATCAGGGAGCAGTGCGGCTAGCACGATCGTCCGAGTTGATTTTAATGGCAGTGCAGTGGGTGGTTTTCAAGCCCTAACTTCGCTAGAGGGAATTCGTTCTGCTAGCCTCAGCGCCAGAAATTTTCTGGTGTAGGTTCTAGTGTCTTTTCAATGAATCTTTGAAGGATCTGTCACCCTTCAAAGATTCATTAATTGTCTCTTGGCAGTATTCCGTTCAACTCTGGGGAATTGGGCTTTCATGTAATAATCTGGCATGTAATAGTTCGGGGTGCATTGCTACCGTCAACCGATCGCCATGCCAATCAAAGCCTGAATGAAGCGAGATCATCTTCATCGACTGTGGCAGCAGAATCTAAGCTGCCGTTCGTCTGTTCCGATCGCGCAATTTGTACAGACAAGACATCTGGATTGGTTTCACGGCTAATGTTGATTTGAGTCACCAGATCTTTCCAGGAAACCTGCTTGTTTTGTTCCAACACAGACAGCAGATCAATAAAGGCTTTAATGGTGTTGCGAGGCGTGCGAAAATAAGCTTCACCGATGCGTTGGGCACAGTGGGTCATAAACGCCTGAATGCCTTCATCGGGCAAGAGATACTGCGCCGGATCGCCATAGGCAAACACATGGCGAATTTTGCTCAGCAGCACAAACAGATCTTCGGGACTCAGGTTGCCTAGCCGCAGCACCGGATTGTTATAGTCCACAAGCCCGTTCACCGCAAAGCTGTTTTCTGCCAAACGAGACTGCAATGCCGCATAGCTGTAAAGTCCACGCCGGGTATCCATCAGAAAATCTGGCGTCCCTCCCATGATAAAGCCTAGCCCCACCGACGATCCCTGAAGGCAGTCATTGAGGATACGCAAGATCTGTTCATAGTTGCTTTTCCGAGCTTGCGTGTTAGCAAGTTTATAGAGATTCACCAATTCATCCAAGCAAACGAGAAAACCAGAGTATCCAGCAAGTTTCACAAGCTGAGTGATGAGCTTAAGCTGGTCATATACGTTCGCATCATCAACGATCGTTCTTACTCCTAGCGCTTGTCGTGCATCGGTCTTAGTGGTAAACTCTCCCCGCAACCAGCGAATCGCATTCGCCTTCAGCGTCTCATCTCCGGTATCATGACCCTTCCAATATGCGGCAATCACCTCAGCAAAATCATATCCGCCCATCATCTCCGACAGGTGCGCTAGACGCTCTCGAATGACGATTTCTGGATCAATCTCTCGATCGCGTCCTTCACTCACCGCTGAAGTCACAAATCGCTCGACAATGCTGGGCAAGGCTCCGCCTTCTGGCTTAGTGCGCGTTGCCAAATTTTGCATTAACTCGGCATAGAGCGATCGCGCCTGTCCTGCGGTGGCATGCAAACGGCGATCGGGGGTCAGGTCGGCATGGGCGGTCACAAGCTTTTTCTCTAGGGCAATCGATCGCACCAGCGACAAAAAGAAAGTCTTACCCGATCCATATTCCCCAATCACAAAGCGAATCGCCGACCCGCCTTCTGCCATGCGATCGAGATCGCGGATCATTGCCTTAGTTTCTTCGACTCGCCCCACCTGAATCAGCTGCTGTCCCCGACGAGGCACCACGCCAGCTTGTAGCGACTGAATTACCGTGTCTCTATCTTTTGCTTTCAGACCGTTCGTCATGACAGCATCTCCCGTAGCACATCTGTATTGACCTCTATTGAATCATGCCCTTCGGTTACAGGCTCGTCACTGCGATCGAATGCCGCCTCGTTAATCACCTCCAATGCGCCATCCAGCATGAGATGATATTGGGCGGCGATCGACTCTAGCTGTTCTCGTTGCCAAACTGGCTGCTGGGCAAGCGCCATCAGCAGAGCCGAATGGGAGGCATCTAAACCCGCAATCTCTGGAGCTGCTTTACGCTTCTTCTGTGCCTTGGTGCCAGAAGCGGCTTTACCAGAAGCGACTTTTCCAGAAGAAGATTTTCCAGCAGCTTCACTGGATAAAACCTCTCCTTCATCGACAAAGATTTCTGCCAGCAGCTCAGAAATTTCCTGAGACTCCACCAGCTTCGACTGCACCAGCGCCATATCTAAAGCAAAAGCCGCTGGCTCACCCTTCTTGGGCTTTGGTGGAATGGAGTGCCCCACCGTTGCAGCCGCCTGCCGCACAGTCACGGGATCATGGCTCACCGCAGGTTTGACAGCGGTGCTGAATCCATGAATGTCGCTATAGAGCGTCTGTGGATCTAGCTCTAGCAGCAAATAGACTTTTTCTAAAAGCTGCACTTCTTTAGGGCTAAGCTGTCCGTCGGCAGCCGCCACTCGCAGGGCAAATTGCGCGATCGCTCCCCGCTGTTTGGGTTCCGTGCGCTCCACTCTTGCCTTGAGGCCTCGCAAAGTCGGCTGTTCACTGAGCAAAACCTGAACATGGGCATCTAGGCGCGATCGCTCTGGCGCTTCCAGCGTCACCCAATCTGCTAGGTGCTTCTGCAAACACTGCTGCTCTGCTGCGCTAGGAGACTCATCGCCGTTGGCTACGAAGATCGCCAAATGTGCCAGCAGAGTCGCTTCCAGGTACTCGTTTGAGAGAGCAAGCAAGCTAGGACTATCTAAACGAAATAGGGCAATACTGTTTTTCAGGGTAGGTGGGGTGCCGCCTAGGCGCACGTCAGGCTCCATGCCATAACCCAGTAGCTCCAGAAATTTTGCCAGCCCAGCAGCTTCTGCCCTGGTGAGCTTGTCAAGATTTGCGCCTAGCCATTGCTTCAGCAAATCTGCTCCTGACACAACGGCAATCTGATTTTCAGGCTTGGGAAAGATTTTGTCCAGCCACTTTTGCAGTTTTTGAACGACTTTGCCGCCGTGGGTCGCCAGCAACTCGGCAGGTAAAAGAGCGATCGCCCCGTGGGTTTCGCGCCCTTTGGGATTGCGTCCCAGATAACGGCTCAGCGGCTCCAGCTCAACGCGGCAGGTTTCCACCACTTCGCCAATTTTTTTAATCTTTGCTGCAAATCGGGTGACATCGGGCAGGTTGCCGATCGGCACCGTTACCGATCGACTCCAGAAGGACTGGCTAGCCGGGTAGTAAGCCGTCGTCAGCTTCGATTTTCCCGACTTCAGCTTCATGCCGTCACCGTATTGCTGGCTGTACCTCAACTGAAATAGCGCTTGGAACTCGTCAGGGCAACGTGTCGCAGCGGTTGGCATCCGTAGATTAGCCAATCGCATATACCAGGCTAACGCCCAATTTGCCGGAATTGGCTGACCCTGCGCCACAAGCTGCCCCAAACCCACCTGAAGCGGCAGAGCTTTGGCAGTCATCGGGTCGATCGTCTTGCTCAAATCAGCCGATCGCATTACCTGACAGGTTTCCAGGAAAGTCTCCGTCTTGTAGCGAATGCCGCCGCTGAGAGAATTACCGCCATAGACTTTATTAAGCCGCTCTACCTCCGCCACAATTTGATCTAGCTCTTGGCGTACCGCGTCATTTTTCAAATCTGCCCGCAGCAGGTCATGAAAAACCCGTCGCTCTAGCCCATAGAAAAACAGCCAAATGTAGCCAATGTAAGTATTGGGCGCATTTCTACCCGTAGAGAGCCACTGCAAATATGCTGCTCGACAAGCAGGTGGCATCTGGCTATAGGAAGTCGAGTAAGGCATTTGCTTGCCTTCGTGATCAGGACGATCGCGCTTTACCTTCAGCTGGGGATTAATCAGGCTGGTTTCCGAAGCTCGGCTATTGTTAATGGCAGCCAGGTCTTCACCGACATACACCATGCCAGGGATCTCGTATCCGGCTACAGTCACCGTTTCATCTGGCGGAATCCACTCGCCATTCTGGTTACGAGACGGCTCCATTCTCTCGGTTCTTCCCGCCAACCTTTCCTCAAACTCAAGTTCTGAGAAGAAGTCTATGAGTTCTTGAGGACTGACTGGCATTGCATTGGTTCGCCTTGATGCACGCCCCGATTTCATTCTTTGGGGTTCAGATTTTCCCTCAGTGCGAGAGGGATCAAGCCGATCGAGTATCTTTCCTTTAAGCTTGTCAGGCTCAGGTAGGGCGATGCCCAAGTCAGCGAGGAGTTCCCAAAAGGGTCTAAATTCCATTGGAAGCGGCGATCGAAGTGCGATTTGATTAGTTTATCGTTTTATGCTAGTTACGGGAGCAAACGCTCAAACGCTTTGTTAAAACCGTTCACTTAGTCTATCCAGCCATGCGATCGCCCTTTGCTAATCTGCTCACCTCTGGATTTCTGGAAAAAACGGCGGGGGCTGTAACCCATCAGCGCGGACAAGCCTATTTTAAGAACGGACAGGTGCAGTCCCTCCTGGAAGAGGGCGAAGTGATTTCGGCAGAAGTGCAGGGTAGCGAAGAATATCAAGTTGAGTTCTGGATTGAAGAGGATGGCGGTTTAGCTTACCAATGCGACTGCCCTGTGGGCGGCTTGTGCAAACACTGTGTGGCAGTGGGGCTGGCATGGCTAGCGCGACCTGCTCAGAAATCGGGTGGAATGAACCTTCAGGATGTTCGTCAGTACCTCAACCAGCAGAGCAAGGATACTCTCGTGCAGATGATAGTCGATCGCGCCCTCAGAGATGGCGTTTGGCGCAACCAATTAACGCTAAAAGCGGCAGCAGCCCGTCCTAAAGGTCTAGACATTAAAACCTTTGAGCAGGCTCTGCGCAAGGCGATCGCTGTTAAAGGCTACATTGATTACGGCGAAACCAGAGCCTATACTCGCAACATCAAGGTCGTGATCGAGTCCATTGCTAAATTGCTGGAGGATCACGCCCAAGCCGTCATGGAGCTTTGCGAGTATGCAATGCCACTACTCAATGAGGCAACGCAGTCCATTGACGATTCCGATGGCGACCTAGGCGAAATCATGTCCGACGTCCAGGAGTTGCATCATCAAGCTTGCCAAAAAGTGAAGCCCGACCCGATCGCCCTCGCCGATCGCCTGTATCAGCTCGAAATGGCAGACCCCTATGAAATATTTTACGGTGCGGCAGAAGAGTACGCGGATGTCTTGGGTACAGCTGGAGCCAATCGTTACCAAAAACGTGCAGAAGCCGACTGGGAAAAGCTGCCGCCCTCAACGCCGGGACAGATAAACATCGGTCACAGGAAGCTCAGCTCTATTCTGGAAAACCTGGCTAGACAGAGAGGCGATCTGGAGGTGATCGTGGCTATCAAAAGCCGCAGCCTGTTCCATCCCTATAACTATTTGCAGATTGCCCAGCTCTATCAGGAAGACGGACAGACCGATCGCGCCCTTCAGTGGGCAGAAAATGGCTTGAAAGCATTCCCCGATCGAATTGACTCGCGGCTACAAGACTTCTTGCGAGCAGAATATCAGCGGCGCGGCAGGTTTGCCGATGCCATGGCGTTGGTATGGAAAGAATTTACCGCATCTACCAGTCTTGCAAATTACCAAAAGCTAAAGACCGAAGCCGATCGCAAACACAAGTGGGCAGAATGGCGAGAACGAGCGATCGCCTATATCCGAGAGCAGATTAAGCAGAACCAAAAGGCAGCTAAGACGACCTCTCCCTACTCAATATCCTGGCAATTTAGAGATCATTCGTTGCTAGTGGAAATCTTGCTGTGGGAGGAAGACATTGATAGCGCATGGCAAGAGGCACAGCAAGGCAAATGCTCGAAACAGCTGTGGCTAAAACTAGCAGATGCGCGTCAGAAAGACCACCCTGAAGATGCTCTTTCCATCTACCTTCAGGAGATTGAGCCACTGATCCAGCAGACGAACAACAATGCCTACGCCCAAGCGATTGAATTTGTGAAAAAGGCGAAGAAAACTATGCTGAAAATGGGATTGCGATCGCAATTTGAGGCATATACTCAGCATCTACAGAAAACCTATAGGAACAAGCGAAATTTCATTAAGCTGCTGATTGATCAGGGACTTGACTAATAGAGGCTAAATCCCCATTGGTTCTATTGCTGTCGCTAATTTGCTTAAAATTGCGAACAAATTGTAGTTGCCGCCTTGGCGGTTGCCATAACATGAAATAATTTTTTGAAAAAGTGGGCTACGCCCACTTTTTCAAAAAATTATTCGGTTTGATTAAATTTGCGAACCTTGGGATATTTGTAGTGGCCGTTGTCATCTGACGTTTAGAAAGTATGTGTCTTCCCAAACATCGACACGTCCTGCTAAGAACGCGGGATCGCAGCCTGTTCTAGATGGGTGATTGCTCTAAGATACTGAGGATCTTGAGCCGTGCCTACCTGGTCTGGGTTCGCTGCCAGGTCTTTCTGTTGCTGCTCGGTCAGCTCAATTACAATGTCAGGCGTGATGCCCTTGTGGTTAATATCCAGACCGGATGGGGTGAAGTAACGGGCGATCGTCACATTCAATCCTGATCCATCGGCAAGCTGATTTACCTGCTGCACCAGGGCTTTACCGAAGGTCTGGGTGCCGACCACCACGGCGCGGTTATCATCCTTCAAGGCTCCTGCGACAATTTCGCTGGCGCTGGCAGAGTTGCCATCCACCAGCACCGCCAGCGGCAGATCCGTCAGAGCGCTGTTATTAGCCCGAATTTGCTCCGCGGAGCCATCGCGATCGACCGTCCGCACGATATCGCCGCTGTTGATCCACATCCGGGCGATCGCCACACCCTGATCCAGCCTGCCTCCCGGATTGCCCCGCAGATCCAGAACAAACTGATCTACGTTCTGATTCTGTAGCGTAGTGATAGCTTGCTCCATCTGCTCGGCTGCATGGGCGCTAAATTCATTTAAACGGATATAGCCAATCTTCCGCTGACCTTCCATCCGCAGCGATGAGCGCACGGCTGGAATACTAATCCGTGCCCGTGTCAGCGTCAGCTCGAAGGGTTCTTTGCCCTCACGCTGGAACTGGAGCCGCACCTGTGTATCAGGTTCACCCCGAATCAGACCTGCCGCCGCTTCTACCGTCATCCCCTCAGTGGTGCGCCTATCAATTTGCAGAATCAGGTCTCCCGGCAGTACACCCGCCTGCAAAGCAGGGGAATTCTCGATCGGCTTGACAACCGTGAGCGCTTTTGTAGTCTCGTCTTGCTTAAGCTGCATCCCCACGCCCGTCAATTCGCCACCCATCTCCCGATTCAGCGCCTGAAACTCTTCAGGATTCATGAAGCGGGTGTAGGGATCTTCGAGCTTTTTAAGGGCTTCTCGCAGTGCAGTATAAGCTTCTTCGGGTGAGGCATAGGAACGCGAAAGCAGGGTTTGCCGCTCTTGCTGCCAATCCACCTGATTAAACTTAGGGTCTACATATTCCCGATCGACAATCTGCCAAGCTTGGTCAAGGACTGCCTTAGGACTCGCCTGTAGCTGAGCATAGGCTCTCATCGCCACAGCCGGGATGCCAACCAGCGCTATTGTAGTGGTGACGGCAAAAAAAGTTCGCGATCGAGGCGTGGCGTGCAAACGATTGAAGCTGACATGCAGACGATTCAGTAAAGTCATAGGGTCATCAAATCGGAGGAGTGTTGCCAATAAAATCCAGTATGGAGGGTTTTAAGAAGAACCGCCCTTACTTTTAATACTTAGTGTTAGGAATCTTAAGCTTCGGCTGTAGTTTTTCTATCTTAGTGATCTGATGTGTCAGGCGTGTGACAAGCGCTTTGCAATCCACGGCAAGCTTCGCAAGCTACGGCAAGCTTCGCAAGCTACGGTAAACAGTGTAAACAGCTCAATAGCAAATAGCTCAATAGCGTGAATGGTTTCTTAAACTTGAACAAACCTGCTGGCCTGACCTCCCATGATTGTGTGGCGAGGGTCAGGCGGCTCCTGAAAATGAAGCGCGTGGGGCACGGGGGCACCCTTGATCCGGCAGCAACGGGCGTATTGCCGATCGCTCTGGGTAAAGCCACCCGCCTCCTGCAATACCTCCAGCACGACAAAGCCTATCGCGGCACCGTGCGGTTTGGCATCAGAACAGCAACAGATGATTTGGAGGGCGAAGTGTTAACCTCCAGACCTGCGCCAACGCTTACCCTGTCGCGAGTCCAGCCCTACTTGCCTAAATTTGTGGGGCAGATTCAGCAAATTCCGCCTAGCTATAGCGCCATTCAGATCGGAGGGCGACGGCTCTACGAGTTAGCCCGCGCCGGAGAAACGATCGAGGCTCCAGTCCGGTCAGTTGAGGTTTACAGCCTTGAGGCGCTAGAGTGGCGATCGGGCGACTTTCCCGAACTCGATTTAGCGATTGCTTGTGGAGCTGGAACCTACATCCGAGCGATCGCGCGAGACTTGGGCGAACTGATGGAGACAGGCGGCACGTTGGCAGCCTTAACTCGTACCCACAGCAACGGATTCACCTTAGAGAACAGCTTGACGCTAGACGCTCTAGAAGTCCAGATCCAGTCCAATCAGTTCGTACCCATTTCGCCGCAGGTTGCCTTGCATTGGGAGGCGATCGTTCTCTCGGAACCCTTGGCAAAGCGATGGAGTCAGGGACGACGAATCGACTTTGCAGAGATTCAGACCAATTCTTTACGAAGCTGTGGCACGGATTTATCTGCGTTCTACCAAGTGCAGCATGAAGATGGGCGGTTTTTGGGAATGGGAGAAGCAGTGCGTCACGCTGAGGAAGAAATGCTGATTCCTAAATTAGTGTGGGATTAAAGATTGAGAAATTTCCTCTCATTCTTCGCTACGCTCGAAATAGAAAAATCTTGTAACCTATCTCATTTCTTCTCATGGAGCTATCGCCCAAACCGCCCCAACGTATCGATCGTGGACTTGGCAGCTTGTTTAGCGGCGCAACTTACCCGCTCCGCGCCCTGCGACTATTTTTGACAACTCCCAAACTGCGCAGCTACATCCTGTTCCCGATTCTGATCAACTTAGTTGTGGGTATCACTCTATATGCAGGGCTACTGTTTGCCGGATTGGAGGCGATCGATAATATCATTGCCAGCGTGCCTACCTGGACAGTCAGCGTGCCCCATTGGGCGATCGACCTCCCCGACTGGAAGTTTGCAGCACCTACCTGGCTAGCAACCTGGCTGCCCCATCTCCCTGCCTGGAAAATTTCCCTCCCTCACTGGAAAATTCCCGCTCTTCCACTCCCTGCCTTTTCACTCCCCAGCTTTTCACTTCCCAACTGGCAACCCACGCTTCCCGACTGGATCGCATTTCTCCCCACTTGGGCGGCAATGTTCTTCATCTGGATTCTGCGCGGAGTGCTGACGATCGCCCTCCTCCTTCTGACGGGCTTCATCTTTCTGCAATTTGGCGGACTGCTGGGCGCACCTTGGTATGGCAAGCTCTCGGAGGAGCTAGAGCGCATGAAAACAGGCAAAGTGACGCTGGTGGAAGTGGGTGTGGCAAGCGACATTTCCCGCGCCATTTTCTATGAATTGAAAAAGCTGCTGCTGAGCATTAGCGTTGGCGTGCCATTACTGCTGCTCAACTTTTTTCCGGGCGTGGGCACAGCGATCGCCACGTTCACGGGCATTGCTTTTGCTTCCACGATCGTCTGCATGGACTTTATGGATGCCGCAGTTGAACGTCGCCGTCCTGGCTTCCGCCAAAAGCTAGGGATTGTCTGGCGCAGTATGCCCGCCAGCGGCTCCTTTGGGCTAGTGTGCCTGGGGCTAGTCAGCATTCCACTGGTTAATTTACTGGCGGTTCCGGTGTGCGTGGCGGCAGGGACGCTGTTTTTCTGCGATCGAGTCCTGCCTTGGTATGACAAAGATGTGGCAAGTCGGTAAGCGCGATCAAGCTGGTTGTCAGTCTACGATTAGCAAATCCTGAACAAACCCATACAGATCGGACTCCGATCGCCCTTCTAGCTGCCGATCTTTCAAGTCAATTAGCCCCTGGGATAGCTCTGTTGCGCGCTTCTTGTAGCTGTTGTTGGCAGTCAGTAGATCCATAAACACCTCCTGCTCAATCTCCAGCCGACTGGCTTCTTCCGATAGGGGTGAAGCGTAAGCAACCGCATCGGCATCATATTTCAGCAAAAAAATCAGGGCATTGCTCATCTGCTGGAGCTGCTGCTGAAGTTTTCGGGTATCCAAATCTAGGCGATCGAAACCGACTTTTCCCTCAATTCGCAGTTCGACAATCGGTTGGTCAGCAGGAATCAGCTTCTGAAATTGAATGGCGGTTTGGATTTGGGCGATCGCCGCCTCTTCCACTTCTTCAAGACTTTCATGCCCCTCAGCCGTCCATCGCAGCCGCACGACCGATCGCTGATAGTAGTCTTGCTTTAGCTCTGCCTTGATCCCCGTTGCATCAATTTCTACTAAATATACGCCGCGATCGAAGCTAGACTCTTCAATGCTGTTTGCCTCAGTCGAGCCAGGATTAAAGATCCAGCCGCCCTCGGTATAGCTTTTGTGGATATGCCCCAACGCCAGGTAGTCTACTCCTGCCTGCTTGAGGGGCAGCAAATCGGCATAGCGCAGAGCGCCCTGATATCGAGCAATTTGCCCATCCAGCCCGTGATGAAACAGCAGGATCGTATGGGCGATCGGCGGTAACGCTTCAATAGCCGCCGCAATTTGCTCGATCGCCTTGGGCGCAGAAGCCCCATACCACTGTGAGCCTAGCACTCGCACCCCGCAGGGCAAATCCACGTAGCCACCGTAGCCTTCTTGCCAAGGCGAATAAAAGCTTTCCTCCTGAGCCGAGTCACCCGGTTCTAGCAGCATCAGCAAGCCCCAATCCGCCAGGTAGCGCAGCCAGCTAGTTTTAGTGCCATAGGGACGGTTATCGTGATTTCCCTCGATCGCCAACACCGGGATTTTGGCTGCTTGCAGCAGTTGCAGACAGGTCTGTGCTTGGTTAAGGGTGGCAGGCAAAATATTGCGATGCTCAAACAGATCGCCTGCAATCACCACAAAATCAACCTTTTCGGCGATCGCATATTTCTCGATCGCGTCCTGAAGCGCAAAAAAGAAGTCTTGGGTTCGCTGTTTATTGTCGTAGCGATCGAACCCTAGGTGAACATCAGCAAGGTGGAGAAACCGAGGCATAAGCAAAAAGACTCTAGGATTCGGTCATTGTAGCCCCGCATTTGTCTAGAGTCTAGTACTGGTGATCTAATTAGACAGAATTTAGGATATTGCTGAATCTGGGTATGATTTTTCACAAGGGGCGCTCCGCCCCTTGTGAAAAATCATACCTAAAACCAGTCACGCCGAATCTAGTTAAACGAGCCTGACGGAGAAGTAGAAGTCGCAAGCTCTTCTAGGCGCTCCTGCTGATCCATCGAAATACAGGACTGGATGACATCTTCGATGTCGCCTTCCAGCACCGGATTCAGGGTAAAGTTTTGCCCCAGACGATGATCGGTCACGCGATTATCTTTGTAGTTGTAGGTGCGAATTTTCTCAGAACGTGATCCGGTGCCCACCTGCGATCGCCGCATAGAAGTCACTGCGTCCTGCTGTTCCCGCAGCTTGATTTCATACAGCTTAGCCCGGAGAATCTGCATGGCGCGCTCCCGGTTTTGCAGCTGCGATCGCTCCTCAGTACAGAAGATTCGGATTCCGGTAGGCTTGTGCATCAGGTCAACGGCTGTTTCCACCTTGTTGACGTTTTGACCGCCCGCACCGCCCGATCGCGCTGTCGTTAACTCAATATCCTTAGGATCGATCGTCACCTCAACATCGTCAACTTCTGGCATCACCGCCACAGTCGCAGTCGAGGTATGAATCCGTCCACCCGCTTCGGTCATTGGCACCCGCTGAACGCGGTGAACACCTGCCTCAAACTTCAGCTTACTGTAGACCTGATCGCCCTGAATCTCCAGAATGGCTTCCTTGAATCCGCCCATGTCAGCCAGCGATTCGCTGAGCAGCTTTACCCGCCAGCGCTGACCTTCGGCATAGCGCGAGTACATTCGCACCAAGTCTCCCGCCCAAATACTGGCCTCATCGCCGCCTGTTCCCGCCCGAATTTCTAGCATGATGTTTTTGTCATCATTCGGGTCGCGGGGCAGCAGCAAGACCTTCAGGCGAGCTTCCAGAGCCGTCACTTTTGCAACCAATTCCTCGATTTCCAGGGAAGCCATCTGACGAAGTTCTGAATCGCCGCCAGCGTCCTTCAGAATTTGCCGAGAATCCTCTAAATCTTCCTGAGCTTTCTTCCAGGTATCAAAGGTATCAACCGTTTCCTCTAGCGAAGAACGCGATCGGGCAACACGCTGAAACTCCGACGGATCGGTTGCCACATCAGGGTCAGCCAATCGCCGGGTCAGCTCATGAAACGTTTGTTCAACGGATTTTAGTTTGTCTAGTAGATAAGATTCTGCCATGGGCGTAGCCTCAGAAACTGCGATCGAAAACGCGAAGAGGACTACGATCGCTACTTCTTAGCGTCATCTTTGGCAGCTTCAACTTCAGCAGGCTTGGTCGCATCCACCATGCCATACTTCCGCATAAAGCGTTCGACACGACCTTCCGTATCGATAATCTTCTGGGTTCCGGTATAGAAAGGGTGATTACCCGACCAGATATCGACGTGCAGTTCGGGCTTGGTAGAGCCAACGGTCATTACCAGCTCACCGTTACAGTAAACTTTTGCCTCTGGATACCACTTGGGATGAATTTCGGGTTTAGCCATGGTAATAAAAACAGTTGATGGAATTCGATTTTAGCAAATTGAGCAAGACGTTAAGCCTGGAACACCAGGCATAAGGCATCAAGTCTAGCGCTTCGAGTATTGAGGAGCCTTACGAGCTTTGTGCAAGCCATACTTCTTCCGCTCAACAGCACGCGGGTCGCGAGACAGATAGCCCTCTACCTTCAAAGGCTTCCGGTTATCGGGATCAAGCTGACAAAGTGCCCGTGCCACACCTAACTTGATAGAATCGGCTTGTCCAGTCAAACCGCCACCGCTAGCATTTACCAGGATGTCATACTCACCACCCAAACCTAGCGTTTCCAGAGGGGCTTTAGCCGCCGTCAGATAGGTGGGGTTGAACTGAAGATACAAATCTCCCGGCTTACCATTGATCACGAGCTGACCTGTACCTGGCACTAATCGAACTCTAGCCACCGCAGACTTACGCCGCCCGGTGCCCCAATAGACGACGCGATCGTTCTTATCTGTTGCCTGCATTAGCTTTTCTCTCCAGGAATAGTTTGAACATTGAGAACCACGGGCAGTTGCGCTTGATGCGGATGATTCGTTCCGGCATACACCTTGAGCTTGGTGAAGAGCTGACGACCCAACGTATTTTTGGGCAGCATTCCCTTAACCGCTTGCTCAATAATCCGCTCTGGCATCCGGTCTTGCAGCTTAGCAAAGGTTTCGGTCTTCATTCCGCCTGGACGACCTGAGTGGCGGCGGTAAAGCTTCTGGCTGCTCTTCTTGCCTGTAACATTGATCTTCTCAGCATTGATCACAATCACAAAATCGCCTGTGTCCATGTGAGGCGTATAGGTCGGCTTGTTTTTGCCGCGCAAAACCATAGCGATCTCGCTAGCCAATCGCCCCAACCGCTGATTCTCAGCATCCACTACATACCAATCCCGAACAATCGAGTCTTGAGGCGGTAAATAAGTCTTGTTCATCACGCATTCCTTAAACAAATGTAAAGATAATCTTAGGGGATACAGCAGGTCAAGGCATCGTTCATCGCAGCCCCCGCTGCGGGGAAAACAAGCTTGGGCTGGGCATCATACCAAATCTCCGGAGCAAAGGGAAAATCAGGATAGCCCACTCTAAGCAAGCAAAGCCCCTGGGGCGGAGCGGCATACCTCACCAGATCGCGACGCTGCTGCTGCCACAGTTCAGTAAACTGTCCAGGCGATCGCTCCCCGCTCCCCACCTGCACCAGCATTCCCACCAACAGCCGCACCATGCCATACAAAAAGCCGCTCGCCTGTAGCTCAATATGGAGAAGTGAACCCTGTCGATCGCACTCAGCCACCTGCATATCAACCCAGGAGTGAGGGCGTTTTGAGCCAGCTCGATGAAAGGCTGCTAGATGCTGCCGTCCGATTAGCGGATTTAGCGCCTCCTGCATCAGCGACTCACTCAAAGGCGCGTGGTAGTAGTGCCAGGAAAACGATCGCACAAACAGATTTGGACAGTTTTCTGTATAGATCGTATATCGGTAGCGCCGCCAAATTGCCGAAAACCGAGCGTGCCAGTCATGACTCACCGCTGCCGAAGCGCGAATCAACACATCTTTGGACAACCGCGAATTGAGAATATCCTTCCAGCGATGCGCCGGGACATGGGCTGGGGCTTCAAAGTGAGCCACCTGAGCAGCAGCATGGACTCCCGCATCTGTCCGACCTGCGCCATGCAGAGCCACTGGGTAGCCCATAAAAGCCTGAAGCGCCTGTTCGATCTCCTCTTGCACCGTGCGATAGTTTAACTGTCGCTGCCAGCCATGGAAATGAGTGCCCAGGTACTGAATGACCAGAGCAATTCTTTGCAACGTCCTTGAAGACTGAGGATCAGCATCCTCGGACTCAGAAACACAGGCTAGCGTAGACGGATTCAGAGACATTTCGACAAAACACTTTAGCCAATAAACACTTCAACTTAGCAGTTCGCTAAGTTAACTTAATCAAGTCAGCTCAATAATAGCCATCTCAGCATTGTCACCCCGACGGTTGACCGTGCGGAGAATGCGGGTATAGCCGCCCTGGCGATTGCCATAGCGCTCTTGCACCTGCTCAAACAGGACATGAACCAGCTGCTTGTCATAGATGTAGCCCATTGCCTGCCGACGGGCAGCCAAAGAGCCATCTTTTGCCAAAGTAATCATTCGTTCTGCTTCCGAACGAACGGCTTTGGCACGAGTCTTGGTCGTGGTAATTCGACCGTGACGAATAAGTTCAGTCGTCAACGCTCTCAGGAGCGCCTTCCGCTGATCGGCGGGCAAGCTAAGTTGAGGGACATTACAACGGTGGCGCATAACAA
The DNA here is from genome assembly GCF_059504425.1 of Drouetiella sp. Taxonomy (NCBI): domain Bacteria; kingdom Bacillati; phylum Cyanobacteriota; class Cyanophyceae; order Oculatellales; family Oculatellaceae; genus Drouetiella; species Drouetiella sp. The sequence continues at coordinate 126,737 of NZ_JCACIN010000091.1, forward strand.
CAAAAGGCTAAAAGAACAGAACAATAGTTATTTTTACGACGTAGGAAGGAGCGATCGCAGCTAGGTTGGTCGGGAAGACTTGTCGTGGGGCAAGGTGATTCCCAGTCTGTCTTGCAGGGCTTCAATGACTTCCTCAGCAGATTTAGCACCGAAGTTCTTGATTTCCAGCAAGTCTTCCTGCGTGTAATCCAGCAGATCAGCAACAGAGTTAATTTGCGCCCGTTTCAAGCAGTTGTAGGCTCTCACCGAAAGCTGTAGCTCTTCAATTGGAATCTGATTTGCCGGATCATCTGTCCCTTCGTCTAAATCGTCTATGGGAGCAAAATCTATTTCTCGTAGAGGATTAAATAGATCCACTAAAATGTCTGCCGCCTGACTCAGAGACTCTTGAGGAGTCAAACTGCCGCTTGTCCAGATCTCCATAACCAGCCGATCTTTTTGCACGGTATCGCCAACCCTTGCCCCTTCGATCGTGTAGTTAACTCTACGAACGGGCATAAAGATCGCGTCAATCTGCAAAAAATCTAGGGAGGAAGTTTCATCTTTAGAGCGATCGATCGCCCGGTATCCTACCCCTTTCTCAATCCGAAACTCCATCTCTAAAGTTGAGCCAGCCGCAAGAGTGGCAACGTATTGATCAGGGTTAATTACTTCCACCTCAGAAGGAAGTTCAAAGTACCCTGCCGTCACAGTTACAGGTCCCTCGACTCGCAACCTGCCAATCTGAGGCTGAGATGAATAACTTTTGAGAACGATCTCCTTCATGTTCATGAGAATGTCTAGGACATCTTCTCGAACACCAGGGATGGTCATAAACTCATGGGTAACACCTGCGATCCGAACAGCCGTGACCGCTGCCCCTTCCAAGTTGGAGAGGAGAACACGTCTCAAGGCATTACCAACAGTAATACCCTGACCCCGCTCTAACGGCTCCAATATAAATTTGCTGTAGGAGCTTCGATCTTCATTAACATCTGACTCTATGCACTCAACCTGAAATTGTGCCACAGCCTATCCTCCCTTATCTTTGACCCTAGAACATCAACGTAAATTTCAGCCCTTGGCAAACGTACTGCCTCGAAGACTCGGCAACGTCTTTTCAAACCCGATGCTTGAAATCTGACTTTCCTGGAAAACCTGGTTCCGGTGTTCAAACAATTCAGTGCTGAGCTTCAAACACGTCGTCGCTTGGGTGGGCGGCAGCCATTGTGAGGAATTGGAGTCACATCTCTGATCAAGGTAATCTCCAGTCCGGCACCCTGCAAAGCTCGGATAGCCGTCTCGCGTCCTGAGCCAGGACCGCTCACCATTACCTCAATTTGGCGCATGCCCTGATCGACCGCCCGCCGACCTGCGTTATCTGCAGCTGTTTGTGCAGCAAAAGGAGTGCCTTTCTTAGCGCCCTTGAAGCCGCTTGAACCTGATGAAGCCCAAGAGATAGCCTCACCGCTATTGTCGGTAATTGTGACAATCGTGTTGTTGAACGTAGATTGGATATGAGCCACGCCGCTGGGCACATTCCGCTTCTGCTTCTTCGCACCTGTCTTTCTAGTTGGTTGTCGCGCCATATCCCTAAAATTAGCTGCCTTTAATTAACAAATTCACTGAGTAATAGATCGATCGCAAAGACCGAGCTTTGTGCGTTCAGCTTAGACCTTATAAAACTGAAGTCACAGATTTCTGATGCCTGACGCTTTGGTGCCAGACGCAAAGAGGGGCAGAATGAAAGGACGCACACGCAACCCAACAAACTGCCCTTTGCACTATTTCTTGGTTGGCGCCTTCTTCTTGCCTGCGACTGTACGACGACCGCCTCGGCGAGTCCGCGCGTTCGTTCGAGTCCGCTGTCCTCTGACGGGCAGACCTAAGCGATGCCGCCGTCCACGATAAGTACCAATATCCATCAGGCGCTTGATGTTCATGGATTCCCATCGTCTCAAGTCACCTTCAATCTGATAATCGCCCTCAATCGCTTCACGCAACAGAATAACGTCCGCATCACTCAAATCTTTGATGCGAATATCGGGATTGACACCCGTTTTAGCCAGAACCTGTTTCGATCTCGTAAGACCGATTCCGTAAATATAAGTTAGACCAATCTCGACACGCTTGTCTCGTGGAAGGTCTACCCCAGCAATTCTTGCCACGCTCTAACCCTCTCTTTTTGCTCTTTCGTTACAACCTTAAGACCTAGACAATCACCAATTGGAATGTTGAAAAACACTCCCAAAATGACTTTCCTGACACCCGCTAGGGTACACAATTACCCTTGGCGCTGTTTATGCTTAGGGTTTGAGCAAATCACCATGACTCTACCGCGTCTACGAATGACACGGCACTTCTCACAAATCTTCTTTACAGATGCTCGGACTTTCATGTCCCCTAGTTATATTTTGATACTACAAAACGGCTATTGTATCAGACTAAAATTAATTTGTCAATCTGAAGCGAGAAACCCCTTAGAGGCGCAAGCTAAGCTAGCAAAGCGCTAGAACAGCATTGGAACAAGAGGACTGTGCTGTCACTAAAGCTTGATATTGCTATCCAATAGACTATATAAAGAGCTACCTAAAGAAAAGCTAATCAATTACAGCTGGATCAATAACGCCTCAAAAGCGCGATCGCTCACACTCAAAGAGGGCATCCAAGAATTTCAGATGCTACTTTTTGGCGTTGCGAAGGCGATAGGTGATTCTACCTTTAGTCAGGTCGTAGGGCGTTAGCTCTACCTTGACGCGATCGCCTGGCAATATCTTGATGTAGTTCCGCCGAATCTTGCCTGAGATGTGAGCCAGAACGTTGAATCCATTGTCTAGATCCACCCGAAACATGGCGTTAGGGAGTGAGTCAATCACCGTCCCTTCCATCTCAATCAAATCTTGTTTAGACAAAGCTGTAGTCTCCTGCTGCGATTGAATATTGCGTTGTTGGACATCCAGAGGCTTCTTGAGATCTAGCCATACAGGCTCGTGCCCTTACTTTAGAGTAGCAAATGCTCTGAAAAATAGACTTTAAGGCGTTACTACACGCTGTTGCCGACGTTAGCCATTGCCACTTAGCCATTGCCGACCTAGCTTGCCGACTTAATCTCTGAGGAAGATCCTAGAGTCTGTCTCAAAGTGGAGCCAATAGCCTCAACGCTCTGACTCCCATCAATTGAAATTAACTGACCGCGATCGCTATAAAAATCAATTAGGGGAGCCGTTTGCTCATGATAGACCGCTAATCGATTGCGGATAACAGCATCCGTGTCATCTACGCGTCCCCGTCCCAACAGACGAGCCACCAAATCTTCGTCAGGTACATCAAAGTTAATGACATGGCTACAGGACTGGTGAATCTCCTCAAGCAGCATATCCAGGAACTTCGCCTGCCCAACCGTGCGGGGAAACCCATCCAGAATCCAGCCAGCCTTAACATCCTCTGAGCTAAGGCGATCGCGCACCAGATCTAGCATGAGCTGATCTGGAACCAGCTCACCCGCATCCATATAAGATTTGGCCTTTAGCCCCAGCTCAGTCTTGTTAGCGACTGCACCCCGTAAAATATCACCCGTCGAAATGTGAGGAATCCCATACTCTTGAGCCAAGGCTTGAGCTTGAGTCCCTTTACCTGCCCCAGGCGCTCCCAAAAAGATTAATCTGGTCACTATTGCTTCACCATGCCCTCATATCGTTGAGAAATTACGTAGGTCTGGATCTGCTTTGCTGTGTCGATCGCCACACCTACGAGAATCAAAAGAGACGTTGCGCCGATTCGCTGGAAAGTCGTTACCCCTAACTGCTGCTCGATTGCCGTCGGGACGATCGCCAAAACGCCCAGAAATATCGCGCCCAAGAACGTCAAGTGATTTAAAACTCGTTGGATGTAGTCACTTGTCGCTTTACCAGGGCGAATTCCAGGGATACTTGACCCCATCTTTTTAAGATTTTGGGATAACTCCACCGAGTCCACAAAAAGGGAAGTATAGAAATAGCTGAAGAATAGAATCAGCGCCAAGTAAAGGATGATATAAACAAAGCTATCAGGACTCAAGTATTTAATGACCTGCGCCAAGATGGGATTGTTCGGTAAAACCTGAACCAGGAAAAAAGGCAGAGAGAGCACCGCATAGGTAAAGATAATTGGCATTACCCCTCCCTGATTAAGACGCAGCGGTAGATAGCTACTCCGTTCCTGGTAGGTGCGCCGACCCACCTGACGACGAGCTGAAATAACTGGAATCCGACGAGTTCCTTCCTGAACAAAAACGATGCCCACAATCATCGCCAAGAAGACCACGATTAAAAAGATAATCTTACCCACAAGGCTAGGATCGCCGTTTTGAGCAAGTTCAAACGTATTGCCTAAAGACTGAGGCAATGTCGAAACGATGCTAACAAAGATAAGCAGCGAAGCTCCGTTGCCAATTCCACGCTCTGTAATCAGCTCGCCAACCCACATCACGAACATTGAACCCGCGGTTAATGCTAGAACGGTTTGGACGATAAATGGCGTTCCTGGGTTCTCGGCATAGACGTTGACAAACAGTGCCAGCCCCGTGCTTTGAATGATTGCCCATCCAGCAGCAACATATCGGGTAATTTGAGAAATTTTGCGTCGCCCTGCTTCTCCCTCATTCTTCTGCAAATCTTCCAGGCTAGGGAGAGCTTTCGTCATCAACTGCATGATGATCGAGGCGTTAATGAAAGGAATAATGCCTAACGCAAAAATTCCCAAGGCGGACAGTCCTCCGCCCGAAAAAATATCCAGCAGACCCACAATACTGCCCAGTGCACCGCCCTGGACAGCATCTTGAAATGCGACGCGATCGATCCCCGGTATGGGAATACGGATGCCCAGGCGCACCAAGATCAACATCCCAACAGTGACAAGCAGCCGACCTCGGAGTCCGGCTGCTTGGGCCATTTGTACGAATGTTTCCTGCGCTGTTGGGGCTTTATCTCGGTTGACAACCATAGAGCAATACCTTTTGCGTAGTGGCGGTTACACAGAACCCATAAGAGAGACAGTTTTTGAAGCTGTACTCAATAGTTTAAGTTTTTAAGCTGATTAATCACAAGTGCGCTAATTTAATACCTCAGCTCACAACTTTAGCTCAGAACCTCACAAGAGCCACCTGCTGCTTCAATTTTGGAACGTGCAGAAGCCGTAAAAGCGGCAGCTTGAACTTTTAGAGCAATCGTCAATTCACCATCGCCTAGGATTTTGAGGGGGCCATCATCAGTAGTGACAATTCCTGCCTCCATCAGCGAGGACAAGCTGACCTCACTTTCAGCCACCAGCGCGGCTAGGGCGCTAACATTAATCACCGTATACTCGCGACGGTTGATCAGCGGGAAATGCTTTAGTTTGGGAATCCGACGATAAAGCGGCATCTGACCGCCCTCAAATCCGGGGCGGGTTCCACTCCCAGATCTGGCTTTCTGTCCTCTCATACCAAAGCCACAGCTTGCGCCCTGTCCGGCAGAGATACCGCGACCGACTCGCCGCTTCCGCTTTTGAGAGCCATCCTGGGGTAAAGCGTCTTCTAATCTCATGGCTAATTTACCAATGATTGCTAATTTACCAATGATCTAAATCAAGGTGTGTGGATAATTGAATGTACAGGTTCTCTAACCGTACAAGTTTTCTAGAGGAATACCTCGTTCTTCAGCTACTTCAGAGAAGGTGCGTAGGGACGACAGAGCATTTGCTGCCGCACGGGCATTATTGAGCGGATTACCCGATGCCAACTGCTTTGCCAAGATGTTGCGAACGCCTGCTAGCTCCAGCACTGTACGGACAGCACCCCCAGCAATTACACCCGTTCCCGGTGCGGCTGGACGCATCATGACTTTGGCACCACCGCCAACTCCGTTAACGGGATGCGGAATGGAGTTAGCCTTTGTCAGCGGTACCTTGACCAGGTGCTTTTTGCCGTCAGCTACGCCTTTACGGACTGCGCCAATGACATCACTTGCCTTGCCAACGCCAACACCGACTTGACCCCGCTCGTTGCCGACGACGACGATCGCCCGGAAGCTGAGTTTTTTACCGCCCTTCACCACCTTGGTGACTCGGCGAATCTGAACAACTCGCTCCTGCCACTCTGATTCTTTCTCTTTAGCGCGGTCATTCTTACGACGTTCTTTTGCCATTGTCTTATTCTTCCTTAAGTCTGCAACCCAGACCTGTGATTGAGATCCTAGAAGGTGAGTCCACCCTCTCTGGCGGCATCGGCTAACGCTTTGACCCGCCCGTGATAAAGATTGCCGCCGCGATCGAAGACAACTTGTTGGATGCCTTTGGCGATCGCCCGTTCAGCAATCAGCTTACCAACTTGAACTGAAGCCGCACAGTTTCCGCCCGAAGCTAGCTCAGTGCGCAGATCTGCCTCCAGCGTAGAAGCAGAAGCGATCGTGCAATGCTGCGTATCGTCAATCACCTGCACATAGATATGCTGGTTGGAGCGAAAAACCGCTAAACGAGGGCGATCGGTCGTCCCCGTAACTTTGCGTCGAATTCGATTGTGACGACGATGAGTCGCCTCCTTACGCGTAGACTTCATAATTACTTCTTACCTGCCTTACCAGCCTTACGTCTAACCACTTCACCCGAATAGCGAATCCCCTTGCCCTTGTAAGGTTCGGGCGGACGAACAGCACGGATCTTGGCAGCCATATTGCCCACCAATTCCTTGTTAATCCCTGCCACAATCACGTTTGTATTCCCTTCTACGGAAACTTGTATTCCCTCAGGAGGCTCAATCTGTACAGGATTGCTATAGCCAACGTTAAGCACTAAATTTCGTCCTTGCACCTGGGCACGATAGCCCACGCCTTGAATCTCCAAACGCTTTTGGAAGCCTTGAGACACCCCTTCAACCATGTTGGCCACCAGCGTGCGGCATAAACCATGACGCTGCCGAGCCGGACGCGAATCGCTCCGACGGTTGACCAGAATAGTTTCCCCTTCCTGCAATACCTCAACTTCAGGGGGCAAAGTGCGTGCAAGTTCGCCTTTCGGCCCTTTAACGGCAACATCTTGTCCAGAAATCTCGATCGTCACTTTCTGGGGGATGGAAATTGGGCGCTTACCAATACGAGACATGATAGTTTCTCCAGAACACGGTCAATAACACAGCCGCCTTGCTGTCTAACAATTGCTAGCAGCAACTACCAGACGTAGCACAGCACTTCCCCTCCCAGTCCCTGCTTGCGAGCATCGCGATCGGTCATGATGCCGCTAGAGGTCGAGATAATCGCAATCCCAATGCCGCCCAAGACTCTTGGCAACTCTTTACGGTTAGAGTAAACCCGCAACCCTGGCTTACTGACTCGCTTCAGAGCAGTGATGATCGGACGACGACCCTTGCCTTTGTATTTAAGCGCGATAGTCAATATGCGCCCAGGACCTTCTTCTCGATCGGAGAATTCGGCGATAAAGCCTTCTTCCTGTAGCACCTTAGCAATGCTGCGTGTCATCCGGGTGGATGGAACTTCTGTCGTTTGGTGCCGCGCCAAGGTTGCATTCCGGATGCGCGTCAACATGTCTGCAATAGTATCGTTAGCCGCCATAGCTTCCTCTTAATGAAACTGCCTTAGTTATCCCGGAAGGGCATTCCCAACTCTTTAAGCAAGGCGCGACCCTCTTCATCGGTGTTAGCAGTAGTGATGATTGAAATATCCATGCCACGAATCTGGTCAATCCTGTCGTATTCCACTTCAGGAAAGATAATTTGCTCTCGGATGCCGATCGTGTAGTTGCCTCGACCATCAAAGCTTTTTGGGCTGACTCCTCGAAAGTCGCGAATTCGAGGAAGTGAGAGGTTGATTAAGCGATCGAGAAACGCATACATCCGGTCAGAACGTAGCGTTACCATAATGCCAACAGGCATTCCCTTCCGGAGCTTGAATCCGGCGATCGCCTTTTTAGCCCGCGTCACAACAGGCTTTTGACCCGTGATCAGAGCAATCTCTGCCAGAGAAGCTTCTAACGCCTTAGCGTTTTGCGCCGCTTCCCCCAATCCTCGGTTAATAGTCACCTTTACAACCTTGGGCACCTGGTAAATGTTGCCGTAGTTGAATTGCTCAATTAACTTTGGGGCAACCGTGTCCTGGTAGAGCGACTTGATTTTGCTATGTGCCATAAAGTTTTATCCTTAATCAAATCCCTGGGCTTGGTCAGGGAAAAACATCTTTAGTCTTGAATCGAGCTTTATCCTTAGTCGGTGTCCATGCTAGTCCAGCATTTCGCCCGTCTTCTTCAGCATCCGCACTTTACGACCGTCCGCATTCAGGGTGTAGCAAATGCGGCTAGCCACCTTTTCCTTGGTGGAATAGAGCATGACGTTTGAGCTGTGAATCGGCGCCTCTAGAGCAGTGATTTGTCCAGACTCGCCTTCTTGTTGAGGCTTGACGTGCTTTGTCTTAATGTTGACCCCCTTAATCACCACTTTGCTGATTTCAGGAAGAACCCGTAAAACTTCGCCAACCTTCCCTTTCTCGCTACCCGCGATCACTTGAACCGTGTCGCCCTTCTTAACATGTACCTTGTGACGAACCTTCGTGGGTTTAGCCATCACAATACCTCCGGTGCCAGTGAAACAATTTTGGTGAAGCTCTTGTCGCGTAGCTCACGGGCAACAGGCCCGAACACGCGAGTGCCTCTGGGATTGCCTTCAGCATTGATAATAACGGCAGCATTGTCGTCAAATCGAATGCTCATGCCGCTTTCGCGTCTTAGACCCTTGCGAGTGCGGACAATCACCGCGCGCACCACATCAGACTTTTTCACAGCCATATTGGGGATCGCGTCTTTGACCACCGCAATAATTACGTCGCCCACGCCTGCGTAGCGACGGTTACCCCCCAAAACCCGAATACACATGAGCTTGCGAGCGCCGCTGTTGTCTGCCACATTCAGGTAAGATTCCTGTTGAATCATCGTTAGCCTCCCTCGTTATTTCAACCTTTGACTCTATAAACTGGGGGCATTGAGAACTTCAATCACAGTCCAGCGCTTGGTGCGGCTGAGGGGTCGAGTCTCCTGAATGCGAACGCGATCGCCCACCTTGCATCGGTTCTCTTCATCGTGAACTTTATAGCGCTTGGTTCGCACCATAACTTTCTTGTACTTAGGGTGGGGGGCACGATTTTCGATCGCCACAACGATCGTCTTCTCCATTTTGTCGCTAACGACTACACCCACCCGCTCTTTAACTGCCATTGCCACTTAACTCCATGCGCTTAATTTATGAATCCGAAGCTGCTTTAGCCTGCCGCTCATGTTCGATTGTCATCAATTGAGCGAGGCGATGGCGCAAATGCTTAAACTGATGGGGCTTTTCGAGCTGGCGAGTGGCTTTCTGAAAGCGCAACTGAAATAGCTCTTTCTTAACTGACACGATTTGATCGGATATTTCCTGATCGCTGAGGTCTCGAACCTCATCCACTTTAGGTAGAGGCATTATGACTCTCCAGACTCACGAGTGATGAACTTGGTCTTAATCGGCAGCTTGAAAGAAGCAAGCCGCATGGCTTCACGGGCAATTTCTTCAGAAACCCCAGCAACCTCAAACATGATGCGACCGGGCTTGACTACAGCCACCCAAAACTCTGGGTTCCCCTTACCAGAACCCATCCGGGTTTCAGCAGGACGCATGGTGATGGGCTTATCTGGGAAAATCCGAATCCAGATTTTTCCGCCCCGACGGATGTAGCGCGTCATAGCTCGACGACTAGCCTCAATCTGACGAGCGGTAATCCAGGAAGGTTCTAAAGCCTGGAGCGCAAAGTCGCCAAAGTTGATCTCGTTTCCTGCAGTTGCCAGACCGCGCATCCGTCCGCGATGCTGCTTGCGAAATTTAGTTCTTCTTGGACTTAACATGATACTTGCCTTGTTTTAAGGAGTCAGGGGTCAGGATTCAGGAACAGAGACGATACTCCGTTCGCTTTCCTTTAACCTTCATTCGATCGATCTTCGAACTGCTGCCGCTTGCGCTGCTGCTGTTTGCGCCGAGGCTGTGCACCTGTGGGGGCTGCGATTTCCTCTTGACCAGGGATAATTTCGCCCTTGAAGACCCACACCTTGATGCCCAAGATGCCATAGATGGTCTGAGCAGTCTTGTAGGCGAAATCGATATCCGCCCGCAGGGTGTGTAGCGGCACTTTACCCTCACGGGTATACTCAGTCCGAGCGATTTCAGCGCCGTTGAGACGACCGCTGACCTGAATCTTGATGCCTTCCGCACCAGCTCTCTGCGCTCGTTGGATTGCCTGACGCACAACTCGGCGGAACGAAACGCGGCGCTCTAGCTGCTGCCCTACATATTCAGCAATCAGACCCGCATCTGAGTCCACTCGCGCTACTTCCACAACGTTGATGCGAATTTGGCGCTCGCTATTACCTAGGGCTTTTTGCAATCCAACACGCAGTTCATCAATGCCTTGTCCGCCCCGACCGACGACAACCCCTGGACGAGCTGTATGCACTTCCAGATCGATTTGATCCGCCTTGCGCTCGATCCGAATTTGAGAAATTCCAGGACTCTCAAGGCTCTTGAGCTTCATGGGGTTTCTTTCAATGAAATCACGGATCGTATGATCCTCTTGCAAGAGCTTAGGGTAGCGACTGGAATCCGCAAACCAGCGCGATCGATGCTCCTGCGTAATGCCAAGGCGAAAGCCTACTGGATGAATTTTCTGTCCCACGGTGCGTCCTCTGAGATGAAAGCGTTAGAGAATAAATAGAAATTTTTAGAAACCGTTACTCTTCGACTTCGCCCGGAGCCACGGCGATCGTAATATGACAGGTTGGCTTCCGAATCTGGTAAGCGCGACCCTGTGCCCGTGGGCGAAAACGCTTCAGCACAGAACCCTGATCGGCAAATGCTGTGCTGACCACTAAGCTTGCTGGGTCATAGCCCTCGTTGTGCTCAGCGTTGGCAACCGCCGATCGCAAAACCTTGAGGATAGGCTCGCAAGCTCGGTAGGGCATAAATTCCAAAATAATCAGAGCTTCACGGTAAGACCTTCCTCGAATTTGGTCTAATACCCGGCGCACCTTATGGGGCGACATCCGGATGTACCGCGCAATTGCTTTGACCTCTCCAGTAGCAGTAGCCATTCTTTATCTCCTTAAAGCGATTAGCCATCAGCTATCAGCCCGATCGCTGATGCTAATTGCCGTTACCTATCACTGCCTTTCCAACCGTATCTTTTGACCCTTATCGACGGGCTTTCTTATCGCCCTTCGCATGACCTCTAAAGGTGCGAGTAGGGGCAAATTCACCGAGTTTGTGTCCCACCATTTGCTCTGTCACAAAAACAGGTACATGCTGACGACCGTTGTGAACGGCGATCGTATGTCCAATCATGTTCGGCAAGATCGTGGATGCTCTCGACCAAGTTTTAATGAGCTGCTTCTCACCCTTAACGTTGAGCGCCTCAATTTTGCTCATCAGATGATCGGCGACAAAAGGACCTTTTTTGAGAGAACGAGACATAGTCTTAATAAACCTCTAGTCAAATTAAGTTCAGCGTATTCAACAGAGAGCCTTAAGACTCACGTCCGCCTCTGCCCCGCTTCGATGTCCGACGGCGGCGGCGCACAATCATAGAGCTACTCAGCTTCTTCTTCTTGCGAGTCTTGTAGCCCAATGCAGGCTTACCCCAAGGCGTAACAGGTCCAGAACGACCGATCGGCGCCCGACCTTCACCTCCACCATGTGGGTGATCCACTGGGTTCATGACGCTTCCCCGAACTTCGGGACGGCGACCTTTCCAGCGCTTGCGTCCAGCCTTGCCCAGGCTCGTGTTCCGCACATCGCCATTGCCAACTTGACCAATCGTGGCGTAGCAGTCCTTGCGAATGAGGCGTACCTCAGTCGAGGGCAGACGCAGGGTCACGTAGTCACCCTCTTTTGCCACAACCTGAGCCGAAGTCCCAGCAGCCCGAACAATCTGTCCGCCCTTACCAGGCACCAGCTCCACATTGTGAACGGCAGTACCCAAAGGCATATTGCCCAAAGGCAGCGCGTTGCCAATTTCAAAGGGAGCCGTAGGTCCAGAAATTACCGTCGAGCCTACCTTAAGATTGGCAGGATGAATAATGTAACGCTTTTCGCCATCTTGATAATGCAGCAGCGCAATCCGAGCATTCCGGTTGGGATCGTATTCAACCGAGAAGACCTTGGCAGGAATATTGTGCTTATTGCGGTGAAAATCAACAATGCGATAAAGCCGTTTGTGCCCACCGCCTCTATGGCGACAGGTAATGACGCCTCGGTTGTTGCGACCTTTTGGACGATGAACTCGCTTCGTTAGGGACTTTTCCGGAACGGTATGCGTAATTTCGGAGAAGTCAGAGACGACCCGTTCGCGGGTGCCGGGAGTATAGGGTCGGTAGTATCGAATGCCCATGGATCAACCTCTTTACAGACTCTAAACTTCAGGGAACAGGCTAATGGAATCCCCTGATGCCAGGGTAACGATCGCCCGCTTGCATTGGGCACGATGTCCCGCAAAGCGACCAACACGACGTTCTTTAGCAGGTGGATTGTAGGTATTGACGCTTACGACCTTCACGTCAAACAATTCTTCGATCGCCGCTTTGATTTGAGGCTTCGTGGCACGAGTCTCCACCTCAAAGGAATACTTGTTTTCTTCCAACAACCGAGTTGCCTTTTCAGTAATGAGCGGGCGACGGATTAAATCTGGAAGGGAACGAGAATCAATTCTAGTCATCGCCGTAGACCTCCTGAATCGTTTCGATGGCGGACTGCGTTGCCACAATCTGATCTGCCGCCAGGATGTCAAAAATGTTCAAGTTATTGGCAGAAATCAGTCTTAGATTGCCTACGTTGCGAGCAGACAGGTAAACATTGTCATTTCTTTGAGAGACAATCAGCAGAATCTTAGACTCCACCTCAATGCCCCAACGACCCATTGCTTGCACCAATTCCTTCGTTTTGGGACGAGGAAGATTCTCGGCAAAATCTTGAACAATGACTAGATTGTCTACACGGCTCTGTAAAGCCGTTCTCAGAGCCAATCGGCGCTCCTTGCGGTTCATTTTGACAGAATAATCTCTGGGCTTAGGTCCAAAGATCACGCCACCGCCACGCCACAACGGAGAACGGTTTGAACCAGCTCTAGCTCGACCTGTCCCCTTCTGTCTCCAAGGCTTGCGACCGCCGCCTCTGACTTCAGCGCGAGTCTTGGTACAGGCAGTGCCTTGACGGGCATTATTCATTTGCCGCACAAGTGCCCGGTGCACAATATGAGCCGCGCTTCCTTCTTTAGCAACCCTTAGGTCGAGCGAGGCTTGTCCTGCCTCTGCTCCTTGCCAATCTTTTACTACACAATCCACCATATCTTTATCCTTTTACACCAGCGGGCACTATTCGGAACCCAATGCTATGACTCAAGAGCTATGACTTAAGAGCTATGACCTGAGAGTTGCGATCGCCCTACTTCTGACCCACGATCGTGGCAGGCAAGATGTTGAGCAATGCACCCGGCTTACCCGGAACAGCGCCCTTAATCAGCAAAAGATTCCGCTCGACATCAACCCGCACCACGGTCAGCTTCCGAATAGTGACGCGGCTATTGCCCAAACGACCCGCCATCCGCTTACCAGGGTAAACTCGACCCGGCGTAGTCCCTGCACCCGTTGAACCCGGAGCGCGGTGGTTCTTAGAACCATGCGACATTGGACCTCGCTTGAAGTTGTGCCGCTTTTGATAGCCTGCAAAGCCACGACCGATGCTGGTGCCAACGACGTCGATAACTTGACCCACTTCAAACGTATCCGCTTTGAGCTGCTGACCCAATTCATAAGAACCGGGATTCTCTAGGCGATACTCCTGTAGATGCCGTAGCGGTGACGCACCCGATTTCTGGAAATGACCCAGTTCGGGCTTAGTGAGCGCCTTTGCTTTAACTTCTCCATAGCCAACTTGAATCGCAGAATAGCCATCCGTTTCCGGAGTCTTGATCTGTGTAACAGTGCAGGGACCAGCCTGCACAACGGTGACAGGAATAGAAATTCCCGTTTCGTCAAACACTTGGGTCATCCCAAGCTTTGTGCCAAGAATACCAACAGACACAATGAGTCTCCCCTTGCTTTACACATCACACAGAGATGGAGCCAGTCAGAACTAGCTCACTAGATTCTCCCTCTCTGTTAATCCAACAGAATGTGATGTCTCAAGCTGCTTTTACGCAGTTGAGGACAACACAAAACTTTTACACGCTTCAAGTCAGCTTAGAGAAGTCAAAAACTAATTTGCCTATCTCTGTGCAAGTGTGCCAGGACTTGGAGAGAACATTTGCAAGATCTTTCCAGTATCCTCTGAGACGCTTACTGCCTCAATCCATGTTTTGGCAACAGTCATTCATCATAAACAAATATTGAGAAATTGTCCAGAGCATCACCCATTTTTTTGTTGCGACTCTTCGCTCAATGGGCAAAAACTGTCCCCTGTGAAAAATAACGTAATTATTCAGGACAGTAAGCTTGATTGGCGATCGCGCCTTCCCTATAATGATTCTCTAGCGCTTGAAATTGAATTTTGAGGACGAATAGGCTATGGCATTGATCACCACTGGCAAAAAATTCATTCAAGACGTAGAATCCTCCGGCTCAGTTGGGCTTTACGTGCCTTTAGAGGGTGGACATGAAGGGCGCTATCAGCGACGGTTGCGCGCATCAGGCTACACCATGCTTTCCATCACAGCCCGTGGATTAGGAGATCTATCTTCTTACTTAATGAACATTCACGGCATGCGTCCGCCCCATCTGGGCAAGAAAACGTTGGAGCGGGAGGGATCGGTTGGCTATCGCTACTATGTAATGCCAGTGGCAGGCTATCAGCTAGAGCATCTACCCGCTAAATCTAAAGGGCTTGTGATTTGGATGCAGGAGGGGGTAGTGCTGTCGCAGCAAGAGATCGAGTACTTAATTACGCTTCCCTCGATCGAACCTCGAATTAAGGTTGTGGTTGAAATGGGTGGCGGACGTAGCTTTAGCTGGAAGCCCCTACAGCAATTTTTAGCGGCTGCTTGAGTTGCGTCTCTTAGAGCCTGTTGAAATCTGCGGCGCTTACCGAGACAAACTGACGAGGAATTGAGCCAAATCCAATGGGGATCACTATTGAGAGGAGGCAATTCATAATACATGCAAGTTCTCTGTCTCTACGGTAGACTGCAATGTATGCGAGTTTTCTCGTCAGCTCAGACATAACCCTTTAGTATGTAAGGGTGATTGATTTGTACTATCCCCTACGATCGCTGAAGGGTGGCACTTGGTTCAAGCTGATCTGCGGAGCCAGTTTCCAGCACCTCCCTGCCGTTAGAAGCCTCACCCTGGCGTATGCTTTGGCAGGTGCGGACTGTGTTGACGTTGCGGCTGATCCAGCCGTGGTATCAGCGGCGCAAGATGGGCTGCGAGCAGCAGAAGCTCTAGCACCCGAAGCGCAGATGAGAGGATATTCGGGCAACGGTCAGCCTTGGCTAATGGTGAGCCTCAGCGATGGCGAAGATCCGCACTTCCGCAAGGCAAGCTTTGACCCATCCACCTGTCCAACAGACTGTCCTCGTCCCTGTGAAACGATTTGTCCGGCACGAGCGATCGTTTTTGAGCAAGGCGTTCTTGAGAGCCATTGCTATGGTTGCGGTCGCTGTCTGCCCATTTGTCCTGAGCAAAAGATTTTTACACAATCTCACACTGCGCCTCTGACCACAGTCGCTGCCCTGCTGAGGGATGTTGATGCTGTCGAGATTCATACTCAGATGGGTCGTTTCAGCGAGTTTGAACGGCTGTGGAAAACGGCGATTGTGCCCGTCCTGCCGCGCCTAAAGCTGGTGGCTTTAAGCTGTCCAGATGGCGAGGGCTTGGAGGACTATCTTCGGGCACTCTATAAGATAATGTCTGGCTTGTCATCATTGCCCTGTGACCTCATTTGGCAAACTGACGGCAGACCCATGAGCGGAGACATTGGTGATGGCGCAACCCGATCGGCAGTGAAATTGGGTCAAAAGGTTCTGGCCATGAACTTACCGGGCTATGTGCAGCTAGCGGGTGGAACGAACAGCCATACCGTTGCCAAGCTAGAGGCGATCGGCTTGCGTAAAGGACAGCAGCCTAACCCGCAACAGGGCATCTCTGGACTGGCCTTTGGCAGCTATGCTCGTGTGCTGCTTTCTCCCGTTCTAGACCAGTTAGAAATGCAGCAGTCGGTTAACCCAGCGGCATCTCCAGCGCTAGAAGACACGCCAGAGCTGTTGTGGCAAGCCGTACATCTGGCGCACTCGCTCATTTCACCCGTCAAGGCACCCATGAAACTCAGACAGACCGTCCCAAAGTAAGCCTTTTCTCACGCTCCTTTTCTCGATTCGCTTCTCGCACCCAGATATTCATCCTCCATGACATTTAGTAGCCCCTCTGATCCTCTGTCCGATAAGGTTGAGCCTGTTCAGATTACAAATCAAGTTACGGACGACCTCAATCAGCTCCTGGAAATGCTGCCTGGAGCAATTCGAGAGACTTTACAACACCATCCTCAGCGCGATCGCCTTGTGGAAGTTGTGCTAGACCTAGGTCGTCGTCCCGAAGCCCGCTTCCCTGGAACAGCCGAGTATCTCTCTGAAGTCCCCATTTCCCGATCCGATTTGGACTACTGCATTGAGCGGGTCGGCATATTTAGCGGGGACAACCGGGCGGGAATTGAACGCACCCTGCACCGAATTAGCGCTATTCGCAACCGCACCGGAGATGTGATTGGTCTAACCTGCCGCGTCGGTCGCGCTATTTTTGGAACGATCGGCATGATCCGCGATCTGGTGGAGACAGGAAAATCGATTCTGATGTTAGGTCGTCCCGGCGTGGGCAAGACCACCGCTCTCCGAGAAATTGCCCGCGTGCTAGCCGATGACCTAAACAAGCGGGTAGTAATTATTGACTCCTCGAACGAAATTGCGGGAGATGGCGATATTCCTCACCCGGCGATCGGTCGGGCCAGACGGATGCAGGTGTCTCGTCCTGAGCTTCAGCATCAGGTAATGATTGAGGCTGTGGAAAACCATATGCCTGAAGTAATTGTGATTGATGAGATTGGCACAGAGCTGGAGGCTTTGGCA
The DNA here is from genome assembly GCF_059504425.1 of Drouetiella sp. NCBI lineage: Bacteria > Bacillati > Cyanobacteriota > Cyanophyceae > Oculatellales > Oculatellaceae > Drouetiella > Drouetiella sp. The sequence continues at coordinate 143,860 of NZ_JCACIN010000091.1, forward strand.
GCACGGACAATCGCCGAGAGAGGCGTGCAGCTTGTGGGCACCGCTCACGGCAACCGGATTGAGAATTTGATCAAAAACCCGACCCTTTCCGATTTGGTAGGGGGCATTCAGTCTGTCACCCTGGGGGATGAGGAAGCGCGTCGTCGGGGCAGTCAAAAGAGCGTGCTGGAACGCAAAGCGCCGCCCACCTTTGACATTGCTGTCGAAATGCTGGAACGGCAGCGCTGGGTTGTGCATGAGCAGGTAGCAGAAACCGTGGATACGCTGCTGCGAGGACGACAGCCCGTATTGCAGGTGCGCACAGTGGATGAACAGGGCAACGTGATTACGACGCAGGAAACGCCTGCTGCCCCTCAGATTGCCGCTTCTAAGCCTTTCGGAGCCTCTCCTTTGAATGGCTACACGCAAAATTCGAGCCGGGGGGGATGGCGATCGTCTGGACAAGTCACCCCGATGTCTTCCTACAAGCGCAACGATATGGGTCGGGGCGACTCAGGTCGGGGTGAGTTAGGTCGGGGTGAGTTAGGTCGGGGCGACTCAAGCTGGGCTGAGTTAGGCAACTCTATTGCTCCCTCAGAGCCTCTTTCTGAACGGCAGGAGTTTGATCAGCTCTTGAATGATTCTCTGGCAGACGCTTTCACGCAGATGGAGCCGATGGGCGCAGTGCCCAGACCTGGGCCAAATGGGGAAGATCTGCCGCTGCATGTTTATCCTTACGCTATCAGTCGGCATCAGCTAGAGGAAGTGATCCGGACGCTGAATCTGCCGATCGTCCTGACCAAAGATATCGACAGCGCTGATGCGGTACTGGCATTGCGATCGCATATCAAAAATCACTCTAAGCTGCGGCTGTTAGCAAAAAACCGTCAAGTTCCGGTGCATGTCGTCAAGTCGAATAGCTTGCCGCAGATCATTCGTGCCCTCCAGCGGATGCTGCACCTTCAGGAAACGGATGAAGAAGATGAGTCTGCTAGCCTGAGCCTGTTTTACAACAGCGCTGACGAAGACGAAATCGAGGCTTTGGAGGAAGCGCGTCTAGCCGTAGAGCAAATTGTGTTGCCCAAAGGTCAACCTGTGGAGCTTCTACCGCGATCAGCAAAGGTGCGCAAAATGCAGCATGAGTTAGTAGAGCATTATCGGCTCAAGTCCTCTAGCTTTGGTGAAGAACCGAATCGGCGGCTGAGGATTTACCCGGCATAAAAACCTGGATCTTGAATTCTGGATCTTGAATTCTGGCGAAGGGAGCTGAAACGTGTTTCAGCTCCCTTTTTAGTTAGACCCTAAGCTACACCAGGGCAGGTACGGATGCCACTAGGTGAGGGTAGAGGGGGAAGCGATCGCACAAATCGGCGACGCGCTGACGGCAGGTTTGCGCGACAGCCGCATCTTCGGGGTTGAGGAGGCGATCGCTGATGATGTTGGCAATCTCAACGAACTCCTCGATGCCCATGCCGCGTGTGGTCATAGCGGGAGAACCAAGACGCAGACCGCTGGTGACAAAGGGTGACTCAGGATCAAAGGGCACGGTGTTTTTGTTTGCCGTGATGTTGACCCCGCTGACCAGCTGATCGGCTTGCTTGCCAGTGAGGGCGATCGATCGCAAATCCACCAGCATCAGGTGATTGTCTGTGCCGCCAGAAACGGTCTTCAGGCCCCGCTCCTGAAGCTGAGCCGCCATCGCCTTAGCATTCTCGATGACATGACCACAGTAGGTCTTAAAGCTGGGCTGGAGCGCTTCTCCAAACGCTACGGCTTTACCTGCAATCACGTGCTCCAGGGGGCCGCCCTGCGTTCCGGGGAAGACTGCCTTATCAAACTTCTTGCCCAGCTCAGCATCGCCCGTGAGGATTAAACCGCCGCGAGGTCCCCGCAGGGTTTTGTGGGTGGTGGTGGTAACAACGTGACAGTGAGGAATTGGGTTGGGGTGATGCCCAGAGGCAACCAATCCAGCGATGTGGGCAATGTCTGCTAGCAGGTAAGCCCCGATTTCGTCGGCGATCGCCCGGAACTTATCGAATTCAATCACACGAGGATAAGCCGAGTAGCCGCAGATCAGCATTTTAGGACGGTGCTGCAAAGCCAAATCGCGAATTTGATCATAGTCAAGTCGCTCGGTTTCTTGACTCACGCCATAGTGACAGGCTTTGAACCACTTACCAGAAACATTCACCGGAGAGCCATGGGTCAAATGTCCGCCATGGGACAAGTCCATGCCCATAATCGTGTCGCCCGGTTCTAGGAGCGAGAGAAAAACGGCAAAGTTTGCCTGAGCACCTGAGTGCGGCTGCACATTGGCATGGGCGGCGCCGAAGAGCTGCTTAGCGCGATCGATCGCAATCTGCTCGACTTCATCGACAAATTCGCAACCGCCGTAGTAGCGCTTTTTGGGCAAGCCTTCAGCATATTTATTGGTCAGCACCGAGCCTTGGGCTGCCATCACGGCTGCCGAGGTAAAGTTCTCGCTGGCAATTAGCTCCAGGTGGTCGCGCTGGCGCTGAAGCTCTTGCTGAACCAGCCCTGCCACGATCGGATCAGTTGTTGCCAGAAAATCCAGGTTGGTCTGAGTCACAAGCAAACTCCCACTTAAGGTAAAAGAACGGTTAGAAATAGGGGTGGCTGCTCACGCTCAGGTTAGTTTGCAGCCGCGATCGACAAACCTCGTACAGTCACCCCACAGGGTTTTCTGCGCGAAGTGCCGCTGCCCTCCAGCTTAATAAATATAACTCGCCAACGGCTGACAGCGTTTGGATGGGAGTTCAAGGTAGGGTTGACATTTAGAGTAATTGTTCTAGGATGTTAGAGTAATTACTCTAAGCTTTTGTTTATGACTGCCCAGAGTACAAAATCTCGGATTATTGCAACCGCGATTCAACTGTTTAATCAACAGGGGACATCTGCCGTTTCAACCAATCACATTGCTGAGTCTCTAAAGATCAGTCCTGGCAATCTCTACTATCACTTCAGAAATAAACAGGAAATTATTCAAGCCATCTTGGAGCAAATGATCCGTGAAATGGACGGAGGCTGGACCCCGAATGTTAAGCCCTCATTGAGTCATCTGCATGAAAGATTGAGTCGCGTCTTTTTTCTGTTATGGGAATATCGCTTTTTTTACCGAGAGCAAATCGCTCTCTTTCAAGCCGATCCGGAATTGAAAAAGCGGTATCGCACCATTCATCGACAGCGGCTAGCAGAAATTGAATCCTTTTGCCAAGGATTGGTTGAGACGGGCGTTCTCCGGCGTTTCGAGGATTCGACCACTTTACCTGCCCTAATCAAAATTATTTGGCTGATCAATGATGCCTGGCTGCCCTCGCTGGAAATGGAGGACGCGGCTATCAATCCTCAAACCATTCAAGCAGCCATTAATTTAATGCTGCAAGTTATGCGCCCTTACATGAGCAAAACAGCTCTAGCAGAGTGGCCCCAGCTAACCGCAATGCCTGCTGCGATTCCTACCCTCACCCCAGAGAGAACTTGATGAAAAGACGAAGCTTTCTAAAACTCACGGCAGCTAGTGCTGTGACCGTTGTCGTTGCAGGCGGTGTATGGCGCTCTTATGACCGAGGCGTATGGAGCACGGGCACTGGCCCCGCCTATGAACCCTGGGAAACCTGGCGAACCGATCGCCCTGAAGGAGCTTTAGCCCTAGTGCGATCGGCAATCTTAGCCTCTAGCCCCCACAATACCCAGCCCTGGATATTCCAAGTCACAAGCTCTCAGCAAGGCGAGCAGATCAATGTGTATGCAGATACCCGCCGCCACCTGGGTGCAATGGACCCCTACCTCCGAGAAATGCGAATCGGGCTAGGGTGCGCTGTTGAGAACATGCTGCTGGCGGCTCAAGCTGAAGGGTATCGCGCTCAACTCACGCTTGACCCAGGCACCCTGACCCAACCGCCTGCTAATCTCGACTCTCAACGGGTAGCCACGCTCAACCTATCCTCCGGCCAACGCTCTACCCCAGCGCTGTATGATGCCATCCCCAATCGGCGGACAAATCGTGCGGCTTATGACCTCCAGCGTTCGGTTGCGCCTGAGGCTTTAGCATCATTGGCCGCCCTAGCTCAAGATCAGGCTGAAGATCAGGCTAAGTTAAAGCTATTTCTGTTAGTTTCAGACCCAGAGCGCCAGCGCTTTTCTGAAGGAACGCTAGCGGCAACAGAAGCGATCGTCGCAGATCCAACCATGTCTCATGATGGCGATCGCTGGTTTCGGTCAAGCTGGCAAGACCTTCAAAAGCAGCGGAGCGGTGTGCATATCGATGCTTCTGGCTTGTCCTGGATGATGCGCTCATTGGTTAAGATGTTGCCCTCTGTCTCACCTGAGACGCAGCATCAATCGTGGATAAATAGCACCAAAACCGCTTTAGACACCTCGCCTGCGTTTGGTTTGATTGCCGTTCGGGATTTGTATGATCAGCCTCAAGCCTTACAAGCTGGACAGCTCTGGCAACAGATTCATCTCTGGGCAACGACACAAGGATTGGCTATGCAACCGCTTAACCAGCTTCCAGAGATGGTAGATCGAGAACGACAGCTCGGCAAAGCGCCCCAAACAGCGGAACTTTTAGCCCAGATGACTCAAGATGCAAGCTGGAAGCCAACATTTGCTTTTCGTCTAGGCTATCCGACCTCAGCCGCGCTAGCTAGCGCCCGTCGCCCGATCGAAGATATTGTAATGGGCGCTAAGCCTACTTAATTGGATTGAGCTGAACTTCGAGCCATCTCTAGGTCGCCTTTATAGCTCGGTCAGCGTAGCCCTGCCCTTTTGGATAGATTGGCAAGTTTTGCGTAATCCTACCCGCCCTTGCTGACAACTTGAGTAAAGCCTTTGACTTTAATTCCTCCATCTTCCCTTGGCGATCGCTCAGATTTCCAGGGGATTTTTTGGTTCTGCATAATCTGCCGAACCTCTTCGGATAGGTAAGTGAGTTCACCAGGGAAAAGCAAACCCAAACTGGCTGGAGGCTAGACAGATGAACGCTCGTTGTAAAAGCCAAATCTTTAACACTCTATTCTGGATAGCTGCCGAAATCCTGTTGAACGTGACCGGATTGGACAACTTGGCAGACTACAGCGAATTCATCTTTAAGAACCCTTCAAAGACTGAAGCGCACTTAGCTATGGTGACGCGATCGCCTTTACAAAATTCCTACAGCTCACCTTTTCTGGCTTCTTAAAAAAGATGAGTCTCTACTCGATCGCCAGTGAAACTCGTTCGCCACCCGTTGCTTTCAGATCAGTCAGCAGTTTCACCACATCGGCATAGGGCATCTGCGGTTCAGCTTTCAATACCACTACGCCCTTGGGATTTTTCTCTAAATAAGCTTTGACTTGCAGCATCAGGGGAGCAGAGGCAATGGGCTGATCATTGAGAGAAACACCCTGGACATCTAGCTCAACGATCATCGGTGACGGGGTAGGCTGTTGAGGGTTAGCCGTCTGCTGCTGAGGGAGCTGAATTTCTACACCCTGCTCTAGGGCAAGCGTCATCGAAATCAAGATGAAGAAAGTTAGGACGGTCATTAACACGTCCATCATCGGAATCAGGTTAACTTCGGGGAGAGAATTAGAGCGACGATGGCGATTGGATCGCATGGGGAGCAGCAGGGTGATAGAACAGTAGACTGAGAAGATCAGACTTAAAGCATCAGGATTACAGCTACAAGTCTAGTTAAAGATTACTCACAGGTGAACGGCGATCGGTCATTTCCAGATTCTGCGGTTCATACCAGTTTTGTCGATAGATTAGCTCCAGTTCTGAACCCACTTCAGAGAAGTAATCCATCTGCTGTGACTGAAAGGTGACAAAAACTCGAAAGACAACCAGAGCCAAAATTGCCACAATCATCCCGGCGGCAGTAGCAATGAGCGCTTCTCCAATCCCGGCAGCCGCCGCGCTGGCCTGTTCGCCAGAGCCACCGCCCCCCACATTCAGGTTGCCAAACGTCGTGATTAAACCTATGACTGTGCCCAGTAGCCCCAACAGCGGCGCGATCGCCACCACAGTTTCCAGCAGTTTGTCACCCTTGCGCATCCTGACAAACTCTTTGTCGGCAGAGGCTTCCAGCGCCAAGCGAAACGTTTCAGGCGTGGGCCGTTTCAGCTTAAGAGGAGCTGTCAAAAATCGACCAATCGGCAAAGCTTGCGACTGTTCCGCGATCGATCGTGCTTCCTCAAGACTATACTGCGCTGCGTCCAAGACATCATGCACCACCTGGTCTTCTTTGCTCAAGAGCTTGTACCAAAACCAGGCTCTCTCTAGACCACAGGCAATTGTCGCAACCGAAAGCCCTAGCAGTGGAGCCATAACTGGCCCGCCCTCACGAGCCAGCTCAAGCAGATTAGACATAAAAATTGCTACAGGTATTCACAGACCCGCCTCCCTGGCTAGAATAGCTGAACGCCATTGAGGATTGGTTAACAATAGGTAATCACCTGCTCAACAAAAGATTAAGCTTGGCGCTGTAATCTAAAGATACATCAAGCCTTCATGAAAAGCCTCAAATTTACCTCTTGCATGGCAGAGAATTTTGCGCCAATCTGCGAGGCGATCGTCACCTACACCAGCCAACAGCTCCAAATGCCAATCGAATGGATCGACGCTATTCCTTGGCAAGAGCGAGAAAAAAGACTCGATCGCGGTGAAATTCAGGTGGGCTGGATTTGTGGATTGCCCTATGTTTGGAAAGCAGATCAGGCGATTCCTAGCATTGAGCTGTTGGCGGCTCCTGTGATTAAAGGCGATCGCTATCAGGGCAAACCCATCTATTTTTCAGATGTGGTGGTGCGTCAAGACAGCTCGTATCACACCTTTGCTGATCTACGGGGCTGCACATGGGCCTATAACGAGCCGCGATCGCACTCTGGCTACTACGTTACCCGCGCCCACTTAGCGGCATTGGGAGAATTTGACGGCTTTTTTGGAGCCGCGATCGAGTCGGGCGCTCACCAAACCTCCCTGCAATGGATTCTAGACGGCAAGATTGATGCTTCGGCAATCGACAGTACGGTTCTGGAGCTAGAGCTACAGCGGCATCCAGAAATAGCAGCTCAAATCCGCATTATTGACGACCTAGGAGCTAGCCCGATTCCGCCTTGGGTGATTTCGACTCAGGTACCGCCAGAGTTGCGCGATCGCCTCCAGCAAGTCTTCCTGCATATGCATCAGACTCCAGAAGGGAAAGCCGTTCTCAGCCAGGGAACGATCGATCGCTTTGTGGCAGTAGACGATCGGGACTATGATGCCCTTCGTCACAGGGCAGAACTGGCAGAAACCGCAAGGCTTTAGCAACACCTGATAGGCTATAGACAGGCAGATTTGACCCTGCACCCCCCTGCCGATTTGAGAGAGCGAGAACACCATGCCCCATACAATTGTCACAAATACCTGCGAAGGCGTTGCCGATTGCGTTGATGCTTGTCCGGTTGCCTGCATCAGCGAAGGTCCCGGCAAAAACGCCAAAGGCACCGACTGGTACTGGATTGACTTTTCCACCTGCATTGATTGCGGCATTTGTTTTCAAGTCTGCCCTGTAGAAGGGGCGATCGTTCAAGAAGAGCGACCAGAGCTGCAAAACACCCCTGCATGACTATGCCTCCCCTAACCCTAATCATTGGCAACAAAAACTATTCCTCCTGGTCGCTAAGAGCCTGGTTAGCACTGAAGCAGACAGGAGCCGAGTTTGAAGAGATTCGCATCCCGCTAGACACGCCGCAAACGCGATCGCAAATCTTGCAGCACTCGCCCACGGGCAAAGTTCCGGCGTTGCGGCATGGCGAAATTTTGCTGTGGGAGTCAAGCGCCATCTGCGAATATCTTGCCGAGCTGTTTCCCGATCGCCACCTCTGGCCTGCCGAGCCGAGGGCAAGAGCGATCGCCCGCTGCGTTAGCGCCGAGATGCACGCCGGATTTTCTCCGCTGCGGCAGAGGCTTTCGATGGATTGCCGCAGTCGCTTTGCCTGGAAAGGCGCACCACCCGACGTGCAAGCCGATATCGATCGCATTCTGACCCTGTGGTTCGCCTGTCGGCAGGAGTTTGGCGAGGGCGGCGACTTTTTGTTTGGTCATTGGACAATCGCTGATGCCATGTTTGCCCCCGTCGTCTCCCGCTTTGTCACCTACGGAGTGCCCTTGGATGCGATCGCTCAAGCCTATGCTGAGGCAACTTTAGGGCTTCCGGCAATGCAAGAATGGCTGATAGCTGCGGCGGCAGAAACTGAGGTTTTAGTCGATCACTAGGTTTGAGGGGAGAGGGGTGGATGAGTAGATGAGTGAGGGGTAGATGAGTGGGGTATGCCGCGACCAACTCATCCACCCATTGACCCATCCACTCATCCACCCATCCCTACCTGACCAAATCCTCTATCAACCGTACTTTTACAGGTTGATTGGGCTGAATCTGACGGAGGCGGCTGCGTTGTCCCAAGAGTCCTAGGAAACGGCGGTTGCCTCGTAATACTTCTGACTCGGCATTGAGCAGCAGCGTTTGGTCTTGCCAATTAATAGATTGGGTAATAAATTGGCTACCCGCATCGCTCGTTTCAAACCGACCGATGACTTCGCTATTGGCAGGGATAATGACGTTGCCTGAGCGATCGCGTACAGCTTCAACCAGCAGCAGAACTTCTTGCTGAGAGGCGTTGGATAAGGCGATCGGCTCTCTTCCGGCATAGCGCAGATTCAAGACAGTTCCGGCAGGAATTACTACGGCAGCAACTGCCAAAGGCTGACCAAACTCAATAACGTTACTCGCGGCAGGCGGCAAGACTGAGAGCGAAACTGGAGGAGCCTCAGAGGTTAACGGAGCGGGCTGAGGCAAAGGCTGAGCAGAGGATTGGCGAGATGGAACGGGCAAGGGCGATTGCACGGGCGATTGCACGGGTGGAGCAGTCGGAGCAGTCGGAGCAATGGCGGGAACTCGAATCGCCGACGTAGCGCGATCGCGAGGTTGAGTCGCGGGTGGCAAGTCTGCGGGCAGTGTCGTCAGGGGCGCTGGAGAAGCGGCGATCGGCGGAATGGGCTGAGCGGGGGAAGCAGGAGGAGGAACAGAAAGCGCGATCGCCTCAGAAGAGCTAGGGGCTGGAGAACTGGGGGCTGGAGAACTGGGAACAGCAGCAGGAGTGCCCGGAGATTCAGCAGGAGGAACTTCTACAGGAATCGCTAAAGCTCCAGGCTCCAGAGGCGGCAAGCTGGCATCAGAACTTGCGGGAGTCGGTGTGGCTGAAGTCGAGGGAGCCGCCCCTGGAAACACCATGGAAGGTGTGGCGATCGTTCTGGGTACAGAACCAGAAGCAGCAGGAGGCAATGTCGCTGTTTCACGAGTCACAGCCGTTTCACGAGTCGCGGCTGTTTCGCCCACTAGAAGCGGACGCAGCACCCAGCGATCGCCATTCACCCGCCGCAGTTCCACCTGTCCGGGGGCAAGTACGGTGCCCGGTGCCAGTTCCATAACCAGGCGCGCCTGTCCGGGCTGAAACTGGGCGATACGAATTTGCCGAATTGCGCCCGTGCTGTAGTTTTGCTCGGTGGCGATCGGGTCTACTTCGGTGTTGGGCAAATCCAGGACAATCCGCGCGGGTTCTGCCGCCAAGAAATAGCGCGGGGTACCGCCCGACACGGTAATTTCTAGCTGTTGAGTAGTGGGGCTATAGGTCCAGTCCAGCGCATCTGCCCGTGCGGGAGCTGCGAGAACGAGGGGGGCGATCGCGGCTAGGCTACCCAAAGCTAAACTGCCAAGAAATTGTTTGTGCATCCTGTCCTCCGAGGCTGGACTTTCCACAGCTATAGTACGTCTTGAAGGGAGATTTGAGCGATCGAGGCGAAATTTTTCGCCGAATTAAGAGCCGACATGATACGCGGTGATGGCGATTGCCCTATCTGGACTATAGATCGCTTCGACTCTAGTATAAGTAGGGTGAGTCCACCAGACCTTGAGACGGTTGCCTTGAGCAGGAGCTGAACCTAGCTTGCTATATCCTGCTTGAATGAGCTGTTGATCAAAATCAGCGGCAGGAAGGGTTTTAACCGTGATTTGAGGAATGCCATCAATTTTGTGCTTATCGAGGGTCATCGCTCAAGGGTCATAGCTGCCCTGATAAGTACTGTAGATGCGATATCCCGGCAGGACTAGGGCGATCCCCACTGAGCTGTGAAGCGTTCCTGGATAGCTGGTTTCAGGCAAGCTGCCTCCCAACCTAATGTGCATCGAGCCACACCAGAGATAGAGTCCTGGAATGAGGGCATCCATACTGTAAGCAATCGCCCGCAACGCTTCATCGGCTGGTTTATTAGCTACGGCCGAGCGATCGCAGTTTGACTCGGTAATAGGTTTATGAGGATCATCGCCTTGACTCACTTCCATAAGAGCCTCCCTGTTTTTGTGGCTATATTTCTACTGTATCGCCGCTTGACGATCGCCCCTCTTTTCCTCTATGCTCACACGTTAATAGCTATTTGCAACTCGCCGTGCGGTAGCTAAATCCCAAAAATCTGGCGCTACTCAAAGCTGTTACGAGCAGCGATGAGTAGCTGACCCCAAACTGCGGTGCGGCAGTCTGGTGGCTAAAGAGGAATTTTAACACTCCTTTCAGCCGCTCTGATGCTTCATGCTTTCGGGGCGGCTAGGTTTTTGGGTTTCCTTCCCGAAACCCAAAACAGGAGAACTCTGATGGTTAGCTCGTTTCAGTCGGATTATGCCAATCGGTTTTTGTTGAATTTAGGAGGGCAGAAGGCAGGATTCAGGAGTCAAAATTCTGAATTTCTGGCTTCTAATCTCCTGGCTTCTGACTCCTCTACTCTTGACTCCTCTACTCTTGACTCCTCCCGTGCCAAGGGCGATCGCGAACTCCTCTATGTCCTCGTCATTGGCTCTGAGGCGGGTGCGCTAGAAACGCTGTATGAGCTGCAACAACGCGGCTTTGCCAACATCACCGACTGGAGCCGCAATTTGCCCAGTCCTGGCGAGTTTCCGCAACCGCGATCGGGTGAGGTGATGCGGATTTTGCAGCGGTATCGGCTGCGGGGGTGAGGGGATCTGCTGGGTAAACCCGTCTGGGAATCTGGCTGAACATCCTGCGCTGCCCCCCAATCCCCTAATTTTTAGGGACTTCCGGAACTCAAAGTCCCCTAGAGTTGGGGGATTTAGGGGGCTAGAAAACTGTCAACTCTGACAAATCTTTAGTTCAGCAATGCCACCCCACCGACTTCTCAACCTCTAGACTCCATCTCCTAATGCTTGACCCTCGCGTCCGAGCCTCAGAGACTCGCCGTTCACTCTCAATAACTCACTGTCCACTCTCAATAACTCACTGTCCACTCTCAATAACTCACTGTCCACTCTCAATAAC
>NZ_JCACIN010000092.1:0-22211 GCF_059504425.1 Drouetiella sp.
CTCGCGCGTGACAACCTTTTTCTCTTGAAACAATTTACTTTTCTGCACCACTAAGGACTCATACTTATATGTTTCCTCACATTAAATTGGTAGTAGCCAATCATGTCATGTCAGATAGGAAAATGTCACACAAATTTTGAGGGGCGAATGCAGTATGTTCAGCTAGTAATGCGAGATGTGTGTACATGTAGCCTTAAAAAAAGGGAAATGAATTCAAAGTTCCCCTTAAAAAGGGGAATTGAGGAAGATCTGAAACGTTTCGCTACCCATAGTTGGACTTTTCAAGCATCCTTTGAGCCGAGCGGGAGTTGAGTTTAACTCGACTCCGATCTCGCCTTAAAATGAACTGATCCTTATGAAAATAAATGACTTTATAAAGCGCGAGTTATGGGACTTTTCATCAAGACTATTGGATTGCGTTAGGCTGAACCAAGCAGTCATCTACCCGACTCGTCTGGAGAAATCTTACGATAGAAAAGCTTCTACAAAAGTCAGTTATGTTTAAGCAGCTTAGCAATTTCCCGCACTAATACTTCTGGCTCCACTGGCTTTGCTAAATGCTGTTGAAAACCAGCCTGCAATAATTGCTGTCGATCAAGATCTCTGGCATAAGCAGTCAAGGCGATCGCTGGAAGGTTGCTCCCTTTGTTGTGAGGACGCGATCGAATTTGCCGGATCAGCATATAGCCATCCATTTCCGCCATGCCCACGTCACTCACCAACACATGGGGGATGAATCGGTCGAGGGCTTGCAGTGCCTCAACTCCAGACGCAACGGCAGTTACTTTCGCTCCACTTTGTTCTAGCAGAAACGCCTGAAACTCGCGAGTATCCGCATCATCGTCTACTAGCAAAATTTGTAGATTGCCTAAAGGAGTTTCTGCCAGAGTGCCGTCGTGGGGTGATTCTGGCTCGATTGAACGTGCCTGTAGATTGAGGGGTAACTGTACCGTAAAAGTTGCACCTTGATTCTCTCCCTCGCTCTCTGCCCAAACGGTGCCTCCATGCATTTCCACAATTTGCCGCACGATCGCCAGTCCTAAACCCAATCCACCAAATTTACGAGTCGTTGTGGCATCTGCCTGACGGAAATACTCGAATACATGGGGTAAGAACTGTGGATCGATGCCTTTTCCAGTGTCTGTTACGCAAATTTGGGCCAATTGGTCGAGTTGCCGCAATTCAATCGTTACTTGCCCACCATTTGGCGTAAACTTGACGGCGTTAGTGAGTAAGTTCCAGACTACTTGCTGTAACCGAGCCGCATCGCCAGAGACTAGAGAAGTCGCAGTCGCGAGGTCTAGCAAGATTTGAATATTCTTGGCTTCTGCCGCCAACTGCACTGTTTCGACTGCTGCCGTAATCACAAACGTCAAACTGACAGGAGTGACCGTTAAGCTCAACTTACCCTGCATAATGCGGGAGATGTCGAGTAGATCGTCAATTAGCTGTGTTTGTAGCTTGGCATTGCGCTCGATCGTTGCCAAAGCTTCACGTTGACGAGTTTCATCCAGTTTCCCCTGCTGCAATAGCTTTGACCAACCCAAGATCGGGTTGAGAGGCGATCGTAGTTCATGGGACAGCACCGCGAGAAATTCATCTTTAATACGGTTTGCTCGTTCAGCCGTCTCGCGTGCTGCTTGTTCCCGTTCCAGCAGTTGTTCTCGTTCGGCCTCAGCCCGTTTCACATTAGTGATGTTGAGGACGGTGCCGATAAAGCGGATAGCAATCCCTGCGGGGCTGAAAAATGCTTTTCCCTTTGCTGCAATCCACCGTTCTACGCCGTCTTCAATACCAATGGTGCGGAACTCAATATCATACTCTCCACCACTTTCAGGATTGAGAGAATATTGCACAACTTGGTTAGTGCGATCGCGGTCTTCGGGATGTAAGCCTGCCAGGAAGATCTCGTAGTTGATGTCTGCTGTAGGCGATACCCCAAACATGGCTTTGCATTGTTCATCCCATTGCAATACATCTGTCATGGGGTTGAAGTCCCATGCACCTAGTTGTGCTGACTTCAGCGCCAGCCGTAAGCGGTTTTCACTCTCGCGCAGAGCGGCTTCGGCACGGGCGCGTTCGACTGCCGCCCAAGTAGATTCGGCAACTTCTTCCACCAAAGACACCTCATCCGGTGTCCAAACTCGCGATTCGGATGCGTGGACTGCCAGTCCAGCGACAAATTCGCCTTCCTTGAGCAAGGGTATGCCAACATAAGCACCAATCTGAATCGCGGCATAAGCTGACCGTTCCTCTGAAGACAAATGAGGATCGGTTGCCACATCAGGTATGGATACGGTACGACCAGCGCGGTACGCTGTGAGCAATTTGGGACCGAATGAATCCATTGAGTAGCCACCCGTAAGGGCGGCGGCACCATTGACATAATCGCGCTCAACAACATACCCAGCACCACGCACCTCGAAATAGGCCACGCGGTTTGCGCCGAGATACTCGCCCAATACCCGGCTGGCCGTAGCCTGAACCTCGACTGGATCGGCAAGGGGGCGAAGCGCATCGGCGAGAGAGAGGCGGAATGCATCCAATTTGGCAGCACGGCGCAATTGCTCTTCCGCCCATTTGCGATCGCTAATGTCGAGTGAAATCCCTAAGATCTGGTGGGGTAAAGCTTCTGTCGTTCGGTTGAAAACCACGGATTGTGAGTACAGCCAACGCCACTCGCCACTGGCATGACGCGCCTGATACTCAATTCCCAAAACCGTACCTTCTGGAGCAGAACGAAAAGACTCAAAGTATTTCAATACTTTCTCTAAATCATCCGGGTGAATCAGCGTAGGGATAGCGTCGGCTCCCATGGCCTGCACTTGCTCAGAGGTGTATCCCAAAAAATCAGCGATTTGGCGATTCGTGTAGACATTGCGCTGTTCAATGAGATCATGCACAAACAGAATACCTGGCATGGCTTCTGCAATTTGTTGGCTATAGCGTTGACTCTCCTGTAACTGGATTTCAATGCGCTTACGGGCAGTAATATTTTCAAAGGCCAAACCCAAACAGCGATTGGGCAACGGAAACGCTTTTAAGCTATAAATCCCAGCAGTGATGCCATCTTCTCCATAGGAGACCTCCCCAAAATCTAGCGCTTGTCCGCTACGAACCACTTCCATATACTGATGCACCAGTGGCGTTTGCAACAGCATTGGGAAACGCTCTGCCATTGTCCGTCCAATGAGTGGCTCGAAATTAAACCCTGTTGACTCTGAAGCCGCAGGATTGGCAATGAGCAAGCGGAAGGAACCTGGATCATTGAGGTCTTCGAGTTGCCAAACGACCATGCCCACCTGAGTATCACGAACTATATCAGCATAGAGTTGCAAGCGTTCCGCAGCCTGCTGCCGTTCCAGTTCAGCGGCAATTCGCACAGCAAAAATGGTCAGTAAAGATTGAACAAGCTGAAGATTCTCTAAAGGCTTGCCGTCCATCACGCTTAGCAATCCTAACGGTTTGCCCGCTGAATCAAAAAACGGAATGGCGGCATAGCTCTCAACGCTCAGCGAAGCCAAGACGTGATCTTTGGGAAACAAAGCCTGAATTCCCTGTGGATAGTAACACAGCTTCTGTTGCTGAATCACTTCCAGGGAAGGCGTATCTTGCAACCCATATTCCATGTTGTCTATGATTTGACCCTGAGCGCAAAAAGCAATTGTTTCTAATGCCTCTGGGTGCTCGTTCACCAACAAACTGATACAGGCGTAGCTCATGCCCAGTGCTTTGGTCAGATGTTGTACCAAAGCGGGAAAAAACGCATGACCTATGACCGTGGAGACCCCTTGCATTACCTCCAGCAGCGCTGCATCGACCTGAGCAATTTGATGAGCCGCTAATCTTAGTTCCAGCTCATCAACCACCATTGCGGCTAAGTCAACCAATGTGGCTTGCTGCTCGGTCGTTAATGAAGCACGGGGCTGACTGTCGAGCAAACACAGTGTTCCTAAATTAAAGCCGTCACGACTGAGCAGGGGCGCGCCTGCATAGAAGCGTACACCCGGTTCACTTTGCACAAAGGGATTGCAGGTAAAGCGATCGTCCAGTCGGGCATCAGGAACAATCAGCGGCTTATCGGTCAACACGGCAAAACTGCACAGGGTTTTATCGCGAGGCACTTCATTGGCTCCAAACCCAACGCAAGATTTAAACCAGGCTCTCGACGTGTCCACCAACGAGATGAGGGAAATGGGCATGTCAAACAGCCGCGCTGCCAGTTTTGTAATGCGATCGAACGCTGCTTCCGGAGGCGTGTCGAGAATCTTGTAACGATGTAGCGCTGCCAGCCGCTCAGTCTCGTTGCTAGGGATCGGTGGGGACAAAGGTTTTTGCGGTAATGGGTCAGACATACTTCAACGAGGGCGTGAATTAGAGCAGGTTTACTTTAATGCTGGTTCATAATTCTGCTAATTGGTAGATTATTTGGTAGTCCTAAAAAATCATTACCCGAACACCACCTATTATTTAATATGACGAGTATCACGTCAGCAGTTTGAATGAAACCTATCTCTGGTAGAACTTCTGAAAAGCCTTTAATGTTGAAGCAACCGTAGCCTCGTTATCTGATTTGTAAACTTCGCTATCTGATGCAAACTTAGCTGGAGAAATCTCCCCTCATGCAATATGGCGACCGCCAAGGCGGTTAGGACGGGGACATTTTTGATAGAGCGCTTAACACCCCATCAAAAATGTCCTAAACAAACTGGCGACAGCTATAAATCGTGGGTGTTAGGGATGAGATCTTGCTTTAACCAGGAATCCGGCAGCATGGATCGCGCAGGCTTGCTTTTATCTGGCTCTCGTGGAAACCAGAATGCCATGCGTTTAGAAATTTCCACTAGCATTAACGTCACTAGGACTTTAATCAGCACCCCACTCCGGTTGCTAGTGCCGCACCAGAATTAACCCCGAATAGGATCACGGTAGTGGCGATCGCCACTTCAAAGTGGTTACTAGCCCCAATCATCGCCGCCGGAGCTGCATCTCCATAGGAAAGCTTGAGTCTTTGGGGTTTAAAGTGGTCTAGGATAGCGCTGAAACACACTTACCGTTTCGGTGGGTTCAGTCGTGGGCTGCTGACTATTAGAATCTGAAGCGCTCATGGATCACTCCTGAATGATGCAATTGATTGGCTAAGCCTGGGTCAAGCTCCTTCAATCTCAGCTCGCTCGTTGTGGGCGCACTGGCGCAGCAGGGCTGCTTCGAGGTAAGCCTTGGCTACACTTTGGTCGATCACCCAAGCCCAGATTGGAGGAATAGGATTGCACAACCTGAAACTCTTAATCCCACGCCGCCAAGCTAACGGTTTGTGATCTTATTGATATTTGAGCCTCTACCCTTTCTTAAAGATAAGCTAAACAAACGTTAAACCTCTTCTTAACCTAATCCTTATAGAGTAGCTGTGTCCTGTGTCTCGGTTTTTCCGCCTGCTCTGCTATGCCGAAAAAGAAAAGCATTCAACACATCATCAAGAAGTTTGCCGCTTCTGAAGATGCTATCCACAATACCTCTACGAATGACTCATTCAGCCAAGTTTTAGACCGTGCGCGGATGGGGCGGCGGGGTTTTCTCAAGGGTAGCTCATCTCTGGCAGCCGCTTCCATGTTAGGTATGGGGTTAGCATTCCTTGCAGATGGAGTTAACCAAAAAGGGCAAGTTGCCAAAGCAGCATCGAACTTTTCTCTCAGTTTCAATCCTGTTGCTAAAACGATTGCTGACACATTAACTGTTCCTGACGGTTACACTGCCAGGGTTTTTCTGGCTACAGGTGATCCGATCAAACGCAACGTTACGCCCTACAAGAACAACGGCACCGATAACGACTTTGAGGTTCGGGTAGGCGATCATCACGATGCCATGCAGTACTTTGGATTCGGCTCCAATGGCTGGGACCCGACCAATAGCGATCGCGCTCTGCTCTCCATCAACCACGAAGTCTGCGAAGATTTGGGCTTTGTCCATCCCAATGGTCCGACAGAGTATGGCCCAGAAAGCACCGCTGCCCGCCCCCCCATTGAAATTGACAAAGAAGTCGCCGCGCATGGGGTCACGGTTGTTGAAATCGCCAAACAGGGATCAACCTATCAGATCAATCTCAACTCGCGATACAACCGTCGCGTAACCGCAGCAACTGTTTTCGAGATTTCTGGACCCGCCCGTCGCAGTTCTATGATGGCTACAGCCTTTTCTCCCAATGGCGAACAGACGCGCGGCACATTGAACAACTGCGGTAATGGCTACACCCCGTGGGGTACGTACCTTAGCGGTGAAGAAAACTGGGCAGGATACTTCCATCGTCGGGAAGAGGATACTGCTCGCTCCCAGAAAGAATTAGCATCTCTCAAACGCTACGGGGTCGGTAACGCCACGTCTGGTCGCTACAACTGGTCGCGGGCAAGCGCAACTGATAACACTGATCTTTACCGTCGCTGGGATGCTAGTAAGACTGGCAACAGTGCAGACCAGGATTTTCGTAACGTTGCGAATACCTTTGGCTGGGTCGTAGAAATTGATCCCTTTAACCCAGATGTCACCCCCAAGAAGCGCACGACCCTGGGTCGCATGGCGCATGAAGGAGCTTGGCCAGCTAAAGTTGTTGCGGGTCAACCCCTAGTTTTCTACACCGGTGATGATGCTCGTAACGAGTACGTCTATAAGTTTGTTTCCGCTGCGGCATGGGATCCCAGAGATGCAACGGGCGGACTAGCAGCCGGGGATAAATATTTGGATGCGGGCACTCTCTATGCCGCGAAATTTAACGAGGATGGCACAGGCGAATGGTTGCCCCTGACCCTGAGCAATCCGAAAGTGGCTAACTACGCTGACTATGCTTTTGCCGACGAAGCGGATGTGTTGATCAACGCTCGGATTGCAGCGGATGCTGCCGGAGCCACCAAGATGGATCGCCCAGAATGGGGCGGGGTCAACCCGGTCAATGGTGAAGTTTACTTTACGTTGACCAATAATGTGTCGAGCAGCAATGGTCGAGGTGTGAAGACACCGCTAGATGCGGCCAACCCTCGATACTATGCAGATGTCAAGAGTGACAAAACCACTCAGGGCAATGTCAACGGTCACATTATCCGCTGGCGCGAGTCTGGGAATAAGCCAACGGCAACCACCTTTGCCTGGGATGTTTACCTGTTTGGTGCTCAGGCCGATGCTGAGGCAAATGTAAACCTGTCCAGTCTAACGGATGAGAATGATTTCTCTAGCCCAGATGGTATCTGGTTTAGCGAGTCTATGCCGGGGCTGCTGTGGATTCAAACGGATGATGGATACTACACCGATAAAACAAACTGCATGATGCTGGCAGCACTGCCGGGGTCAGTGGGGGATGGCGAGTCCAAAATGGTGGCGAGCAAGGCTGTACCCAGCAATGCTGATGGTGAGCAGATGGTTAAAACTTATGTTGGGCAGACTGCTAGCCCAACCGTGTTGCGTCGCTTTCTAGTCGGCCCTCGCGACTGCGAGATTACTGGCATTACGGAAACACCTGATGGCAAAGCGATTTTTGTCAACATTCAGCATCCTGGTGAAAACAGTGAGTCGGTGACTGACCCAGCATTGTTTACCAGTCATTGGCCCGATGGCGGTAATGCGCGTCCTCGATCGGCTACGGTGATCATTACTCGCAATGATGGCGGCAAAATTGCCATTTAAGCGGCCTTAGTTCGAGGATCGTCAACTTGAGGAAAGCCTGACTTCGGTCAGGCTTTTTTGGCGGTCAATTACTTGCAAAACCGCTTAAGCACCCACCACACATACTCGATCATCCTCATCAATTTGACCCGCGATTGAAGAGCGACGATCGTCACCACCACAGATGCGGTTAGCAGCCGTTTCTAGTCTCAATAGCCGCCCAATCCAACGGGATAGATAGCCACTGATCAGCAACAATACTACGAAGATCAAGATGACATTGTGCATGGAGGTGAGCGATCGCCAAGATTAAGGCGTCAAATAGCTTTCAAAGCTAAGTTGCAGCTTTGCTCCATTTACTTCTCAATCGTCTCTTCAATCGCGGGTAGTCCTTATCTAAATACCACTATCCAATCGCGAAATGAATGGTTCATAGCGTTCTAGATCGGGTTTATAAAATAGTTTGTGTCAAGAGAGAAATCCTACAGTGGAAACCTGCCTTCAAATTCAATAGCAAATCGATTCAAAGCTACTTTCCAATCTCGAATGGGCACTGTCCACTTTTTGGAGATATGAGCGATCGCCCAGTTGATGACCTGCATCGCTGATTCATCGCTCAATACCTCTCGGCTAAGGATTTCCCAAGGTTTTTTGCCTACAGAATCTCAAGGGCTGCAGTATCCTTATAAACCTGTAAATCGCCCTATCCGAGAAGTATTGGGTTAGGACGGAGACATTTAGGGTGGGGCGCTTCGCGCCCCACCCTAAATGTTCTAGGCAAACTGGCGACAGCCCTATTTTCTGACTCAGGATTTCTTCAGAAACTCCTTAGCCTTTTCTCAGAAAGCCCTCATGGCTTTCTCAGCAGAGTAGCCGATTCTAAAGAGGTCAGAGAAAACGTTCTTTATTTGCAGGTTGACGTATGAAACACTTCATCATTCTTTCGATCGCCGCCCTCGCCCTTGCAGGTTTCAGCAGCGAAGCCATGGCTGAAAATGGTGGATTCTGTAGAAAAGTACCCTCAGCTTCAGTCTGTCAAGTCCGATAGCTAGATTCCTGCACTCACCGTTCAGCCGTTAGAGTTGATCTCATATGGGTTAATCTCTTGGAGGTTCATTTAAGGACTTCACCATCCAAAAAGAATGGGGCTGATAGCCTAATTTCTGGTAGAGGCTGAGGGCGGGTTGGTTGTCATGAAAAACCTGTAGTCCCATTTGTCGATCGCCCCGTTTTTTCGCCCAGGTTTCAGCCCACTGCATCAAAGCTGAGCCAATGCCTCGGTGACGATGCTCTGGGCTGACATAGAGCAAAAAAATGTAGGCATGGCGATCGCCCGTGATTTGATCGGTGGCATTGCCTATCCACAGGCAGGCAACTGGCGAAGGCTGCCCTGTATCTACCCACCAGAGGAGCGTATCTGCGCCAAGGTGCTGCTCTACCGTTTGCGCCAGATGAGCAAAGCTTTGCTTAGGGTACAGCTCCTCGTAGGTACGCTGCATAAATTTGACGAGCAACGCCCGATCTAGCCGAGAACCCGATCGCAAGTTGTAGCCCGGAACAGGAAAGCTCACAGTTAGCTTCACAAGCGGTTAAAGCTGCATCCCAGCTGTGTCTACAGGAGAGAGACCTCGCACTAATGCGTCAAGTGAGGCAGGCAATCCAGCCACATCTACGGCTCGCTCAAAAGCTTTTCCAGAGGCTTGATCCACGTCCTCAATGGGCGCGGGTGCCGCCATATCCTGCGGTAGAAAAATTCGGGCGCTCACGGCAACTAAGGAGAGCAAAAAAATAAAGACTACGATCAGAGGCGCAATGTATTGACGGAAAATAGCCATGGGTGGGGACTGGGGTAGGATATTAGAGCTTCTGTTCTCAAACCATTTCAAGATTTGTGAAGCCCTTCTCATATCCTACAACTTACGCTTCACCCTGCGTTTTCTGGCATTGCTTAATCTGGGCGCGATTTTTTTGGAAAGGGGCGCTCTGCGCCCCTTTCCAAAAAATCATACCTAAAATCAGCAACGCCCGTCTTATTCAGAGTCTTCTAGTCCAGGACGAGACAAAGCAGGGACTGGCGACTTCCAGGGCGCACAAATCGGCAGCAGCAGCAGTCCCGGCAATGCCGCCACCAGAGACAGCAGAAAGAAAGGTGCCCACCCTGTGACTTTGGCAATTTGCCCAGCGGGCGCAACCAAAATATCTCGGCTCACCGCCATCAGGCTAGACAGCAGCGCAAACTGAGTCGCTGAAAAGCTAGGATTGCAGCAACTCATCAGAAAAGCAACAAATGCCGCCGTGACCAGCCCTGCACAAAAGTTTTCAATGTTAATGGTCAGCACCATCAGTGAGTAGTTTTGCCCTACCTGCGCCAGCGCTAGATAAGCGAGATTGCTTAGCGCCTGTAAAGCTCCAAAGATCCACAGCGATCGGTTAATGCCAATGCGGCTAAGCACCGCGCCTCCCGTCAGCGCCCCTACGATCGTTGCCAGCAAGCCCATGCCGCCTTGAATCTGACCAATATCGGTTTGACTAAAGCCTGTCTGGAGCAGGAAAGGAGTTGCCATGTTGTTGACCAACCCATCCCCAAATTTGTATAGCACGACAAAGACCAGAATTACCGAGCCTCGCAGCACGCCCGATCGCTGGAAAAATTCTAAAAACGGCAGCTTTACCGCCTCTGCCAAGCTCTC
Organism: Drouetiella sp.; assembly: GCF_059504425.1. Lineage (NCBI taxonomy): Bacteria > Bacillati > Cyanobacteriota > Cyanophyceae > Oculatellales > Oculatellaceae > Drouetiella > Drouetiella sp. Next base: position 10,338 of record NZ_JCACIN010000092.1, read on the forward strand.
AGGGGGGCGAACGCGCCGCTCTGGTTCTGGTGCCCACAGCGTAAAGCCGATGCTCAGCGCCATTAGTCCTGCCAGATAGAGATAGACGATCGTCCAAGGCATCCGATCGGCTAGAATCAGCGCTAGAGCGCCAGTCACCAACAGAGCAATTCGGTAGCCCAGCACCGTAATGGCAGCTCCTGCTCCCGCTTCTCGTTCTTCCAGCACATCCACTCGATAAGCATCAAAGGCAATATCCTGACTGGCGCTAAAAAAAGCGATCGCCAGGGCATTGATCGCCAGCAGTTCCAAATTTTTGCTCGGATCTTGCAGCGACATTGCCCCGATCGCCAGCACCAGAGCCACTTGAGCTATTATCAGCCAGCCTCTTCTGCGTCCCAAAAACGGCGGCACAAAGCGATCGAGCAAAGGCGACCAGAGAAACTTGAGTGAGTAGGGCAGCGCCACCAGGCTAAACAAGCCAATGTCTCTTAAATCAACGTTTGCTACCGTCATCCAGGCTTGCAGCGTTTTGCTCGTCAACAGCAGCGGCAGCCCTGAAGAAAATCCCAGCAGCAGCAGAGCCAGAATTTTGCGGCTTTGAAAGACCTGAAGCAGCGAAGACATAGACAGAAGGGCGATCGGATAATGGGGGCGATCGGGCTTTGCCATTTTCTCATATGCAGACCCTACGCAGAGGCGCATGAACTATCGTCATAGATTTGACATGGCGATGTCACCCAGATCAGCGACGATTGGCTAGACTAAATTGGCTAAATTTAGAGAGATAGCGATAAAAATAGTCAAAATAGCTTTGTAAGCGGTCTTCTAGAGCAAACACGAGCGGTTTAGGCAGAGAAGTTAGATAGAGAAAGTTAGATAGAGAAAAAATTAGGGATGCGCCAGCAAGCGAGAGGAATTAAACAGGGGCGGTCGGTGAGTTTCCCATGGGATGCTGTGATAGGGGTGTCGCTAGTTATGGTGGGATGTGCAGGAAGCGATCGCCCAGACGCTAATACCGCATCTTCCTCTAGCCCTGACCCGTCGGTCAAAACCATGATACTCACCAGCACGGCTTTCACGTCTGAGGGCTTGATTCCAGCTAAATTTACCTGTGATGGAGAAAATATCTCACCTGCTTTGGAGTGGAACTCACCTCCTGCGGGAACAAAGAGCCTAGCCTTGATCATGGAAGATCCTGACGCGCCGGGTCAGACTTTCATCCATTGGGTGCTTTACGATTTACCTCCCGATACCCGTCAACTGCCCGAAAAAGTTGTCTCTCAGCCTTTTCTGAAGCAGGGCGGAATGCAAGGCAAGAGCAGCTTTGGCAAATATGGCTACGGAGGACCTTGCCCGCCCAGCGGGACGCATCGGTATATTTTTAAGCTGTATGCGCTAGATCAGGCTATGGATTTGCCTCCTGGCACTACGCAAACTGATTTAGTCAACGCGATGCAAAATCACACCTTGGCCGAAGCATCCTTAACTGGAAAATATACGCGACGGCAATAACATTCATCAGAAGGTATGTCTAGAGTCATGGGAAAGTGGTCAGGAGAGAGGCGGATTGAAACGACAAAAATGGGACTGCGATCGCGTCTGTTCCTATCCCACATTATCGTCATGGTGGTGGGACTAATGACGCTGTTCACCATCGGCAAAATTTCCTCTCCTCGCTTCTTTGCCCTATATCTTGACCAATTTGAAGTCGGCAACTTAACCGTTAGTCAAGTCAAAGGTAGATTGGTCAGAACCTTTGAAGATGCTTGGAACCAAGGGGCATTTTGGTCGATCGCCGTTGGGGCATCCACCGCTGGAGCGCTGAGCTATTTGGTGACTAAACGGATTGTCCAGCCCCTGATTCAAATGGAAGAAATCACCAAAAAATTTGCTGCCGGACACCTAGAAGAAAGAGTTCCCGCCCACGACATTCCAGAAGTTGACCAGCTTGCCACTAGCTTCAACCGCATGGCGGCTACCTTGGAAGGCGTAGAGCAGCGTCGTCGAGAGCTGGTAGGCGACCTGACTCATGAGCTACGCACACCGCTGACGGTGCTAAAAGGCTACCTGGAAGGGCTGGCAGATGGCACGATCGAACCCTCTGAGGAAGTCTATCATCGCCTTTCCAGGGAAACAGCTCGAATGCAGCGCTTGGTCAACGACGTGCAGGAACTTTCCAAAATGGAGGCAGGGTATTTGCCGATTAAGGCGCGATCGTTGGATCTTCAGCCCTTGCTAGGATCGATTGTCCGACGGTTCTCTGACCAACTAGCCGAAGACAGTCCTCAGCTTGTACTGGAGTATCCACCCGCCATACCCTCAGCTTTCGCAGACCCTGAACGCATAGAGCAAATCTTAGTAAATCTGATTGGTAACGCCCTCCGCTATACGCTTTCTGGCTCGATCACAGTACGAGTTGAGCCAAATCTTGACAAAATCTGGATCTCCGTAACCGATACGGGTCAGGGAATTGCGGTTGAAGATTTACCCCATGTGTTTGAGCGGTTTTGGCGTGCCGATCGGTCGCGCGATCGCAATTCGGGTGGCACAGGCATTGGCTTAGCCATCTGCCGTCGATTAGTAGAACTGCAAGGGGGCAAGATTGCTGTAGAAAGCCAGGTCGGGGTGGGAAGCACGTTCAAGTTTTCTCTGCCGATCGCTCCAAGGAGTCTTGCAAAAATCACCTAAATAGTCCCTTAAAAAGTTTTGGAGCGATTTTTATCTCATCATTCCTCATAAGACTTGCCAAGGTTTCACAAAGTTTGCTAACTTGATTAAGCGCTTAAAAAGCTCGCCGGGATAGCTCAGTTGGTAGAGCAGAGGACTGAAAATCCTCGTGTCACCAGTTCAAGTCTGGTTCCTGGCATCCAATTAAATCAAGTAAAAAGCCCTAGACGCAAGCGTTCGGGGCTTTTTTATTTTAAGGTTTGCCGTACATCTGTTCTATATTTAGGCATTTTTGGGTCAGTTTATAGAGCGAATTGGGGGAAAATTGGGGGAAAATTTGAGGAGTGTGGATATACTGTGAGTAGTACGGATATATCTTCATCCGGAGCTATTAATGTATCCTAAAGGCAACCAGGGTAAGGGCAGCAAAGGCTCAGTTCAGTTCAAGAGCACAAAAGGTCGTCTGCAAATTGTCTTCTCGTACCTTGTTGAAGAGGATAGCGAGATTAGGCGAAAGCGTTTCTATATCTCCACTGGCTACGAGGATACGCCTCTCAATCGGCAGTTGGTTGGAGATACAGTGAGAACGATTCAACGAGACATTGACTATGGTGAAGTAGATCTGAGCTTGAGAAAGTACAAGCCTGCTGCTTCACTTACTACAGACTCGTCAATTCCCCCAATTTCCCCCAATGCCTCTACCCAAAGTCAACTGACTTTGTCTGAATTATGGGAGAAGTATTCGCAGTTTAAGAGGCATCAGGTTAGCCCAAGCACCTACTATAAAGACTTCACCAAACATAAAAATCATATCAGCAGACTCCCCAGCGATAAACTGGAGGACGCTGGTCTAATCCGGGACTACTTGCTGGAGAACCTCACTCTTGACGCTGCGAGACGGTGTCTAACGCAAGTAAAGGCTTGTTGCAAGTGGGCAGTAGACGAAAAGCTTATTGAGGTCAACCCATTCTTGGCTATGACCATTAAAAAGCCCAAAGGCTCGGATGAGGATAACGATATCAATCCTTTTAGCAAAGCAGAGCGGGATTTGATCATCGAAACTTTTCTCAAGAATAAGTATTACAAACACTACACAAATTATGTAAAGTTTCTTTTCTCCACTGGTGCTCGTCCTTCTGAAGTAGCTGCATTGCAGTGGAAGCACGTTGACGGCACTGTAGTTAAGTTCAGGCAATCAATTGTTGTGTCAGAAGATGGCTTAGTCTTAAAGCAAGGTCTAAAAACTCAGAAAAAGCGTGATTTCCCAATCAATTCTCATGTTCGAGCAATTCTGGACGACTTAAAGCCTGAAATTAGAGATCCTGAAGCCTTTCTATTCAGCAGTCCCAAAGGAGGTTTTCTAGATCAACACAATTTCTCCACCCGTGCTTGGAAATCGGTTCTAGGAGCGTGCAATGTTCCTCATCGCAAAAGCTATCAGTGTAGGCACACATTTATCAGTCTGTGCGCCGAAGAAAACATCAGCAGTATCCTAATTGGTAGATGGGTTGGAACTAGCGCAGAAATGATTGATAAACATTATGGAGCGACTAATTTCCCAAATTCAAAGCCTCCTGACCTCACCTAAGACTGATGGCAGCACTAAAAGATAGCTATGAAGGATATGAACTGTAGAGTTGAAATCATATCCTTCATGGCTGCCGCGCTTAATTGATTGAGAGTTCGTGCTGGCACCATCGGTGACTCAAGACTCAATATCTTTATATGCATGGATGTCAAGTGCAAGTAGAGGCTTGCTTAAACAGGTAGCAGCACTTGACTCCTAAATTTGAACAAAAATACACAAGATGACTTGACGAATCATGTTTTATGAGCTTTGATGAAAGAGAAGGGGAAGTCATAAGACACTACGTAACTTCTTCTCCAAAAATTACTCAGAATATCGGTTAACCATCGAAGGAGACCGCCAATGCGAAAACAATCGCGTTGGCGGTCTTTGTATTTTAAAGGATTTTCTACGCATGAGACACACAGCTTCGGCTTCCAGTACAGACCAAATTCGGTTTGCAGACAAACGAGAAATGTCTCGTTTAACTAACCTATCTCCAGAAACTCTTAAAAGGTATCGACTGAGTGGGTTTCTTGTTGAGAACGTCCACTGGATACGCTTAAACCTGAGAACTGTCAGATATTGTGTTCCATTGGTTCTTGACCGGATTCAGAATAAGCACTTGCCTGGCTTACATGAGAAGGCGATCGAGAATTACCAGTCCTTGTTGCTGTCTTATCAAGGAAAGACAAAACGCAAGTAGATTCATTCAACCTATGCAACAGAGGGGCTCTCTTAAAATGGCTAAAAAAGGTTTGAAAAGCACTAGAGGCAGACCGGAGATGTACTCAGAGGTGAAAACATCTGTCTGTCTCGCATTAACTCGTACAGCGATCGCCAAACTTGACGAATTGGCAAAGTCCATGCAGCTTTCCAGATCAGAATTCATTGAGCAAGCTGCTCGCGGCTTAATCAACTTCAATCTAAGGAATAAGTAGTGTCTGCTTTTTTGGTAAAAAATAGCTTAATTGAGACAGTAATTCCATTTTTATTCAGTATAGAAGTACTCTATAAAAAGCTGTTTTTATTCAATAAGAGCTAAAGCTTCTCTCCTCCATGATTTAGCTCTTATTCAATTAAATATGTAATAAGGCTTTATTTCAATCTTTATTACATTGACTGGGAAGCAGCAATCAGTACGATCCTTTGGCAGAGCCTACTTCACTTATTTTCTTCACGGAGTTTCAAAACTGAAAGTACCACGAACTTGCCTTGGCAATTGTTGACTTCTATTGTAATAAAGTATTTAAAAAATCTTTAAATTATTCCTTAAGTGTGATAAAAATTAGAAAAAGGAAATGCAAAAGTGAAGATCCTGGATTTTAGAAAAGTAGTCAGTCTGGCTGATTTTTATCATCTTTATGAAGTCTACTTGAAAAAAGAATTTGATGAGAAAAAAGCTTATTCAATTATTGCCAAAACAAAAACCAGCCTCATCCGCTTCGTGTTGCCCGAATGGGGATTTCCCTTCAAATTAGATGGTAATTTGTTACCCTCTGAAACCATTGAAGGCTTGAAATTTATGGAGAAAATCTCTATTTATCAGGCTATATATGCTTTAGAAGCACAAGATAAAGTGTTTGATCAATTTGGCGATCACGTCTCCTATGCCAGTCGAAGAGTTTACCGCTCCGCACTGAAAAAAATGATTGTTTGGGGGCGATCGCAAGACTGGTGGACGCAATCTGTTGAGCCTGTTCTTGATGGCAGAACTCCAACTATGGTAGTTCCCCAGAAACGAGTTGAGCATTGGCATAAGTTGAAGCCTAAAGAACTGCCGTCCAGTTTGAGTCAACAACTCGATGTGCTCTCCATCTACATGAGGACTATACGCCAGCCTAATCTTGCAGAGAGTTCATGGATACGTTACAGCAGAGAGCTTTTAGGGGTCTTCGGTTGGCTATGCCGAGTTAAGGGTATTTCTCTAGCTGAACTTAGCCTTGCCCATCTTGTGCCAGTTGAAGCAATCTACGATACGAGTGCTGCTGAACAAGTCGTTGGTTTGGTTCGGGAATATCTCGAATGGATGCGGGTCAATATTGGAGACAAAAAGTCAACATTACGATTTGCTTTGCAAGCTTTTTCCTACGTTGCGGAATACATTCACTATGAAAATACAAAATCCTTCCAATGATAATAAACCAGTCATTCTGGTCATTGAAAGCCTCAATAAGTTGCGAACTGAATTGAAGCTAGTTCAGTATCCCAAGACAACGAACCGGGTTCGTCAAGACAATTATGCCTTAGAGGCAAACCAATTCTCTTCTGATCTGTGCATGGATTTTGACAATTTACTTGATGCCAGGGTTAATCTTGATTCTGAGATTGACTGCTTCAAAAAAAAAGTTGGCTTGGAGACGGCAATACCTCAAATAGGCTGGGCTCACCGCTTGTTGGGTTGGTTGCATCGGACGAAGAAAATTCCCGCGGAAGAATTGAGGTTAACTGATCTCGTCCGCTTTGCTCCAAAAAAGATGGCACTACGCCAAGCAAAAAGCTTTGATGACACTCGACTCATTGAGCAAGCGACAGTTCAAGCAGCAGAGGATACTCAAAAAATTCTCAAAGCAGCGTTGAAATGGTTACGCAAAGAACGCCTGATTCATCCGTCTACAGAGAAAGGAATCGTAGAAGTTTTCCTGGTAATTGCTAAGTTTCTGTACTGTGAGGAAACTGATTCCTTAACAGCGGAAAATTATGGCGATATCCCCGTCATCATCATGCTGCGCCAGGAATTGAAGGAGGCTAAGCAGCGTGCAGAAAATGCACCCCCTGCCGCAGATGAGTCCCTCAAGTGGTTGAATTGGCCCGAATTTCTGGCTTGTGTTCATCACCTGGAAGCAGAATGTCAGCCTGTCTACAGCTATGGAGTGATGCGATCGCCAACAGCGATCGCTCGTAGCATTCAGCGTTATCTGTTGTTCGCTTTTTTAGCGTACATACCTCCAAATCGCCAGCGGATACTGCGGGAACTAGAGTCTGGCAAAACACTTGTTAGAGGCACCCTCAGCCCTGATGAGATCTTTGAAGCTGAGGAAGATGGGAAGTGGTATATCCATTTAATGAAAGGCGACTATAAGACAGGAAAGACCTATGGTGAACAATGGCTGATGGTTCCTGACGTTCTCTATCCCTACCTTGAGGCTTGGTTAAACCAGTGGCGAGCCGAATTCTCCCCTAAGCATAACTACGTCTTCACTAAGGAGAATGGCAAGCCTTACGACAAACCATCTGACTTGTCCAGCATCATTCGACGGACAACTCACCGTCTTACTGGAAAACTTACGACTTCTCATCTGATCCGACACATGCTAATTACTTACATGAAGCGTAATGGTGCTTCAGACGAGGTGATGCAAAGTCTAGCAGAAGCAATGCACCATAGCACAAAGACACAGTCACAGATTTATGATCGCCGCCACAAATTTGAAAAAGTTGCCGTTGCTCAAGAAGTGGTCATGAAGCTAGCAATGGGTGAGTCTGTCTCTCAACTTTCAGGTGGTCGATCGCTCACTGTTGAGGAAATTGCTCACCAGATTTTGCAATTGCCATCTGGCGATCGTCAACGCCTTCTTTCAATCTTCAATCAATCTTAGTTGGAGTCCTAAAATCCGCTGTAAAACCGGCAGAGGAAATGAATGATGAATGTAATCGACACAAAAAAAACTGCTGTTGTGATCGGCGATTGCCTTAAAAAAGAATTTTCTTGTGATCATCCTAACAGCAATCATGAGACTACGCCTCAGCAACTTCTTGAAGTGGTGAAAACACTACCTGAAGAATGGGCACTTGTTGCTGTTGGAGACAAAAAAGCACCTTTGGGAACAGACTGGCAAAATAAGCCATTGGCTCTGGAGGACTTTCGGAAAGCAACTCAAGCTGGAATGTTTGAATCGCTTTCAATCACCTCTAAGGAAGGTCAAACCTTTCACCCTTCCGTTAACTGGTGGTATGCAATTGGCGTTCTTTGTGGTAAGCCATCAGGTGGTCTCTTGTTTGTTGATCACGATGGAGCAAGTTGTGATGGACTCGTTGAGCAGCTTTCAAATCAACCAATTGCTCAGGCACTACCCAAGACTCTAGTTGTAACATCAGGACGGGAAGGACGCTATCAGGCTATTTATAGAGTACCTGAGCAGTTTTGGGATGCAATCGCTACCCGAAAGATCAGAACAGGAACTCAAGATAAGGATGGAAAGCCTGAGCAACTCGAGCTTCGATGGGATGGTTGTCAGTCCGTTGTTGGTGGATATCATCCGCTCACACACTCTTATCAGTGGTTGCCAGGTCAATCTCCTCAGGAATGTGAGGTCGCAGAAACTCCAAAATGGTTGATTGAGAGAATGTTGAAGGATATTCCTTTACATCAACCTGCTCAAGTGAAATCTAATCATCACCCAGCTTCACTGCTCTGCACTACTCGGGATTGGGCACGTTCCTACCTTGCCGCGGTTCCTTCTGCTGAAGATTACGACACTTGGATTCAGGTTGGAATGGCACTACATTCAGCAGATGAAAATCTCTTGGTTGACTGGGATGACTGGAGCAGAGGAGCTACTAACTATAAGCCAGGCGAGTGCGAAAGGCATTGGAAATCTTTCCAGCCTAGTAGAGGCATTGGGTTGGGAACGCTAGGGCAGTTGGCAAAACAGAATAATTGGCAATCACCGTTTAGAGAAAGTAAAAGCGATCGCTCTGCACCAACTGTTACTCACAGCAGTAACATCCTGGTAATACCGTTGCCTTTGCAGGAGTTAGAAGAAGATTTTGAGGAACTGGCTCAAGAAGTTCAAAGCTTTGTCCATCTAACCGAGGAACATGTACCAGTTCAGGATTTGCTCTCCCTTCGCTTAACAGTTCCATTAATGCATCGAGCAAAACAATTCAACGTTCCCTTAGAATCGTTTGTTGGGATTCTGTTGCCAGTTGCCGCTTCCCTGCTGAAGATTGGCACTCAATTAGAAATTAGTGCATCTTCGGAATACCGTTGCCCCCCCATTCTATGGACGGGGCTTGTGGGTGAGTCTGGAGCTAACAAATCGCCAATCTTTGACAGCCTACTCAAACCTCTAGAAGGGTTGCAAGCCCAAGCAGATGAGATTTACAAAATTGAGTTCACTCAATATGAAAATGAATTGGAGGATTGGCAGAAGTGTCCAAAGGAGAGTCGGGGTAATCAACCTCTTTTTCCAGTCCAACGAGAGTACTATCTGCAAGATGCAACCCTTGAGGCGATCGCGGCTTGCTTAAGCACTCAACCCGATCGGGGTGTGGTAATTCCGATTGATGAGTTTGCCAGCTTTTTCAACGGATTCAATCAGTACCGTTCTGGAGGGCGCGGTAACGATCGCCAAAAGCTTTTGTCTGCTTATGACGGTAAAGCAGTTAAGGTTAACCGTAAGGCAGGAAGCAGAATTTCCTTGACACAAACCGCAATTAGCCTCACAGGAACGATTCAACCTTGTGTGCTGCGGAAGCAGATGGGTGATTTAAATGAAGTCGATGGCTTCTGGGCTAGGTTTCTTTGGATTCAGCTACCACTAACTAGAATGCCCGCGCCAGGTGAAGGAGTCAGCTACGACCTTTCTGGACTGCTGCGAAGTCTTTATCAAGGACTGGAGTCGCTAACCCCTGAAACCTATCAATTTGACCAACGTGGACGAGCAATTTGGGTCGATTGGCACAACTATTGTGAGGATCAAAAGCTTGACGAAGCGAATCCTGCTCGCAGAGCAATTTATCCGAAAAGCAAAGAAAGAGCCGCCAGAATTGCGCTCGTTGTTCACTGCATTAATGCCGTAGTCGAAGACCGAATCCCAGAGCGGATTATTCCGAGCAATTTGCTAGAGTCTGCGATCGCCTTCACTAAATGGTCAATTGGGCAGACCCAACTCATTTATGCTGATGCTGGAGCCGTTTCGCATGAGGAAACATCTAAGATTGTTCGCTTCATTGAACGGTTTAGAAACAGTAGCTGGATTACTGCTAGAAATGTCACTCATTGGTGGTCTGCAAAACCGAAACTCAAAGCTGAGGCAGCAAGAGCTTTTATGAAGCAAGTTGTCGATTTGGGTTACGCGATCGATAATGGCAAAACTGGCAAAGATTATGCAATCCGCATAAAAGGGAATGCTGATAACAGTGGTAACAATCCTCCTGAAAGCTTTGACTCATTGGACACTGCGCTAGGTAACAAAAATGGTAACAGCCCAGTAACAACTAATGGCACCAATCCTGAACTACCCACTGAGCAGAATTTTAAGATTGAAAACAGCCTTGCTAGCTCCCTCGATAGTCTGAGTACTGGTGCTACCACAGAGCATTGCTCACGCAACAGCAGCAATGGCAAGGATGAATCTCCAGTGGATTTGTTACCTGATGTTATCAGAATTGTTACCACCCCAACTTCCCCTCCTGACCAGGGATCTACAGGGATTTGTTACCCAGTTACTGATACTGTGATTCAAGCTGGCGATCGCGTTGTCTTGACAGGCGAAGGTAGTAATCGCCCACCTGACGAACTGAAGGCCGTCTGGACTGTACAAGCAATTCAGGAGCAAAAGGCTATTGTGGAGTCTGAAACGTTTGAGCGTCGCGTTTTTCCACTAATGTGGTTAACACTTTATGAGTGAGCCACAGAGTAGGGGTAAGGAAGTCCAACCTTCTCAATTAATTGGGCAGTACCTTACTCTGGAAGAGTTTTGCACTTGCACTCAGACCTACCAGAAGTATGCTGACACCATTGATCCATACCCCAGGAATCTAGCGGAAACAATTCCAGCATTGCAGACACTTTGCCTGCATATCCTTGACCCTATCATTAACCACTTTAGTAGAAGCCGATTTCAACTCACCTATGGCTTCTGCTCAAAAGACTTGAAACGATACCTGAATCAGAAAGACCCACAGACAGGAAAAAAGAATGGTCGTGTTGATCCAAGTCGAGACCAGCATATGGCACATGAGGTGAACCAAAACGGCAGCTATTATTGCGATCGCCTCGGTGCTGCCTGTGATTTTCAGATTTTGGGGTTGGAGAGCGATCGCCTTGTAGAGTGGATTCTAGAAAAACAATTGCCGGTTGATTCGCTGTATTTTTATGGAAGCGATCGCCCCATACACATCAGCTATAGCCCGAAGCCTAGGCAAAATATTTGGGCATTCACTACGACTGGGATGCCTACGAGGAAAGGCATCGAAAATTGGATAGAAGCTGCGAAGCAATCGGACTGACTTATTATTGTAATCAGATAGGAATACCGAGCAGAAGTGTTGACTCCGTGTCCGATTCTCGATCGCTCCTAAGCATTCAACACATCTTTAAGGACAACAGTTGATAATCCTGGAACCTTACGTAAATCGGCATCGTTGGTTAGAAATACTGTGCAGCCTTTGTTCAGCGCCGTTGCAGCGTGGATAGCATCAGGCGTTTTGAGATTTATTTGAGCGCGGAGGGTCGCTGCACTTCTGAGAATAGTTTGGTTAACGGCAACCAGAGTAATTTCTGGAGAGAGTAGTAAAGCTTCGTAACGTCGAATCAGGTCAGTGTTTGACTGGCGAATAGGCAGGATTAGCGTTTCTAGCAGGGTAATTTCGCTGGTGATATAGCGCTACGCACATACGTTAGGACACTCTTTAAAGGCAGCATCAACGCA
>NZ_JCACIN010000093.1:0-152571 GCF_059504425.1 Drouetiella sp.
GAACGCTTCTCTACCTCTACAATAATGTCCTAACTCGTTCTCGTAGCGCTATATTTAGAGATAAGGGCTTGAAACGCTGCTGAAATGCTAGCTGGCTCATATCTTTCAGCTTTCCCCCATGGCTCATCTCCCTGAAACAGCTATGGAGCCTAAGGATTAATGCTTTGTATAGACCAGTCCTCGTCTGCCGCTGCCGTATTTTTGAGATACAGATAGCGATTTTGCGGTTCGCCCCGCAACTCCAAATGATCCACCTGATCTAGGTCAAATAACAGCAGGCAAAAGTTAGGCAACGGGTCAGCCGCATCGGGTGGCAGCTGCTCAAATGCCTCATCCGAGCGCGGTTTTCGGGGTTCTGGCCAGACAAATTGAACTCTAGACGCATCCGAGAGGCTATGCCAAAGATTTTGACGTGCCTTTAGCAGCTCTGCCTCGGCATTGGCTGAAACGATCGTCAATTTTCCCATGAGCCGAAACTGCTCACGGGTTTTGGGGAAATACCAGCAAGCTTCGCCCCATGGATGCAGTAAAAGCTGATCTACTTTTGAGCTACGAGTGTCGGTAATAAACTCAAGCTGGTTTGTTTGATCTAGAAATCCTCGAAAGACAATCGTGCGGTTGGCAGGACGACCATCTGAACGCACGGTCGCCAATTGCAGATAGCGGGCATGAACCAGCGATCGATTTCGATGTAAAGCTCGTGCTAGAGGCGATCGCCAGGGAGCAAGCGGCATACGGATATGGAGATAGAGATGTCAGCATCTTAGCGCAGCATCTTGTCGCAGCAGCCTAGGGTAGCCTTGCGCAAAAACCTAACGCGGCGCAGTTGACCCGCCTAAGCGATCTTCTACTGCGACCACTCGTTCTTTCAGTTCAATCACCAGAGTAGCCAGCCGCTTGAACATTGGATCATCCGCTAAGCTAGACCCGGTCGGAGCTGAACTTATAACTGGCGGAGCTATTTCAACACTAGAGTTTCGACCCAGTCGAGCGACGCTATTTTGCAGCTGGTTAATCTGCGATCGCAGCGTCGAATTCTCAGACTCTAGCCGAGACACCCGTGATTCAAGTTGTGTGGTTGACTGGGCAATGAGGGGTACTGAGAACGACTGTGCGGAAGATAAGGATTGCCAGCCCAGCGCTAGCATCAGCGTCAACATCAGTAAACTAAGGAGCCGTCCAACCTGAGACGATAGCTTCATATTCTGTTGCCGAGTTCAAGATAAGTTCTTTACTTACACTTTCGATCACATACAGCGCAAGCTGCAATGGTCTAATGATAGAAAAGTAAAATTCGTGGAACGCTCTATGTAGTAGAAAACTTGAAGGCTGAACTTCAGTTGCACGTTAGGTTCCTGAATGATCCTGTCAGCTTGCCTCCTTCCAACTCCAAACTGCCGCCTGCGAGTGCCCTCACTGGTCGTTCTCAAAATGTAATGATTTTTTATTGGGTGAGCTTTGCCCACTCAGTAAAAAATCATTACATGAATACCAACATCCCCTCGCTATAAATTGATTGTGGGAAACCCCAATGTTTGACTATTCTCTGACAATTTTGACTCCCCTGGTTATGGGTTTATGGCTGAGCTTTATATCTGAGCCTTCGTCCCTGCCCAAATCTTTAGGGGAGTTGCTCTATTTTTGTCTGGGCATATTGGCAGGGCTAGGGGTGATGGGATGCCTGCATTGGTTGCGAACTGACAGGATGTTAAACCTTGATAGGAATCCGCAGTCTGTGTCGCAGCAAGCCGCCACCCAGATCAACAGCGTTATAGAAGACGACGCTTTTTATATCCTGAATCAGCAGTGGCAGTTCACTGCTATAAGTGCCAAAGCAGAAGAGTTGCTAGAACGGAATGCGATCGATCTTTTGGGCAACAGCATTTGGGACGAGTTTCCCGATGCGCTCGGCTCGATGATTGGCAGCATGTATCGCAAAGCGATTGCTGAAAATCTTCCCGTTACCTTTGAAACGTACTACGCGCCCCTAGAGGGCTGGTTTGAGGTTCATGCCCACCCTTTCGAGGAGGGGCTGTCGGTTTACTTCAAGGAAATTAGCGATCGCAAGCGGATCGAAACAGACCTATACAAATCGCAGCAAATTCTACAATCGGTGATGGACACCATCCCGCAGTCCCTTTTTTGGAAGGATCGCCAGTCGGTTTTTTTAGGCTGTAATCAAAACTTTGCCCATGGCTGTAGCGTAAATAGCCCTAGAGAGGTAATTGGTAAAACGGATTATGATTTCATCTGGTCGCGAGAAGAGGCGGATGCGTTTCGTGCCATGGATGCCCAAGTGATGGAATCCGACACTCCAATTCTGCATGTGATAGAGCTATTTGAGAGTATAGATCATCAGCAAGTTTGGCTAGATTACAGCAAATTTCCTCTGTATGATGCCGAGGGCACCGTGGTCGGCATGATTGGGATGTATGAAAATATTACCGATCGCAAGCACCATGAGATGCTGTTGCAACAGACCAATGAAGACCTAGAGCGCCGGGTTGCAGCGCGAACGATCGAACTTCAGCAACTCGTCGCTCAGCTAGAACAAGAGGTTTTAGAGCGACAGCGAACAGAAGCTGAGCTTCGAGAGTCCAAACAAATGCTGGAACTCGTGTTTGATACTCTACCCCAGCGTATTTTTTGGAAAGACAGACAGCTCAACTACCTAGGCTGCAACAAGCTGTTTGCTCAAGATGCGGGTCTGGCGTCGCCGGAACAGATTATTGGCAAAAATGACTTTGAGCTGTCCTGGAAAGAGCTTGCTCATCTTTACCGAGCTGATGATGCCGCCATCATAGAATCAAATATCCCACGCCTCAATTTTGAGGAACCCTACACATCAGAAGATGGTGCTTCTGCATGGGTGATCACGAGCAAGATTCCTATGACCAATGAAAGGGGCGAAGTGTTTGGGGTGTTTGGGTCGCTTGAAGACATTAGCGATCGCAAACGCGCTGAAGCTGCCCTCGAAGCCAGTGAGCGTAAGTATCGCATCCTGGTAGAAACTTCTCAAGATCTGATCTGGTCGATCGATCTAGAAGGACGCTACACCTTCATTAATCCTGCTGCCCAGCATATCTTTGGCTATGAGCCGCACGAGATGATCGGTCGCGCTTTCTCTGATTTTCAGACTTCAGACTGCATCCAAAGAGATCAGCAAGTTTTTGAGCAGGTGTTGGCAGGACAATCTGTGAAGCAGTACGAGACTGCCTACTTGTCCAAAGCGGGTCGGACAGTCTACTTAGCGTTTAATGCGATCGCCCTGCAAGATGAAGGCGGCAATATCATTGGCGCAACGGGCACCGCTAGCGACATCACCCAGCGCAAACAGGTGGAGCTAGAGCTTCAGAAAACTCGCATATTTCTAGAATCGGTGCTGAAACACTTGCCCGTTGGGGTAATTGCCAAAGATGCTAGAGACTTGCGGTATGTGTTGTGGAACACGGGTGCTGAGAAGGTTTTAGGTCGCTCTGCCCGCGAGATTTTGGGTAAGACTGACTCTGAAATTTACCCAACCCAACAGGCAGAAATCTTTTTGGCTCAAGACTACCAGGTCTTAGAGAGTGGACAAATGCTGGATGTGGAAGAAGCTACCACGATCGCCAACGGTGAAGAACGCATTTTTCACAGCCAAAAGACTCTGATCGTGGATGTGGACGGCAATCCCGAATACCTGCTGCTGCTGACAGAAGATATTACCGATCGCAAGCATGCCGTAGATGCTCTCCGCCAAAGCGAGGAACGCTTTCAGCGCGTGGTTGCCAATGTACCAGGCATGATTTATCAGTTCCGCTTGGCTCCCAACGGTCAGGTTTCTTTTCCCTATGTCAGCAGTTTTTGCCGAGAGCTATACGGGATCGAGGCAGCAGAACTGCAAGATAACGCTTACCTAATCCTCGATCGCATCCATCCCGATGAGCGAGAGGGATTCGAGGCTTCTGTGAGGCGCTCTGCCGCCACTCTAAAATCCTGGGAGTGGACGGGGCGCAGTTTGCACAGGGCAAATGGATATCGCTGGATCAAGGGCATCTCCCGACCCGAACGCCAGCCCGATGGCGCGATCGTTTGGGATGGGCTAGTGGTGGATATCACCGATCGCAAGCAGGTTGAAGACGAACTGCGTAACTCTCAGCAGCTTTTACAGCTGGTGATGGATACCATTCCTCAACTGATTGCCTGGAAAGATCGCAACTCGTTCTATGTGGGTTGCAACAAAAACATGGCGAAGGTTTCAGGAGTGGAAACGCCTCAAAACATCGTCGGCAAAACAGATTATGATTTGGCTCATGCTCTGGGTTGGGAGAAAAACATCGCAGACTTTTATCGAGACTGTGATGCCCAAGTTATGGATTCAGGCGTACCCAGGCGTCATGTGGTCGAACCCCAGCTCCAAGCCGACGGCAAGAGCGTTTGGCTAGATACCAGCAAGCTACCGCTCTACGATGCTGAAGGTGAGGTTGTGGGCGTGCTGCTGATGTTTGAAGACATCACTGAGCGCATGAAAATTGAACAAGATTTAAGGCTTTATAAGCGAGCAGTTGAGTGTTCAGGTGATGCGATCGGCATTGCTGACGCGTCCGGAACTCATATTTACCACAACCCCGCTTTTTCCAAGCTGCTCGATTGTGAAACGCCCGACCAACTGCGTCAGGCGGGCGGTATCCCCAATATATTTGCAGACCCGTCGGTTGCGGAGATGGTGGTACAAGCCACGATGAAAGAACAACAGTGGGTGGGTGAAGTCGAGGTGCGTTCTTTGAGTGGTCGTTCTCTCCCTGCTTTACTGCGGGCGAATGTCATTGTTGATGAGGCGGGGCAACTCATTGGCACTGTGGGTTCAATGATGGATATTAGCGATCGCAAGCAGGCAGAGATGCAGCTCAGGCAGCAGGCTCACGACCTAGAAACCACGCTGCGAAAACTTCAAAATACCCAAACGCATCTGATTCAAAGTGAAAAAATGTCGGCACTGGGTCAGCTTGTTGCTGGAGTAGCCCATGAGATTAACAACCCTGTGGGCTTCATTTCTGGCAATCTTAGCCATGCCATCGAATATACCCAAGATTTGCTCAATCTTGTTCATCTCTATCAGATTCACTATCCCAATCCGGTGGCTGAAATTCAGGATGAGATAGCGGCGATCGAGCTACCTTTTCTAGTTGAGGATTTGCCCAAGCTCGTTGGCTCTATGCGGGTCGGAGCCGATCGAATTCAGGGCATTGTCGCTTCGTTGCGTACTTTCTCCCGCATGGATGAATCTGACATGAAATCAGTCAATATCCATGATGGCATTGATAGTACGCTGATGATTTTGCAGAGTCGCCTCAAGCCCAGCCCAACTCGTCCCGCGATCGAGATCATCAAAACTTATGGCACGCTGCCGATGGTGGAATGTTATGCAGGGCAGCTTAATCAGGTGTTCATGAACCTTTTAACTAATGCGATCGATGCTTTAGAGGAGATGATGGTTAACAGAGAGGCAATTAGTCGCCAAGCTTGCCCCGACCAGGATTTAGAAGGCTTCATTCCGACTATTCATATTCAAACTGAGCTAATTCAAACTGAGCTGCCGGACAGTCCCAAAATTTGTATTCGCATTGCTGACAACGGTATGGGCATGACGGAAAAAGTTTGCAATCGCCTATTCGATCCCTTTTTTACCACAAAGCCGGTGGGCAAAGGCACAGGCATGGGGCTTTCGATTAGCTATCAAATTGTGACAGAGCGGCATGGCGGCACGCTGCAATGTGTCTCTACTCCCGGACAGGGTGCCGAATTTAAGATTGAGATTCCGGCACGGCAAGTATAGCAACCGCCAAGGCAGTTAAGACGGGGACATTTAGAGTGGGGCGCTTCGCGCCCCACTCTAAATGTCCTAAAGAAATTGAATACGGCTATGGCACTCCTCTTAAAGAATTCATCCCTAAAATCAGCAGCGTCCGCTTTCAACAGACGCGAGTCAACATAGGCTATCCTGTGATACGCTACTCCCCATCACGTTGGGCATAAGCCCGTTGGGTAAAGCACGTTTGGTCAAAGCCAGTTGGGTAAAAGGATAAGCCAATGTCAAAACTGAAAGTCGGTCTGCTGTTTGGGGGCTGCTCTGGAGAGCATGAGGTGTCGATTAGCTCCGCTAGGGCGATCGCCCATGCCCTAGAATCCTACGGCGATCGGTATCAGTTAATGCCGATCTACATTCAGAAAGACGGGCATTGGCAGATGGGTAAAGTGGCTCAACAGGTCCTAGGAGGTCTGTCCCCACAGGCTTTAGAATCACAGACTTTAGAATCGCAGCCTTTAGAGTCAGGTGAACTAAAGTTTGGTGAATTGCAGGCGAGAGCGATCGCCTCACCAGATCTTGCCCTGCCGCACCTCGAAGGCATTTCCCAGCGGCTACAGCGTTGGCAGCCTCCTGTACAGGTGGCAGAAATAGATGTCTGGTTTCCCATTTTGCATGGCCCTAACGGCGAAGACGGTACCGTGCAAGGATTGTTGAAGCTGATGCAGCAGCCCTTCGTCGGGTCAGGTGTTTTAGGCTCAGCGCTGGGAATGGACAAAATTGCCATGAAAATGGCGTTTGCTCAAGCCGGATTGGCGCAGGTGAAATATATCGCCGTCAATCGATCGCAGGTTCGATCAGACGGCAATATATTTCCCAAGCTCTGCGACCAGATTGAAACAGAGCTGGGCTACCCCTGTTTCGTCAAACCCGCCAATTTAGGCTCATCGGTGGGAATTGCCAAAGTGCAGACGCGATCGCAGCTCGAAACCGCTTTAGATAGTGCGGCCAGCTACGATCGCCGCATCATTGTTGAGGCAGGGGTAAAGGCACGCGAGGTAGAATGCGCGGTCTTGGGCAATGACCACCCCCAGGCTTCTGTCGTCGGCGAAATCACCTATGACAGCGACTTCTACGATTACGAAACCAAATATACTGCCGGAAAGGCGGGACTACAAATCCCGGCTCCCTTATCGCCTGCCGTCACTGCTCAAATTCAAGAGATGTCGCTCCGCGCCTTCGAGGCTGTGGATGCTGCCGGAATTTCTAGAGTGGATTTCTTTTACGTTGAAGAAACAGGCGAAGTGCTGATCAACGAAATCAACACAATGCCGGGTTTCACGGCTACCAGCATGTACCCGATGCTGTGGCAAGCCAGCGGCATAGACTTTCCAGAGCTAACCGATCGCCTGATTCAGCTGGCGATCGAGCGGTTTAACGCCAAATAGCAGCATCCTCAAATCTTGTGCTTTCAAATCTTGTGCCCACAGCCTGAGTCTAGTCACCATCCTCAGAACCGCATAGAATATGAGCAAAGGATCTTCATATGTAAGGTCTAACCACAGCTCTGGTATAGCGGGGTCAAGGTATGAGTCATCAGGCTGTCCGACAGCATCACAATGATCCTCGTCGCCATCGACACAGCTCTTCAAAAGTCCGGCACTCAGCCGTAGAGCCTACCCGGCAAAAATCGGCTGAACCCAATGAGAGGTTAACTAGGGGGCATAAGGGGTCGCAACTGGTTCAGTTTCTCCGACGCTACCCATTGGCGTTGCTGCTGGCAGTCTGGGTTGTGCTCATGCTGCTGGCTGGGGTAGCTATCCTGGATATGACCAGTTTAGGCGCCGCTAAACCGCCAGTTTCTAGTGGAGCAGATGCGATTGCGCCGATCGCCCCATCGCCTGATTTGTCGGCACAGTCCTCCGAAGCTCCTCTTTCACAGGGTTCCCCGACGGCTCCTGAGACATCGCCTCAGCCAGGGCGCCCTTCTTTGCAGTTGCTCTCACTGGTGACGATCGCTTTGAGCTGTGCGATAGGCTGCATGATCATCTTGCAGGGTCTGAAGCCGCGCCGTCCGCCTGAGCGATCGCATTCATCTGTATTTTCAAAGTCCCCACTTTCAAAGTCTGTGCCTTCAAAGTCTGCATTCTCAAATGCCTCTCACAAATCCAGAGCTTCAGTTACAAGAGCGAACTCCAGATTTCAGTATGTCGCACCTGCTCATTCTGCCAGTGCATCTACTGTTCCGTCGGCAGTTTCTTCTGTAGTTCCATCCAGAATCAGTCAGCCTTTGGATTGGGAAGAACCTAGCATTGCAGACAACTTAGACTTGCGGCAACACAGACCCCTTTCGGACTGGCTGTGATTTTTTGAAGGGCGCTTTGCGCCCTTCAAAAAATCTATCCCCAATTAAGCAGTCGGCTGGAGATTCTAGATTACACTTCGCCTGAAGATTCGTCGCTTTGACCTGGAGATGAATTGTAGAGAGCATCAAGGCGTTCGCGGGCATCCTCTACAGTCATCGAACGCATCACCAAAAACGGTTCATCGACAACATTGCCATGGTCATCCAGCAGTTCAGGATGGGGAACTGCCCTGACTCGGCTCTGACGCACCATCGGCTGAGGTTCAGAGTTGGGCGTAAAACTACCCTTAGTGGTGGGTGGACGCTGCGACTCTAGCCCCAAGGTCACGAGATTGCGAATCAGATTACCGACTGCCAGAAAAGCCAAAATTGTAAAGGCAAGAATGTAAATTAAATGCAACATGGGTTTTCCTTAAGGTCAATGTGGCAGGGGTAAGGCTTGCACCTTCCTAACCAATATTTTTAAGTCGATGATTTCTTAAGTCTTCAATTAAAATTTTGAATCGATCGCCTCAAGAGCTGTGGGTTCATCCATTTTTCAGCTCTGCTCTCAACGCATATTTCTCAACGCGGACGTTTATTCACACATTATTTATCGATACATATAAAGTTACTCTAGTCTCTCAGATTTTTAAATGCAGTTAAGGACTGCTCTCAAGAATCTAGCTAGACGCCCTGATCTTCTGTGCGGAACTGTCTTTTGACTTGCCAACACTCCGTGATAAGCCGATGCCAACTCACCATGACAGCAGTGTCCACCCCAACTTGCCCATCCGTCGCGTTAAAGAGAGCTTGAGATGCAGCCAGCTCTTGCTCAGCTTGCTTAATGCGCTCTAACAAATCTGCTTGCTGCCCGACGCTCAGAAAATCAAGCCTGTGCGTCTCCAGTAGCGATCGCCCCTGATTAAACCAATACTGAAAGTCTTCCAATAGAGGCTGCAAGACAGTCTTCAGCAGATCTGATTTAGACTGAAAACTTGGGCTGGAATCTAACATTAGTATTTAAATTTGCGGTTTGGCTATAAGTCTAAGCTTAACGTAATTTACGTTTCTTAATGAAAAGATTAGCTTGTTTTTCCGTAATTTTAAAACGGTATCGCGCTGAACACAATGCTTTAGGAGTTAGCCTTCTGATCTTGAGGGTTCTGATTTAGGCTACAGATCGATAAGATAGAGGCTAGATAGCCGAATGCCTAGCCACACGCTCTCTTAAACCCTGTCATTACCATCCATGTCTAACTCAGAACAGCCCGATAAAATTCATCTGCCCCGAACCAGTGAGTCTGAACCCATTAAAAAGATTCGCCACACCACTTCGCACGTGATGGCAATGGCGGTACAGAAACTGTTTCCCAAAGCGCAGGTAACGATCGGCCCTTGGATTGAGAATGGCTTTTACTACGACTTTGATAGCCCTGAGCCTTTTACTGAAAAGGATCTGAAGGCAATTAAGAAAGAAATGGTGCGGATTATCAACCGCAAACTGCCCGTGACTCGCGAAGAAGTCAGCCGCGAAGAGGCACAAAGGCGAATTGAGGCGATCGCTGAACCCTACAAGCTAGAAATCCTCAACGACATTGAAACAGAGCCAATCACGATCTATCATGTGGGCGATCAGTGGTGGGATCTTTGCGCAGGGCCGCATGTAGATAACACGGCTGATTTGAACCCAGAGGCGATCGAGCTGGAAAGCGTTGCTGGAGCCTACTGGCGCGGCGACGAAACCAAAGCTCAGCTTCAGCGCATCTACGGCACCGCCTGGGAAACCCCAGAGCAGTTGGCGGAATACAAGCGTCGCAAGGAAGAGGCTCTGCGGCGCGACCATCGCAAGCTGGGCAGAGAGCTGGGGCTATTTATTTTTGCTGATCCAGTGGGACCCGGACTGCCGCTCTGGACACCGAAGGGCACGGTGCTGCGATCGCTCCTTGAAGACTTCCTGAAGCAGGAGCAGATCAAGCGGGGCTACCTGCCTGTCGTTACGCCTCACATTTCGCGGGTCGATTTGTTCAAAATTTCTGGGCACTGGCAGAAATATAAGGAAGACATGTTTCCGATGATGGCGGAGTCGGAGGAAGACAAAGCCAACGAGATCGGCTTTGTCATGAAGCCGATGAACTGCCCGTTTCATATCCAAATCTACAAGAGTGAACTGCGCTCTTACCGAGAGCTGCCTATGCGGCTTGCCGAATTTGGCACGGTCTACCGCTATGAGCAGTCCGGGGAGCTAGGCGGCCTAACTCGCGTGCGCGGCTTCACGGTAGATGACTCTCATCTGTTCGTCACGCCTGAACAGCTTGATGCAGAATTTCTCAGCGTCGTAGATCTGACCCTGACGGTGTTTAAGAGCTTGCAGCTTAAGAACTTTCGGGTGCGCCTCAGCTTCCGCGATCCCACATCCGACAAATACATTGGCTCAGATGAAAGCTGGGACAAGGCGGAAGGGGCAATCCGTCGAGCAGTCGAAACGCTGGGCATGAATTATTTTGAGGGCATTGGCGAAGCGGCGTTTTATGGTCCCAAGCTCGACTTTATCTTTCAAGATGCGCTCGATCGCGAATGGCAGCTCGGCACCGTCCAGATTGACTACAACCTGCCAGAGCGATTTGAGCTGGAGTATGTCGCCGAGGACGGGACGCGCAAACGTCCGGTGATGATCCACCGTGCCCCCTTTGGCTCCTTGGATCGCTTGATTGGCATTTTGATCGAGGAATATGCCGGAGACTTTCCCCTCTGGCTGTCTCCCGTGCAGATTCGGCTGCTGCCCGTCACCGAAGAGCAGATGGCGTTTACTCAGCGGGTGGCGACCCAAATGCGTTCGGTGGGCATCCGGGTTGAAGTGGATGCCAGCGGCGAACGCTTGGGCAAGATGATCCGCAATGCCGAAAAACAGAAAATTCCGGTAATGGCGGTTGTGGGGGCAAAAGAAGTCGAGGCTGAGGCTCTGAGCATCCGAACACGAGCCTCAGGTGAGCTAGGTTCGGTTCCGGTTGCAGAGGTGACTGAGAAAATTAAGGACGCGATCGCCCATTTCGGCAATTTCTAGCTTTTAGATCTAGCTTTTGGATCTAGCTTCTGGCTTTCTGGTCGGGCGGTAGACGATCGCCCATTTGTTTTTGCATCGGCTTCGGACGAGTTGGGGAAGTGGGTGCTGGAGTTCGCCAAATCACCAGCGGCAGGCTCAATAGCCCCAAAATTATGACGATCGCCGCAGTCGCCCAAACAATCAGCCGATTGGGGCGATAGTTGCCTCGTTCAATTTGCCAAAAGACGCGGTTGTAGCGCCATACTGCTAAGGCGATCGTCAAGATGCCTGTGATGACCAAAGTCACACCCAAGTTCTCGGAATTGAAAGTGCCAGCGGCAGACTGTGCCTGATCTAGGGCAAATTCAAGCTGGTGAATAAATAGCCCAAAACGAGCGATCGCAAACCCAAAGCCAATCAGCGCAATGGAAGTGCGTAGCCATGCTAGAAAGGTTCGCTCATTGGCCTGGTGTTCTCGCTGACGATCAATTGGGGGAGTCATGGTTATGTGGCGCTACGCGCTTAGATCCAGTGAGTTATTTTTGAAAGCCCCGCTCCGCAGGGCTTTCAAAAAATAACTCGTCCTAACTCAATTACGTAATGCTATAGCTGTATTCACAGCAGTTAGGACGGGGACAGTTTAAGGATGCGCGGAGCGCATCCTTAAACTGTCCTAAGCCCGATGATTAAGGTTATAAGCCTCAAACCGAATCTCAAGCTGAATTCCGAAATCGATCGCGCTGATCCTGTATAGATAATTATGAATTAGGGATGCCATACCTATTTTGGTTCACGTTACCTGAACCAATTTACATCTCCGGAACATTCTCAGAATACCTATTTATTCCCCGGAACATTTATATTCGTCTTCGCTTCATATCATCTGTCTGCAAAGTCTGTCTGCAAAGACTGCCTACAAGAAATATTTACCAAAAATATCTACAAAACCTGCCTAAATCAATGAACCCTAAAAGCTTTCTTGGACTCGCTTTGTTGCTCTGTGTGACAGGATGCAGCAGTGCTGTTAGCGACCAAGCTCCATCGCAATCGCCTGTTTCTAGCGTTTCTTCACCGCTACCTACTGCATCGGCGCAACCGCTCAAGCCCAGCATTAGTCCCAGCGTCAAACCCAGCACTTCCTCAGCGTCGCCTATCCAGACGGCTCCTCCCCGCGTCTCTTCAGCGCAACCTGTTCCAGGCAAGCGGATTGATCCCCCAGCAAACTCAGGTCCTCTAACTGTCAAGCCCAACCCTGAGCCTGAAATGGAGCGAGATTACGGGGTTACAACGCCGATCGCCACCACTGGAAAAGTTACCGTACGCGATCGCATTCGTTTCCTAGACTCAGATAAGCTGTTGACCGCTTGCCCCACCGACACTGCCCCCTACGCTTTGGCAGAAAGCACTCACTACCGAGTGCAAATTTGCTCAGGAGAATACGATCCACAGCTTCCGAAATACTACATTGGTCAGGCAAAAGATGGCGGTAGCGAGCTTCGCATTACCAGCAGCGACTTGAATGAAGCTCGTCAGCTCACGTTCAAGAATGGCGACTATACTTACATTCTCTATCGAGATGGCGCTAAACCTGACCAGTCCAATGCCTATCTAGAAGTTCATATGCCTAATGGCAAGAGCTATGCAGAGGCGCTGTTCTACCTTTATGAGTAAGGGCTGGTAGAGATGGGAAAATTCAGGGTGGGGCGCTTCATGCCCCACCCTGAATTTCTTAAGGAACATGGATTTAACAAGATGTAATGCTTGGGGTAAGGGCTTAGCATTGCTAAGCTCTTACAGAAGATCGGTTGTACAGGTTATTTAATCCACGATCCTAAGCAAATTGGCGACAGCTATATCAACTGGAATATCTGAGTTTGCGCTATTTCAAACTCAGATATTTTAATGTCTTGCGCGAGTTTGGTAATCTACAATCCCTAACCCCGATCCAACATACTCAAAGCCGAGGCTTTAATGTCCTGCGGATTCCAGCCTTGAGTCTTGTAGTAGGCTGTCAGCAGCACAATAATTTTGGCGATCGCCTCCTTTTTGACAGTATCCACTCGCGCCAAGTCATCTGCTGAGATCCCAGTCTGAGATGCCGAGAGTTTATGAACCTGCACGAGTTTGCTGAACTGACTTGCAGCAGCAACCAAAATATTTTCGTCTGTGGGTTCGTTGCTAGATCGAGCGTTATTTCTCGACTGTGTAGCAACTTGTGCGTCAGATAATGACATATCTTTAATTGAGGGGGTATGGCTTCAATGACCTGGAGTTACAGATGCTTACAGACAGCAAAAGTTCCTCTAGCAATCCCCTGTCTTCGGTGAGATGCAGCTCAGATGACTCTCGATTTAGAATAAATCAGGAAAATAAGTGAATCAATTGTGAACGCCCTCAAAGCTATTCTCAGAGTTATCCTAGCTGTTTTTATGGTGACGGCAGGAGTTCTGCACTGGGTCACTCCCGATCCGTTTGTCAAAATCGTGCCATCTTTTTTGCCTTACCCACTGGCACTGGTCTACATCAGCGGTGTATTTGAAATCTTAGGGGGCGCAGGACTGCTAATTCCCTTCGTAAGCCGTGCGGCTGCCTGGGGACTCATTGCGCTATTCATTGCCGTTTTTCCCGCCAATATTAACATGGCGGTGAATCGCATTCACCTAGACGGTATACCCGATTCGCCTTGGCTGCTCTGGGGTCGGTTGCCCCTTCAAGCCGTTCTGATTGCTTGGGCATGGTGGTATACCCGACCTTCTGAAAAATTTGTAGCCTATCCGCCGACCCGATCGCCTTCGTAACGTTGCCAAATTTTAGACCTTGCCAAATTTTAGACCCACATCCTCAGACCTACTGCTTCCGAAAAACGACCGATAGGTTATTGGCTGGCATCTCGCAGATTTTAGCTAGCGAGAAACCCTGTGCCTGAGCGATCGCCACAACATCTTCCAGATTACGTACGCCCCATTCTGGATTGCGCTGTTTGAGGCTAGTATCAAAGGCTTCATTGCTGGGCGCTGTATGCTGCCCTTCCCGCTTGAATGGCCCGTACAGATATAAGATTCCGCTAGCTGGCAAGATGCGTCTGGCTCCGGCAATGAGTCCCAGACAGGCTGACCAGGGTGCAATGTGAATCATATTAATATTAACGATCGCCTGAACAGGGTCACGCTGAAGATCCAGACCTGGCAGCTCTGGGAATTGCTCCACTAGCCAGATCGGCTCACGGACATCCAGGGCAATCGGTGGATGTAGATTTTTGGCTGGGCGATCGCTCTGCCATGCGGCAATACTAGCTCGTGCCTCTGCATTAGGGTCAGAGGGAAGCCATTGACGGGGCTGTAATCGGGGCGCAAAAAATACGGCATGTTCGCCTGTCCCGCTGGATATCTCTAAAATCGTGCCCGTTGGTGGCAAGACTTCTAGCAGAACGGTCAGGATTGGCTCTTGGTTGCGCTGAGTGGCGGGTGCAAACTGACGGGCATCGGGCAATAAGCTCATAGAAATTTCTGCCAGGAAGAGATTTTACCTACTGTTCTTCGCTATTGTCGCTTTTCTACCATTGTCGCTGGAGACGATCGCTACTGCGGGCAGTTTCTTCGCCAAGTCATCTAGGTTTGCTTAGAGGGACGCTTTGCGCCTCTCTAAGCAAACTTTACCTCCATAGCATCTATGTAATTGAGTTAGGGCAGATGATTTTCGAGAGCTGCGCGGAGCGCAGCTCTCGAAAATCATCTGCCCTGTTTGGGTTTTGAATTTGTACCACCAAGTTATTTTAGCTAATAATTCTAAGTGAGAGTCTTGTAAATCTTATATTTTTAGCCTTATAATCACTAAAAGCTTACAAAATAAATTCAATGAGTCTTGATGAGATAGATTTGAAAGTTCTGCGGCATCTCATGGCAGAGGGACGAATGACTTGGTCGGAGTTAGCGGGCAAGCTAGAACTTTCGACACCTGCGGCAGGCGATCGGGTGCGTCGGCTGCAAGAGCGACAGGTGATTATGGGCTTCGCAGCCCTGGTTAATCCGGCAGCGATCGGCTGTCATCTGACGGCGTTTATTGCCGTGACCTTAGAGCATCCCCGCCACCGTGCTGCCTTTATACAAAAGGTTCAGGATTTGCCTGAAATTCAAGAATGTCACCATGTCACGGGGGACGATGACTATCTGCTTAAAGTTCGCTGTCAGACCACACAAGCCCTAGAGCATTTGATTAGTAAAGAGCTAAAAGAGCTTCCAGGTCTGCTCAAAACCCGCACGACGATCGCGCTGTCTACAGTCAAAGAAACTCCTGTGCTGCCCATTGGAGTCATGGGAAAGGAGTAATACTCGATGGATCTCTATTTTTATGGGCGAGGTTTGCTCATTGGTTTCTCGATCGCCGCTCCTGTCGGGCCGATCGGTATTTTGGCCATTCGTCGGACATTAACTTTAGGCAAACGGGCGGGGTTAGTAACGGGATTAGGAGCAGCAACGGCAGATGCTATCTATGGCTGCATTGCCGGATTTGGTCTTACAGCAGTTTCAGATTTGCTGCTCGGTCAGGCGTTTTGGCTGAAGCTAGTCGGCGGTCTGTTTCTCTGCTACCTAGGCGTGAAAACCTTTATCAGTCACCCTGCTGAAGAAACTGGGGTCATAGAAAATAACCGCGCCTACTGGTCTATGTATACCTCCACAGTTTTGCTGACCTTAACCAGCCCCGCGACAATTCTGTCGTTTGCGGCAGTATTTGTGGGCTTAGGGCTGGCAACTATGGGTGGCAATTACACAACGGCAGCGGTTTTGGTAGCGGGCGTATTTAGCGGTTCGGCATTGTGGTGGCTGTTGCTCAGCAGTGGAGCCGACCTTTTGCGCGGTAAATTCACGCCTCAGAGATTGCGAGGACTTAACAGAATTTCCGGGCTGATTCTCCTCACCTTTGGCATAATTGCCCTCAGTGCCAGAAACTAGGCTAAAAGTCAGACCAGAAGTTAAAGAGGAAACAATGCGGGCAAATTGGCTAAATTGGCTCAAGAAAAGAGCGCTCACCGCATTATATGCTTGGACAATATGCGATTGGACCGTAGGCGTAAGAACCTGCGTGGGAATATGCGCTCTGAGCCTGATGCTGGTATCCCCTGCGATCGCCTCTCCACTTAATTTTTTGACCCTAGCGCAAGCCCCCGACTCTGTGCAGCAGCTCCAGCAGCAGAAGCAAAAGATTGAGCAAGAGCGATCGCACCTCAATCAAAAGCAGGATCAGCTTCAGCAGCAGGAACAATCTGCCCAGAAGAAGCTAGGTGGATTGCAAAAGGATATTAAAGCCACCAGTCAGCAGATTGCCCAAAACGAAAAGCAGATTGCCGACGCGAATCGCCGCTTAAAGACGCTAGAAAGTAATTTAGTTAAAGCTGAGAAAAGCTATGCTGCGAAGCAGACAGCCACCGTAGCGCGGCTGCGTTTTTTGCAGCGGCAGCAGAGTGGGCAAGGTCTGGCAGTGCTATTGCAAAGCCAAAATCTTAACGAATTTCTCGATCGCCGTCAGCAGTTGCGGCTTGTGTATGGGCGCGATCGCACCATCCTGGCAGACCTGCAAGCCGAAGCCAATGACCTAAATCTCCGCCGCCGTAAGATAGAAACTCAGAAGAACGACATTGCTATCCTGACGCAAGAGCTACTAGCCCAAAAAGCCCAGGCGCAAGAGGCAGCCCAGTATCAGCAGGGTCTTATTACCCATCTTCGACAAGACCGTAAGGCGCTGGAAGCTGCCGAAGATCAGCTCACTCAGGATTCTGCTAATCTAACGGCTCTGATTCAACAGCGCCTAGCCGCATCTAACAAATACATCCTGCGCGGCACAGGCAAGATGACTTATCCCAGCGATGGCGAAATCACCAGCGGCTTTGGCTACCGAATGCATCCCATTCTGGGCTACACCCGATTTCACTCAGGCATCGATTTTGGGGTTGATTATGGTAGCTCTATCCACGCCGCCGATGCAGGAGTCGTGATTTTTGCAGGGTGGTATGGCGGTTACGGTCAGGCAATTATTATTGACCACGGCAAAAACATCACGACTTTGTATGGGCACACCAGTGAGATGCATGTTTCGGAGGGGCAGACCGTACAGCGCGGGCAGGTGATTGGAGCCGTTGGCTCCAGCGGACTTTCGACAGGTCCTCACCTGCATTTTGAGGTACACATCAGCGGTGAACCCATTGATCCCGTGAGCTACTTATAGGGTATGGCTCAGAACTCTTATCGCAGAGCCTGTCCGATCGCAGCCTCCAATTCTTCTTGCCCCAAGCTCGTCAAAATAAAGACTTCCTGAAAGGTTTTTCCCTTGCGAGCGATCAGCTTGAAGCCTCCCCGAATGGGTACAGAGACTTTTATCTTTAAAACCGGAATATTAGATTTTGTGTTGCCAAGGACGGCAGGCGTGATGGTGGTAATCCCCTCAAAATAGGTAAGCCTCTCCAGAATAGGAATCAGTCCCGGAAGATGAGTCGAGTGATTCCAGACGATTCTGCCTTTGGAGGGAGTACCCATGATAAAAGGGATAAAGATTAAGAGGCTTCTAAAGGAGCCATCGTCAGCCCAGCTCGGCTCAACTGCTGATGGTAGTGTTCAGCCTGTTCTTGCGGCCCAACCCAGACGATCGCCTGTCCTTCAAAGTGAATCTGGTTCGTTAAATCCCAGGCGCGATCGCTAGTCATGCCAGGGACATACTTCATCAGACATTCGGAAACATGCTGAAACGTGTTGAAATCGTCATTGAGGACGATTATCTTGTAATTCGGATAGGTTTTTGGCTGAGTCGCCGCGCGATCGGGCGTGATCGTGGGCGAAGCCGCCACAGCCCGAACTGCCGATCCCTCAATTCCTAGCGCTAATTCCTTTACCATCTTTCCCAAGACCCTGCCATGACTCACGATAGCCTAATTCAGGTTAGCCTAGTTTTGAGTGAGCAGAAAACTTCTCGCTTCTAAATTCCTGCACCATCCAGAAATTGCTCAATTATCTTGTCTTGAGCGCGATGATCGGCGAAATCGGGTACCCGCGCTAGATGAGCCGCAGCTAGTGAAGCCGCAGTTGGTGAAGCTGCAGCCAGTGAGTGCGCTAACGCATAGTCAGACGGCTGACGCGATTCCTGTAGGCTTTGAACCTGTTGTTCTAAACCTTCAATGCGATCGACTAACGCTCGAATGACTTGAGCCTCAGAGTCCGGTAGACGACCGTGATCCAATGGATCAACTCGCTCTCCAGCCCGATACACAATCCGACCCGGAATACCCACGACGGTGCAATCAGAAGGCACATCCCGTAGCACGACCGAGCCTGCTCCAATGCGGACATTATTCCCAAGCGTGATGTTGCCTAAGACTTTCGCCCCTGCCCCCACAATCACATTCTCGCCCAGAGTGGGGTGGCGCTTGCCGATTTCTTTGCCTGTCCCGCCCAAGGTCACGCCTTGGTAAATCAACGCATAGTCGCCAATAATTGCCGTTTCGCCAATTACGACCCCCATACCGTGGTCAATAAACACCCCTTTGCCAATGGTGGCGCCAGGGTGAATTTCAATCCCGGTCAAGAAGCGAGCAACGTGAGAAATCAGACGAGGGATGAAAGGCAGATTGAGACGGTAAAGCTGATGGGCAAACCGATGGAAGAAGAGTGCCTGAATGCCGGGATAACAGAAGAGAACCTCTAGCCAGTTGCGTGCCGCAGGATCGCGATCGAACACAATGCGGAAGTCAGTAGCTAGAGCGTCCAGTAGCGTTTTAAACACAGGTAGTTACCCCGCTTAAGACAATAGAGATCACGAACAGTGGAGATTACAAACAGCAGAGGTTGTAAACAGCGAACCTTGCAGAGTTGCGTAGGGTCACTAGATATAAGGGTCACTGATTCAGAGCGACCAAGCATAACTGCCATAAATCTATGCTCGTTAATTTTAGCGTTCAACAGGGATTAAAAAAATGAGAGAACGCTGAGTGAACAAGGCACAGAGGGCTAAATTACTACGAATTCATCCTTTTGACAGATCAACAGATCAGATGACAGATCAGAATTTTTGACAGGACTATGGGCGCGATCGCAGCAGTTGATGAATGCTCTGAAGCTCACTCAGGATAGCTTGCAGCAATTCTTGAGTCTCAGTTTGAGGGGCTTGCTGGATGGCGATCGTCACAGGTTTAATGCCTAAAATATCCCTGGCAAACCGAGCCACCTCGTTAGGATGAAACAGCAGCGGGTCGTCCTTGCCGCCCCGATGTTCAGGATTAAGCTTGCGCGGATCGTAAGCAGGGTTCAGCACATCCAGCTCGGTATTGGCATAGCGATAGACTGAAGCCCTAGAACGGTTGAGAATTTTCTGAACGGCTTCTAGGGGTAATAGTCCTTGGGGATCGGTAGAGATAGAGAGATCCATAATGATTCGTAGAAGCAGCCACCAAGAAAAGCAGCGATAAAGTCATGTATTATCCTTAGACTCAACAATATCAAAATTAATATCTTCTGACTACGTAATTTTGGGGGCTGTTGTCCATCCCTTTGAAGAGGGCGATAGATTTGCACGACCTGCTTATTTTTCCAGCATTGATGCCGATGTCAATATACAAATTCAATGAAACCTGCAACCCTACTCCAATAAATTCACTGTTTTTTCACAATTTAGACTCTAAAGTTCGCCTAGGGTGGTGAGTACTAATCCCACTCATAGAAGTTACCCTATGCAAGATTTCCCTCTCCTTAGAAAAGAAGGCGTAAACTTATACAGGGTTTGCTACAGAATTAACGCGAGTCATGAAATTCACAGACCCGGTGGTTTTCATGATTTTGAAGTGGCTCAAAAAATAGTTGCCGACTTTAATACTCGGTATGGTGAAGATTGCGAATATTTTCTAGAGCAAGTCAATCTTAAGAGTTTGTCAGAGGATATTCTGATTAGCTTGGTTCATCAAGGGAAGCTGTCTCCAAAGGAAGTCTTGCCGCACCTCTCTTTGAAGTCACCTTATGTCGAAATTTGGAGATCCAAGGAATGGCACGCAACCCTTGATTCTAGATTCAGCCAATCATCTTAGCTAACTGTGCTGCCACATCCGATCGCCAACTGCCTCTGCCTAAACTTGTAGACGATCGCTAGGATCAGTGGGCATCTCCACAGGTTTTTCGCTTGAACACTAAATCACAAGACTCGGCTGCATTGCCGCCCATTGTCCCGTCAGGTAGGCTTTATGCCGTTTTGGCGTATGTTGCCTGGGGTCTGCTGCCGATTTACTGGAAGCTGTTTGGACAAACTCCGGCGATCGAGGTGCTGAGCCATCGAATGATCTGGTCGCTAGTCTTTCTGCTGGCACTCGTGGGGTTGCAGCACCGTCAGGCTGAGCTGAGACAAATCTGGCGATCGCCCAAAAAAGTCGCGGTTCTGCTCACCACGGCAATGCTGCTGACCTTTAACTGGGGGCTGTATATCTACGGCGTGAATAGCGATCGGGTGGTGGAAACGAGCCTGGGCTATTTCATTAATCCATTGGTTAGCGTGCTGCTGGGCTTTGTGTTTCTCAGAGAACGCCTACACTGGGGACAAAAAGTAGCCGTGCTGCTGGCAGCTTTGGGCGTAGCCAACTTCATTTGGCAGCTCGGCTCAGTTCCCTGGATTGCCTTGGCGCTGGCATTTTCGTTTGCCTGCTATGGTCTGCTGCGCAAGATTGTGGCGGTTTCGCCTCTCGTGGGGCTAACGGTCGAAGCGCTGCTCATTACCCCCGTAGCGCTGGCATTGGTGGGGTTCTGGGCAGTTTCGGGAACAGGACATCTGGGCACTAGCCTTTCGATGACGCTGCTGTTTATCGGCGCAGGAGTAATGACTTCTATGCCGTTACTCTGGTTTAACAATGCAGCAAAGCGGCTACGGCTCTCGACACTGGGCTTTTTTCAATACATCGCCCCCAGCATTCAACTCTTGCTAGGAGTTGTTGTCTACCGTGAGCCATTTACGACCACTCACGCCGTTACCTTTGGGCTAATCTGGTTGGCGCTGGCGATATACTCTGGCACTTCATGGCTGGAACAGCGATCGGCTGCCTAGCTGTAAATAGGCGAGTCTGTCACCCTTAGCGCGTGAGTTCTCAGAAAGATCCGCACAGCGGATCTTTCTGAGAACTCTTCTGTTACACCCAACTCAGATTGCTCTACTCAGCTCCCTCGATCGGGGCAAATCCCTGACGCTGGATGTTCTCCGTAATCGTCCGGGGTTCCAGGAATTGCAGCAGATAGTCAGGGCCACCAGCTTTGGAGCCAACCCCTGAGAGCTTGAAGCCGCCGAAGGGCTGCCGAGAGACGATCGCCCCCGTCGTGCTGCGATTGATGTACAGATTGCCCACCTCAAACTCGTCCTGGGCTTTTTGAATGTGGGAGGGTGTGCGGGAGTAGAGTCCCCCGGTGAGAGCAAAGTTGGTGCCGTTGGCGATCGCCAATGCCTCCTCAAAGCTCTGGGCTTTAATCACCGCTAGCACAGGTCCAAAGATCTCTTCCTGGGCGAGTTTTGCCGTGGGCGCGACATCGGTGAAAATCACGGGGCCAACAAAATAGCCGGAGTCGGGCGAAGGCATTTCCAGCGCCAATGTCGCCTCCTCCTTGCCTTTTTCGATGTAGGCACGGATGCGGCTTTGGGCAGCAGCGTCGATGACGGGACCCACCTGCGTACTGGGGTTTTCGGCTGTGCCAACATTGAGCGATCGCGTTGCTTCCACCAGTCGGGCGACAAAGGTGTCGTAGATTGGCTCTAGTACAATCACCCGCGAACAGGCTGAGCATTTCTGTCCGCTATAGCCAAAGGCGGAATACACCACGCCCTGCACTGCCTGATCGAGGTCGGCACTCTCATCGACGATGATGCCGTTTTTGCCGCCCATCTCAGCAATCACTCGCTTCAGGTGTTTTTGTCCGGGCTGGAGTTCTGCTGCCTCACGGTAGATCTGGCATCCAACCTCCTGCGAACCCGTGAAGGTAATCATGTGGACATCCGCGTGTTTTACCATATGCGAACCCACTGTAGAACCTTTGCCGGGAACGAACTGAAACACGCCTGGGGGAACACCCGCTTCCACCAAAATTTCAGCTAGCTTAGCCGCAATCACTGAAGAAGTTTCGGCAGGTTTGAGCAAGGTGCAGTTCCCTGCAACGAGGGATGCGACGGTCATGCCTGTAGGAATGGCTAAGGGAAAGTTCCAAGGAGAGATGATCAGCGAAATGCCTCTGGGCTGATAGTGGTAGCGATTGGTTTCTCCGGGCACGTCGTAATGTACGCCTTGATCCAGCCGCTCCATTTCGTCAGCATAGTAGCGGCAAAAGTCGATCGCCTCTGAAATTTCGGGGTCAGCTTGTCCGATCGCCTTACCTGTCTCCAGCACCATCCAGGCGCAGAGTTCAGCCCGACGCTGCTCCATTAAATCGCCTGCTTTGCGAATGATTCTTGCCCGCTCTTTTGCCGGGGTGCGCTTCCAGGCTGGGAATGCCGCCTTTGCTGCTTGGATAGCCTGCTCGGCTTGCTCGACGCTCAGCAGACCCACTTGTCCTATGACTTCGCTGGGGTTGGAAGGATTCAGCGAGTTGGTAAGGCTTACCGTGTTTACTGATTCACCGTTGACTAGCGGCAGGTAGGTTTTGCCGAACTGTTGCCGAACTGACTTGAGAGCGGCGAAGATGCGATCGCGTTCCTCAACCATGGAAAAGTCAGTGTCGGCAGCGTTGGGGAAGGGGGAGGAAGTAGAGATCGGGGGAGTAGATTTGTTATGCTCTGTTTCGTCCAGCATTACGGGGGCAGCCAGCAATTCCTCTACGGGTCGCTCTTCTAGGTTCTGACGTAGAAAAGAGCTGTTGGCGGTGTTCTCCAGCAAACGGCGGATCAGATATGCCATGCCAGGAATGAGATCGCCGTAGGGACAGTAGATCCGCACTCGGAAGCCTTGATCTACGAGCGCTTTTGCTAGCTTATCCGCCATGCCGTATAGCACCTGTAGCTCAATCCGGCGACGGGGGATGTTGAGTTCTTTGGCGATGGCGATCGCGTGTGCCTGAGAGCGAACATTGTGGCTACCGATCGCCGCATTTAGGTATTCGTGGTTCTCTAGCAGCATTCGCGTCATCTTCTCGAAGGTGACATCGGTAGAGGGCTTGTGGGAAAACACGGGCTGCTGCCAGTCGTGCTGGGCGGCTTTGATGGTTTCCTGATCCCAGTACGCACCTTTCACCAGGCGAATCGTGATCGGGTTGCCCCGACCCTTTGCCCAATCAATCCAGCTTTGCAAGTCTTGCTCAGCATCGCGCAGATAGGCTTGCAGCGTTACGCCAATATCAGTCCGATCGCTAAACTCTGCTTCCAGCAGGATTTTCTGGAGAATGGCGATCGTCAAATCCTTATAGGCATACTGCTCCATATCAAAGTGGACTGCCGCCCCCAACTCTTTAGCACGGCGGAGCAGGGTGCGAATGCGATCGCTGACTTTGGCTTCGCTGCCTGTCGCATCCAGCGGATCAAACTGCGAGTAGAAAGCGGTGAGCTTGACGGAAACCTGCACCTTCGGCAGGGGCTGTCCGTCCGCCATGTCAATTTGCTCCACCGTAGACCAGCGCTTTGCCGCCTCAGTCAGATGCTCCATCATTTCTAGATAGCGATCGAGGTAGGACTGTGCCTCAATCTCGGTAATCACAGCCTCTCCCAGCAAATCCACCGTAAACGCAGTTTTGTTTTTGCGGAGTTGCTCGATCGTTTTGATCGCCTGCTGAATCGTTTCACCCGAAATATATTTGCGTGCCAAGGTTTCAACGGCACCTGATACGGTGGTTGCTGCCACCTGTCCGGGTAGCGACTCTGGGCTGGCAAAGCTCAACATTCCCTTAAGCTGGCTCGGCAGCTCCACGGACGGATCGCCCAAATACTCCTGCATGTGGCTGGCAATTTCGGCTTTGCTATGCAGGGCGGGCAGACAGTCAATGAAGCGAAAGAGCTGCACCCGCAGACCTGGATTGCTCATAGCAAAGCCCAGCAGTTTATCATCCCAACGCATCTGATCGCGCATTTGGGCAAACAGCGATCGATTTTCTCGCGTCGCAGACAGAAGCGTCCGGGCGATCGCCTGGGTTTGATTCTCGTATCGGTCAGAATATTGAGCTTTAGAAATCTGTGTCACCACGGCTAGGAGTCCCCATCAACTAAAAAAGGTAAGGCAAAAGATAAGGTCAGCGCTGCATCTCAATAGGCTCAGTTGAGGAGCGGCTGTCGCATGATCTATTCTGACCGATCGCGCTCCTTTCGGTAGGAAGTCTCGTCCTAGCGGTCGCCCTAGGTGAGGGGAATTTTTGTGGAGGCGATGTCCTAATTGGCGGTAGTTGGCAGTATCGGACGCGATATCTTGGCTGGAGGGCGGGGCGGCGATCGCATTATCGATTTCCGGGCTGATCAAGATGTCCTTGATTGGAGCAAGCTCTTTGGTCTGTAGCATCTTGTCCAGTCGTGAGCAAGATGCTGTACAATTTGGTGCCTTACCAATGCGTTTGTACTTAATGAACTTGCACTCTTAACAAACTCGCACTCTTAATAAACTCAAAATGGGGCAGGAGAAACCTTTGATGCATCCGGAACCGCAGTCCATACCGCTGCAACCTGTCCTCCGACCTTACCAGGCAAAATTAGTCAAAGACCTCTATACCAAACTGGGAGAGGGCTATCGGCGAATTGCCGTGATTGCTGGGACTGGAGCCGGAAAAACCGTGATCGGCGGCAAGATTTGTGCCGATGCTGCTTCGCGGGGATGTCGGCTGCTCTTTCTGGTGCATCTAGATGTGCTAGTGGGGCAAACCTATGAAAAGATGCAGGCATTTGGCTTGCCCTGCGGCTTCATCAAAGCCGGATGGAAGGAAGATCCGAGTGCGCCTATCCAAATTGCCAGCATTCAAACGATGGCACAGCGATCGTGGTGGAAAGACTGGAAAGCGCAGGTGATTCTCTACGACGAAGGGCATACGACGGTGTTTAGCCAAGTTGGGCAAGCTGTGATGTATGAAACCCATGCCAAGTCGGTACATCTGGCGCTGACGGCAACGCCCTATCGTTTAGGCAGGGCGCAGTTGGGCGATCATATGCAGATTTTGGTATCTTCTCCTGTACCGTCAGAGTTGCAGCGCATGGGCTATTTGGCAACCATGCAGTATTACGGCGTATCTCGCGATTCGCAAATTAATTTATCAGATGTGCGAACGATCGCGGGAGACTTTGATGAACGAGATTTGAAGAATGCCTGCGATCGCCCTGAGCTAATTCAGCGCATTGTCGAGGAATATCAGCGGCTCGCTCCAGGGAAACGGGCGATCGCCTTTTGTGTGGATGTTGAACATGCTCGTCACGTTGCTGAAGCTTTTCAGATGGCGGGCATAGCAGCCGATGTGGTAGATGGTGGCACGCCCATTAAAGAACGCCAGCGGCTTTATCGCGATCTGGGATCAGGAAAGCTGCGGGTGCTGACCTCCTGCAACGTCATCAGCATTGGCTTTGATGAGCCGAGCGTTGAAGTCGGCTTGATGCTGCGACCTACCCAATCGAAAGCGCTCCATCAGCAGCAGATCGGCAGAGTCATGCGCATCTCGCCCACAACAGGCAAAACCCACGGCATCATTCTCGATCAGGCGGGAAACTTACAGCGGTTGGGCTTCCCGGAAGACATTAAAGCCTATCATCTGCCCACAAGTAAGGAGCCAGGAGATCAAACCGTTTCGCCGATGAAGCAGTGCCCTTGCTGCAATCGCCTAGTGTGGGGCTTTGTGTTGCAATGTCCGGGCTGCGGCTACCAGTGGGAAACGGAAGTACAAGTTCATACGGCTGAGCTAGTGGAAGTCTTGAGCGAACATCAGCAAATGCTGCCGATGATTGAGTTTTTTCGGCAGCAGCGTCAAAAAGCCTTCCGTGAATCCGCCGCCCCCAACTGGGCAAAGCATGTGTTTCAAGAAAAGTTCGATCGCCAGCCAGAAACTGCCTGGGGTAAAGGAGCAATCTTTGGCGACGAACCGACTTTGCGCGATAAGCATACCTACCGAAATTATTTAGGGACGATCGCCCAGCGCCAAGGCAAAGATCTGTCCTGGGTGATTGACGAGTTTCAGCAGGAATTTGGTTCAGACGACTGGCAGGAGATTTTTTATGGAAAGTGATTGAGGACTAAATTCTCGATCGCCACAGGTTCAACCGCATCGGCTAACTCAAACCCAAACACCTGAGCATAAAAATAGAGTTCTCCATCCAGCGTTCGCTTAATATTTTCAGACTTGCGGAAGCCGTGCTGCTCACCTTCATACAGCACATAGGCAACGGGCAAACCTTTGATTTTGAGGGCATCTACCATCATCTCAGCCTGATTGGGCGGCACAATCTTATCCTCATCCCCCTGAAAGAAAATCAGCGGACAGGAGAGCTGATCAACCGCATGAATGGGCGATCGCGCCACATAAATTTCCTGCTCTTCGGGATATTTACCAATCAGCCCATCCAGGTAGCGCGACTCAAATTTGTGGGTATCCC
The DNA here is from genome assembly GCF_059504425.1 of Drouetiella sp. NCBI lineage: Bacteria > Bacillati > Cyanobacteriota > Cyanophyceae > Oculatellales > Oculatellaceae > Drouetiella > Drouetiella sp. The sequence goes on from NZ_JCACIN010000093.1 coordinate 26,722, forward strand.
GCGCCAGAGCCTCCAGATCGCTGACTCCGTAGAAGCTGGCTCCCGCTTTGAACACATCGCGGAAGGTGAGCGCCGCTAGCGTCGTGTAGCCCCCGGCACTGCCGCCGTCAATGCAAAGGCGATCGCCATCTGCCAGCCCTTTCGCCACCAGATATTTTGCTCCATTGACGCAATCATCGACATCGACAATGCCCCAGTTGCCCTTGAGCCGTTCTCGGTATGCCCGTCCATAGCCCGTACTGCCGCCATAGTTGACATCCAACACGGCAATGCCGCGACTTGTCCAATACTGAATGCCGGGATTGAAGCTGGCAGAAGTCGAAGCTGTGGGGCCACCATGACTTTTCACCAGCAAGGGCGGCTTTTCATCTGCCGGAGCCGCATAGTCTTGATTTTTGGGCGCGTAGTAGAAGCCGAATGCCGTCAAGCCATTCTCGGTGGGAAACTCAAGCACTTCTGGCACCGAAAGGTAGCCCGGATCGACCGTCAGATCGCTAGAGCGGCGCAGGACGGAAACTTCTCCGGTGCGGAGGTCTAGACGGGCGATCGCGCCAGGTGCCGTTGCCGAGCCGCCAGCAAATACTGCATAGCCTTTGCCGACTTTCAGACCGCCCAAGTTTGCAAAAGGAATTTGGATTTCGGTCAATTCCAGGCTGTGCGTATCTAGCCTTGCCAAATGCTGAATTCCCGCCTCAATGTAGGTGCAAATCAAGCTATCTGCTGACTCAAAACCATAGGTTGTCATGCCAAACACCCAGAGCGGCTGTCCAAACTCGGCAGCTTTAGGACAAAGTGCCTCAGAGCTAGCCGAAGGGCTGTTCAGTGATCTAGCTGCTGGGTTCCAGCGATAGAGATTCCACCATCCGGTGCGATCGCTGACAAAATAGAGCCTGCCATCTGGCGACCACTCTGGCTGAAAGATCGACTCTGTTAATCCGCCCGCAATCAATTCCGCCTTGCCTAAGCTGCCATCGGTCTGCACCGTCGCCACCCAGAGTTCAGTGCCATCCCAAGGCATATTGGGGTGATTCCAGCTCAGCCAGCAGAGGTGCGATCCATCTGGACTCAGGCGTGGAGCTGCATAGAAATCGCTGCCAGACAGAAGAACCTGCCCACCGTCCTCTAAAGCGGCACAGTCGATAGCCACGATCGCGTTCACAGCTTCGCCCTCTGCTCTATGATCTTCGCGGACGCAGATGAGGCGATTTCGAGAGCGATCGCTCACCGCATCGGCATAGCGAAATTCGATTTCAGGGGTGAGGGGTTCGGGTGCCGCGCCGGGGCTTTGACGGTAGAGCCGCTGATCGGCAAAATTGGAGAAGTAAACGGTTCCCTCTGAGACAAAGTACGAGCCGCCCCCATACTCATGCACCCGCGTCCGGACGTTGAATGGGGAGGGCGTGATGTCGTGAATTTCGCCTTCGATCATGCCCACGATCGGGCAGCGTCCTCCTTCTGAGGGTCGCCCCTCGCTCCAGTAAATAGCTTCGCCATCTAGCTCAATTTCACCCAGACGGATGCTACTCGCCACAATGAGGTCGGAGGTGATAGGAGATTTCCAGGAGCCGTAAGGAGCAAGACAAGGAGCAGTCATACGGTTAAATGTTGAGGGTAGAATAACGTTGCTAAATTTCGCTAGGGGTGAGGGGCAGCGTTCCACTTGTCTTCAAAGCGGCACAAGTCACACTTTAATCCTAGCGATACCCTTTTTTATACACCTTTCAGCTTGTTGTTGTTCAAGACAGGGTACAGAACTGTAAGCTAGAAATGGGTAATTCTTCAAGCTTGGTCATAAATCCCTGGTCTGAGTCACCCTTGTTTGGTTCATACTGATCAGTCCATACGGTCTAGTTCATACTGATTAGTTCACATTGTCTGAGTCACATTGTCTGAGTCACAAATCGAGTCACAAATTTGGCATGAGTAGCGTCATTACGATTCAAGATGCAGAGTTTGGGGCAGAGGTACTCAAGGCTCCCCAGCCTGTGCTGGTCTATTTTTGGGCTTCCTGGTGTGGGCCGTGCCGATTGATGGCTCCCGTTTTGGAGTGGGCGGCTGCGGAGTATGGCGATCGCCTCAAGATTGTCAAAATGGAGGTTGATCCCAACCCTGAAGCGGTCGCGCAATACCAGGTCGAAGGGGTTCCAGCCCTGCGCCTCTTTAGCGATGGAGAGCTGCTGGAAGCCACCGAGGGAGCCATTAATAAGCAAAAGCTGGAAGGATTTCTCAAGACTCACCTGTCGCCGGGGGGCTAGAGTCAGCGCTCTAGCAAGATACAGCGATTTTCAATGGCATAAACCACCGTTATTTTTAGAAGCCCCGCGGAGCGGGGCTTCTAAAAATAACCCACACTTAACCAAGCGCAAAGCGCTGTAAGTCATGAGCGAGTGGATTGCGGCGATTAAACAGGTCTATGAGCACCAGCTAAAAGCCCACTATCTGGCGCAATACAGAGCTTACTGCCAGGAGCAGGAGGGTGGCGATCGCTACGATTTGGGTAAAAGTAATCGAGTTGCAGACGAAACGATTGCTGCCTTGCCTCCAGCGGTGCAGACCTTGTGGCAGGAAGCGCTGGATCAAGGCGATAGCTACTACGCTAACGTTTACCAAATCTCGGTTGAGCAACAGCTTACCTATGCCGTTCGCATCACAACGGATGGCGACGACGGCTTGCTGCTCATCTTTGATCAGCAGGGACAGCTTCTAGCTTCTGCCCAAACTTACCTTGAAGTTGTGGCGTGGGCAGAAGCACAGACAATACTTGCTGGGGAATCGATCCGGGCTGAAGAGGCGATCGAGCTTTTTGCCAACCCCCTCCCTGGATTTGAGGCAGCAAAATCCCAGACGCTTTGGGGAAAGCCTTTATCAGAGCTTGAGTCTGCGGAGTAGTCCTATCCCAAAAGTATGGAGCGCGCATCTTGATGGGAGGCGATCGCCTCCCTTAATTCCGTCAATTTTCTGGATGCTTGACCTGAAACCAGCAGCTCCCTAGCCAGCGCCAAACCTTTCTCTAAATCTGCACAAACTCCACCCTGCCACAAATAAAAGCCGCCACTCCAAACCACTGACTCCATGAGTGGATTAGAAACTCCCGCCAACACTGATTTCATGTCTTCAATGAGCCGATCGTCAGACACCAACGGCACATCCGTAGCCGCAAATCCGTAGTCGCGGGGCTGAAGCAAAAGCCGGGTAAAGGTTGGATCGGTGTGGGGATCATTCACGCCAATAATGCAGGTGCGATCGCGGGGCAGATCACAACTTCCCTCCAGCCCCTTGACCGTAATGAAACGCTGTACGCCTCGCAGCTCAGCCGCCACACGCCCCATCTCCTCCGTGGGTGGATGCACAAACCCTGAAACTACGATCGCGTCTCCCTCATAAGGGCACCAAAACAGCTCCACTGTCGCAAAGGGCGGACGTTTGCCCAACTGTTCTCGGTAAGTAACAATATCTTCCGCCAAGCCAAAATGATGAGGCAGATAGACAAATCCCAGCAGGGTCTGGGTAAAAATCTGCTGCACCTGCTCTAAATTCAGCTCCGTCCAATCTATTCCCAGCTTTTGCCAGACCTCTATCAAAGGCAATCCTTCTTTGGTGGGCATTCGTCGCCCGCCGTGCAAAACGACTGGGCACCCAGCCGAGGTCAGGATCAGCGCCACTAAGGGGGAGGCTGGCGCAGTGCGCGATCGCCCGTCGTAGGGGCTGCCCATCACCACTGTAGGATAGGCAGCCGTGATGGGCTTCAGCTTTGCACCTAGGGCATCGTAGGCATCCAGCATACCCGCCAGTTCTTCCCCAGTGGGTCGTTTAATCCGATGGGCGATCATAAATGCGCCGATTTGAGCAGGGGTTGCTTCCTTGTTCAGCATCATTTGAGTCGCTAGGTCAGCCTCAGCTCGGCTTAAGTCCTTGCTAGTGTGTGCACCGCTGCCCACCTTACGCAGGAATTCGCGAAATACATTACTCATGAGCCGCAGGAATAGAGGGTGAGTTGAGGAGGAGCGCAACGCTCATCTGCGCCTTAATGAGCTGTTGCACCAGACCTCGAAAATGCTGAATGGGCGGAATGCTCAGCCGATCCTGAGTCGTCACCAATGCCACTTGGCGACTCAAGACAGGCTCTTCAGTCGGGCGTACGACTAGCGCAGCGTCATTGCGAATATCGAGCAGCGCCGATCGCGGTAGCAGAGCCACCAAACCACCCTGGCGTACCATCCCCCGAAACCCGTCTAGCGTATTCAATTCGATCGCAGGCTTTAGGGTTAGCCCATGACGCTGGAATTTTTCATGAACTAAGCGCTGCATGCCGTAGCCATCTTTGAAAACAACCTGAGAATAGTCGGCAATTTTTTCCCAGGGCACCTGCTTAAACTGAGCCAGGGGATGATCAGTCGCCATCAGCAAATGCACAGGCTCTTCATAGAGTAAGTCCACCACCATTTCGGGGCTTGCCGTCATAAATCGGTTGTTCATGACGATCGCCACATCGACCAATCCGTCCTTCAAGACTTTCAGGGCGCGATCGCTGCCCAACGACGTGACCCGTAGCTGAACGTCGGGATAGTCTGCACAAAACTGTTGGAGAACAGGCGGCAGAAAATGAGCCGACACAGAATGAATTGAGGCGACACACAACTCTGGCTGCTTTCCAGCTAACAAATTCGCAAACTCAGCCGTTGCATTTTGCCACTCCTGGCAAATCTTACGAGCGCGAGGTAGAAGGCGCTCTCCAGCGATCGTGAGCTTGGCTTGGGAGTTGCGATGAAAGAGCGGCAAGCCCAGCTCTGCCTCTAAGCCCTGAATTTGGCGGCTGATGGTGGGCTGCGTCACCTTACATTGATGGGTCGCCTGCTGGAAGCTACCAGTTTCAGCAACTGCTAAAAAAGCCTGCAACTGCTCTAGGCGCATAGAAGTTCAGAGGATAGAACTGAGAAGATATGAAAGATTGCAGCAAAAATTGGGTGCAACATTTCATAGGCTCCGTCAGCCCAATTTACGAGAGTTAGACCTGTAACTTGGTATAGCAGGTTACGATCGCCATCCCAAACGCAGATTTTCTGGTACTGCTGAATCTGGGCATGAATTTTTTGAGAGGGGCGTACGCCCCTCTCAAAAAATTCCTACAGAAAACCAGAAAAGCCAATTTGCTAGAGAGGCGTTAAGGTAGCTCTGTTCAGGCTATCGCAAGCGATTTTGCCTGATAAAGTCCATCAAAGCATCATATTTAGGAGAATTTTGTTGCTCCACGTATTCCAAAGAACCCCAGCTCCCCCATTTGCTAGGTTCAGAAATGTCAGAAAAATGCATGAGTAAGCTTCCGCCGGACTCTTTCCAGCCATTTAATAGCCTTGTGTACAGCGATTTCATTTCCGGACGACGATTCAAATCGATAAAAAATTGGGTCAGCTTGGCGTTATTTTCAACCCCTTGAGCGCCTGCAATGTGCTGTCCTGCCTCGTAGGCAACAAATTTTAGCCTTCTGGCTTGGGCAACTTTTGCATGATACACAAAGCCGCCAATGGTATCCTGAACGCTATCCCCCCACTCGCCTTTTTCGTTAAGGCGTTTTAATGCCTGACCAAAGCCGCCGTCAGGTTCTCCCAGCCAAGACTCCACCTGTTGTGCCGTTGCGGGTGAGCCTAAGTTTCCGCTGAAGTAGCCCGTGATTGCATAGGCATTGCCATGCTGATAGCAGGGTGTATTCCCTTCAGCAACCCAGTAGGAGCAGTCCAGAATCGTTGTTTCCAAACCCTGCCAAGCCGTCTGAGTTCCGAAAACTGCGATGAGGCGGTCTTGCCCCGCACTGGAGCCAAACACCTGCTTCCAAATATCTGCCATCTGAGCCGATCGCATCCCATACCACTGGGCAAAAGCATCGCCCTTGTCTTGTCCCCAGCGGGCTTTCCCCTGCTCTAAGGCATAGTGGGCTTGGGGAAAAGTCCAGTTCCAGACCTCATTGGAAAGCTCGACGTAGACTTTGAGCTTTGGATCGAGCTTTGCTTTGACCACAGCCGCGAATTTTCGCATATAGTCATCGGTGGCTTTGTGAGGCATATTAAACCAGGGATCTGCGCCCAGCCGATTGGCAAGCTCCAGCATGATCTCCAGAGGCACCCCTTTCCCGAATGCGTAAGAAGCGTCTTCTACTTTGGGGCGATCGCTCCACTTGCTCTGCTCTGAGGCATTGGTGTTCATCCAATCCATGAAGCGAAGGGCGCTAAATTTCTGCGTTTTTTGAATGAAGGTGGGGTTAAAGATCTCGGTTTTATAGGTGTTTTCATAGGCGATCGGCACCACTCGAATGTTACGGATATAGTTTCCGGTTTTGCGTGGATCGGTTGCCGTAATGATTAAATGAATGCCGTCCCCATCGTTAGCGAGGTTGACATCAATCACATCTCGACCTGGCTTAGAAGCCGCCTCGTTTTTGCGCGCATCAAAGACATATTCGATCGTGCCTTCGCCCTCGTAAAGCACGACATATTGCCCCTGAGGATATTTGCCGCTGCTGCCGAACATGATGGTGCGGACGCGAGTATATTCAGGTGCGTCTTCGGGCTTGGGCAGAGACTTAACCCAGCCCTGCCGATCTAGATCTAGCTTGGCAAACTCTCCAGTATCCCAAGAGTTACTGCATCCCGGCTCCCCGTATCCACATTGAGGAATCCAAGTTCTAGCGCTTTTAAACAGATCCAAAAACGGAACTTCTGTTGACCAATCGGCGATACCGTTGAGATTGGTGCCGAGCGCTAGCCCATTTCCCAATTGATAGCCTGCTTCCGGCTGTGTTCCTGGCTGTACTTCCGGCTGCGCTAGACCTGAGCAGGCGATCGATAAATACAGAGTCAGCCCTAGGGTTGCTAACCAGGTGATCGTCCGAGAGAACAGCTTTCGATCGTGAAGCCCAAAGAATCGCAGAGCCATAATGATTGAGTCCTCCAACTTCCATCCCTATTCTAGGTAGGCTGTATTCTAGGTAGGCTGTGGATAACGCATGGGATAGACACAGCCCATTCACGGATTTAGGCGCAGATTTAGGCGCAGATTAGGCATAGACCTTGCGGTAATATTCCTGGTATTCCTGCGAGAGCAGCGGCTGCCACCAGTCCTGATGCTCTAGATACCATGTAACCGTGCGACGTAGACCTTCCTGCACAGTTACGGAAGGAGTCCAGCCTAGCTCTGTTTTGATTTTGGTGGCATCAATGGCATAGCGGCGATCGTGTCCTGGGCGATCTTTGACAAAGGTAATCAGGTCGCGCGCAGGATGAATGGGCAGAGCAGGAGCCAACTCGTCCATCAAATCGCACAGCATATAGACCAGATCAATATTTTTCACTTCGTTATTGCCGCCAATATTGTAGGTTTCGCCCACTTTGCCCCCGTGGATGACGACATCGATCGCGCTGCAATGATCGCCCACGTAGAGCCAGTCCCGCACGTTTTGCCCGTCGCCATAGACAGGCAGAGGCTTACCCATCAAGATGTTGATACACATCAATGGAATCAGCTTTTCAGGGAAATGATAGGCTCCATAGTTGTTGGAGCAATTGGTCATCAGAGTCGGCAACCCGTAGGTGTGATGGTATGCCCGCACGAGGTGGTCGCTCCCTGCCTTGGATGCCGAGTAGGGGCTGTTAGGCGTGTAGGGCGTTGTTTCAGTAAATGCCGGATCGGTGGGGCTGAGGCTTCCGTAGACTTCATCCGTCGAAACATGGTGAAACCGATAGCGATCGGGCTGCCCAGCCTGATTCCAGTGCTGCCGAAAAGCTTCCAGCAAGGTGAATGTGCCCACCATATTGGTTTGCACGAAGGCTCCAGGTCCCAGAATGGAGCGATCGACGTGAGACTCAGCGGCAAAGTGAACGATCGTATCCACGCTTTCTTCTTGGAGGAGCGCATCAATGAGGGGACGATCGCAAATATCGCCCTGCACAAAGCGCAGATTGGCATGTCCTTCTAGACCCACCAAATTGGCGCGATTTCCGGCATAGGTCAAGGCATCTAAAACAATGACACGATCGCCCGGATACTGATGACACCAGTGATGGACAAAATTAGAGCCAATAAACCCTGCGCCGCCCGTAATGATGACATGACGGGGCGTTCTAGACAAAGGCGGTTGTGATACAGAATCCATCAGACTCTCCTAACGTAGATGAGTGGGCAGTGGTCTAGATAGTTGTTCTTCAAATCTATCTTTCAGAGTGCCCTGCCCAAAACAAATGCTTCAGTGTTGCCGATCATGATCTCTTCATCAGAAGGTGGGAATTCAATAAATTGTTGCTTTGCTGGACTGATTTAACTCGAAGAGAACTTAGCTCGAAGAGAACTTAGCAAGGCTGAATAACTTGATCGGCTTATTCAGCTTGATCTTCAAATCCTAACTCCTGAGCGATCGCAAAAGTGCCCACAACATCATCAACCAATGCCAGATTAACAGATAGCCCATGTTTGCCGCGCTAGGGCGGGTATGAAAGTGCCCTAATTCTTTGAATTGACGCTGCCGTCATAAGATATGGCTATTGCCTTGCTTAGGACTTTTTGGGTGGGGCGCTGCACCCCACCCAAAAAGTCCCCGTCCTAGCCGCCTTGACGGTTGCTACAGGTAAATCCTGGCAGCCCTAATCCATAAGCCCTATTAACTTGGCAATAATTGAGAGTGCATTATTGGAAGATTTTTGTTGTGAGGCGAGCTTCGCTCACCTCACAACAAAAAATCTTTAATTGCCGGGTTAATAGCTGATTTGATATGGAGAATTTTGTAGAAGTCAATCACTATCGCTTTCACTACTGTGTCAGAGGGCGATCAAGCCATCCGCCCATTCTTTTTCTACATGGTTTTCTAGGAGATCTACGTGAATTTGATCAGGCTATGTCTCTCCTCTCTAATCAGTTTTACTGCATAGCCATTGATCTACCGGGGCATGGCAAAACTCAGGTCTTGGGATGCGATCGATATTACACTCTGGTAGATACAGCTGAAGGATTAGTTCAGGCACTAAAGATATTCAGCATTCAGAAATTCTTTCTAGTCGGTTACTCCATGGGCGGGAGAATTGCCCTATACCTGACATTAAACTTTCCAGAACACTTCCATAAAACCCTTCTAGAATCTGCTTCACCGGGACTGAAAACCGAAGCAGAGCAAACTCAACGAACCCAGCGCGATCGTGATTTAGCACAAAGACTAGAAACCGAAGACCTCCCAACCTTTTTAGCGCAATGGTATAGCCAGCCACTATTTGCCTCTCTGCAAAATCATCCCAGCTTTGATCAGATGTTAGACCATCGGCTTCAAAACAACCCCCTGCGCTTAGCCAAATCACTGCGCCACTCAAGCACAGGTCAGCAGCCTTCACTCTGGGAAAAATTGCAGCACAATACTGTTCCCATGCTGCTCTTAGCCGGGGAGCTAGATAAAAAATTTATTACAATCAATATCGAAATGGCTGAGCGATCGCCATTCATTCAATACAAAACGATCGATCGCTGCGGTCACAACATCCACCTCGAAAACACAGCTCTATTTATCCACCACATCAAACACTTCTTCACTGAGTACAGCACTACTTAATTGAGTTAGGACGAGTTATTTTTTGAGAGCTGCGCTCCGCGCAGCTCTCAAAAAATAACCCATTGGATCTAAGCACGTAGCGCTACGACCAACCAGATCTGCCCACCAATGCAGCGCGACCTCTGCCGCTCATCCCACCTCTCATGCGGAGGGGGTGTGGGGGACGTGCCCGTCCCCTGCTGGGGGTTTGGGGGAAACCCCCAAGGCTGTTGGTTCTCTCTCAAGTTGGTTCTCTCTCAAGTTGATTTTCTCTCAAATTGATTTTCTCTCAACATGACACCCCAGCATCTCTAAATCGCACAACTCAAATCCCCCGCCCTTTTACTAAAGCGAAGATTCTCAGAATAATCCACCGGGCAATCAATCACAGCAGGCACATCTTGGCTTAGTGCCTCCTTCAAGATTGGCAAGAAATCTGTGCTAGAAGTCACCCGATAGCCCTTCAATCCCATACTTTCAGCAAGCTTAACAAAGTCAGGGTTAGAGAACTTCACAAAAGACGACTCACCGAACTGATTGAGCTGCTTCCACTCGATCAGCCCATAGCCACCATCATTAAAAATAATTGTCACAAAAGGCGTACCGATTCTCAGCGCCGTTTCCAGTTCCTGAGAATTCATCATAAAACCACCATCTCCTGTCACAGCCACCACCTTCCGCTCAGGAGCCACCAATTTTGCCGCGATCGCCCCCGGTATTGCAATCCCCATAGCCGCAAAGCCATTAGAAATAATGCAGGTGTTAGGGCGATCGCAGTGGTAGTGCCGCGCCATCCACATTTTGTGCGCTCCCACATCCGAGATGACAATATCTTCAGGTCCCATGACTTGCCGCAGATCGTAAATCAACTTTTGCGGCTTGACGGGAAAGCCATCATCATGGGCATGTTCCTCATAATCTGCCTGGATATCTTGCTTAAGCTGTAGCGCATAGGGTTCAGGCTTACCCTGGCGATCGATCCGTTTCAAAATTTCATAGAGCGAATCAGAAATATCGCCCACAACTTCGGCAGTAGGAATATAGCTGCTGTCTACCTCAGCAGGAGTTTGATTGACGTGAATCACAGGAGTTTTGCCGCCGGGATTCCAGCGCTTGGGCGAATACTCGATCAGGTCATAGCCTACGGCGATGACTAAATCGGCGCGATCGAACCCACAGCTGATGTGATCCCGCTGTTGCAGCCCCACTGACCACAGCGCTAGGGGGTGTTTGTAGGGAATTACACCCTTACCCATAAAAGTGTTTGCCACCGGAATGTTGAGTTCAGTGGCAAAGACGGTCAACACCTCGCTAGCATTGCCTCGAATCGCGCCATTGCCCACCAGAATAATGGGATTTTCGGCTTTAGAAATGGCTGCCGCCGCCCGCTCAATGCTGCTGAAAGAAGCGTACACTTTCTCACGCTGATCAAGCTGCAAGGGCGCACCTGTTGCCGTCATCGCAGCAATGTTTTCGGGCAAATCAATATGAACTGCACCGGGCTTTTCGGTTTGGGAAACCTTGAAGGCTTTGCGGACAATTTCTGGCGTGATGCTGGGACGAACGATCTGGGCATTCCATTTGGTGATGGGGGCAAATAGCGCCACCAGATCCAGGTATTGATGGGATTCGATGTGCATGCGATCGGTTCCCACCTGTCCTGTGATGGCAACTAGCGGAGCGCGATCGAGGTTGGCATCGGCAACGCCTGTCATTAGGTTTGTGGCTCCGGGGCCTAGGGTCGAGAGACAGACTCCTGCTTTGCCGGTTAGCCGTCCGTAAACATCTGCCATGAAGGCTGCACCTTGTTCGTGGCGAGTGGTAATGAATCGAATGGAGGAGTCTTTTAAGGCTTCTAAGACATGCAGGTTTTCTTCTCCGGGTAAGCCAAAAATGTATTCAACGCCTTCATTTTCCAGACATTTTACTAATAGCTGAGCAGTGTTTAATTCAGACATTGTGTTCTCCGTAAACTTGTGGAAAAAGTGGAAAAAATAGCTGAGTGGGATTATTTCTGAATAATCCGAGCCTTGGGGGCGACCCCCAAACCCCCGGAATCAGGGGACGGCTGCGTCCCCCGAACCCCCTCCAGAAGGGTTCAATTGTGGGAGGGAGATAGCGCTTCGCATTGCTGGGTCGCACGGAAGTTGCTTTTTACATCTGCTTCTACTTCACCCAAACGGTTTTGATGTTGACAAACTCGTGGATGCCTTGGGCGCTTAGCTCGCGCCCAAAGCCCGATCGCTTGATTCCGCCAAAGGGGAGACGTGGATCGGATTTGACCATGCCGTTGATGAAGACGCATCCAGCTTCGATTTCGTTGATGAGGCGATCGCGCTCTGCTGTTACTTGCGTCCAAGCGCTGGAACCTAGCCCAAAGGGGGTGCTGTTGGCAAGTTGGATGGCGGCATCTAAGTCGGGGACGCGGTAAAGCAGCGCTACGGGGCCGAAAAACTCTTCTTGGTGGGTTGAGGCTTCGGGCGGAATATCGGTCAAGATCGTGGGCGGGTAGTAGTTGCCTGGGGTGTTGGGAAGTGGCTCACCGCCTGTCAGCAGTTTGCCACCTTGCTGAAGGCAGGACTGTACTTGAGCATCTAGCTCTTTGAGAATCGTGGCGGTTGCCAAGGGGCCAATTTGGGTTTCGGGCTGCATGGGATCACCGATTTTCAGTGCGCCAAATTTTGATATCAGTGCTTGGGTGAAGGTGTCGGCGATCGATTCCTGCACAATGAACCGTTTGGCAGCAATACAGGTTTGTCCACTGTTCAACATTCGAGCCGCGACAGCCGTTGAGATGGCGGTGTCTAAATCGGCGCTCTCCATCACAATAAAGGGATCGCTGCCGCCTAGTTCCAAAACCACTTTTTTCAGATGCTTTCCGGCAGCGCTGGCAAGGCTGGCGCCTGCGCCTTCGCTCCCGGTTAGCGTTGCCGCCTTGACGCGATCGTCGGCAATAATTTGCGCTACTTTATCAGAACCGACTAGCAGCGACTGAAATGCCCCCTCTGGAAATCCGGCTCGGCGCAGGATAGATTCGATCGCCAAGGCGCACTGCGGCACGTTGGAGGCGTGCTTGAGAATGCCGACATTGCCTGCCATCAGCGCTGGAGCTGCAAACCGAAACACCTGCCAAAAGGGAAAATTCCAGGGCATAACGGCAAGAATGATGCCCAGTGGCTGATAGCGAACGAAGCTGTGGCTGGCATCGGAGGTCAATTCGACATCTTTGAGAAACTCTGCCCCATGCTCGGCATAATAGCGACAGACGGTAGCGCATTTTTCAGCTTCGCCAACGCCAGCTTGCAGGAGTTTTCCCATCTCTAGCGTCATGATTTTACCGAAGCTTTCTTTTTCGTCCTCTAGGATTTTGGCGGCGGTCAGCAGCCACTCGGCACGCTGGGCAAGGCTCGTATGCCGATATTTCTCAAAAGTACGCTGAGCTAGATCAAGCTTTTGGGCGATCGCTGTATCGGGCAGCGGCTCAAACGCCTGAACCTTTTCCCCGGTTGCGGGGTTAATTGTTGCAATGGCCATAATTAAAACAATGAGTGTGGAGCGATCGAATACAGTCTAGAAAACCTTCTGGAAAAACCGATTGACGCAGCGCTGATTTTTCAAGATTGTTGTATATCGTTACTCCTTTAACATTCCCATTCTAATCATTGAGAATGGGGGCAATTGACAATTTAGTTACAGAGGCTAACAAATCGCATAACTTGTTAAGAATCAGTCGATCGCAAATTAGAGTTTTGTGGCGCGCGGCGCGCGCCACAAAACTCCAAAAGCTGGATTTCAAAGGCGCAGTGCGCCTTTGAAATCCAGCTTTTGGAAAAATCAGGGGGACTTTACGATCTGCTAAGAATTGATAGGTTAATCGTTCCAACAGGCGCGATCAGCTCAATGTGAAAAACTTCGTCGAAATGGGCAATATAGAGGCAACTAATCCCCCTTGGCACCTATGACTTCTTCTGTGGTATCTCCAGTTGTTTCGTATTGGCAGTATCTTCAGCGTCTTTGCCCTGCATTAGATCTTCAAACGCTTTCAGGCTTGTCTGACGATTTAGAAGGCATGGCTTGGGAACAGCCTGAGTCAGCGCTAGATTTGAACAATTTCGCGGTGATGGCGTTGATTGAGGCAGACCAGTGTAACGACATGATGCTGCGATCGATGAATTTAGAAATTGCCCTGGAAGCACTGGAGCAGGGCATAGAGCAACAGCCCAGTCATCCACTTTGTGCAGCGCATCTGGCGATCGCTCGTCATTTGACGGGTGAAAATGCTGCCGCTGCTCAAATCAGCTTTGCCAATCTGCTGCAAGGGCTTCAGCCTGTCTTCCAGCCTTCTGAGGCTTTCCCTTTAGGGCTGGTTTATCTACCTGGCGATCGCCCCACCGATCATTTGCCACTGATCCTCCAAGCTAAGGATGGCATGACTCAGGCTTTGCTTTTGCTGACTGAGGCGCTGTGGCGATCGCAGCAGGTCTTCTACAGCGCCAGTGGATTAAGATTTTTGCAGCTTGCTGTCACCCTCATCCCTCAATCCGCCTCTCTGCGTCTCAAGCTGGGCTTGGCAAAGCTCATGAACCAGCTCTGGGAAGGTCTGGTGGATTTGCAGCAGGCCCACCAAATTGCGCCAGCCGATCCCGCTATCCTCCAAGCGCTTTACTTGACCTACCGAGAGTTGAATCAGGATGTTGCAGATTCCTGGCTGCGCACAGCCCAAGGCACTGCTCAGCAAGCCCCAGATGCCTCTGAATGGCAATGGACAACCCTAGGAACAGGTAGCCCGTTTACCTATGTGCCAACTCCAGACGGTATTCTACTAGCGGTTGATCCGAGCTTCCACAGCATTGTCACCAGCGTTTTATTGGCGGAGGGCGATTGGTTTGAAACTGAAATGGAATTCTGGCGCGCCCAAATTCAGCCCGGTATGACGGTAATTGATGTAGGCGCGAATGTAGGGGTTTACACCTTCAGTGCAGCTCAGCAGGTGGGCACATCGGGTCGGGTGCTGACGATCGAACCATTCTCTAGCTGCGTTCGCTGCCTGCGAGAAACTTGTCGCCTGCATCAGCTGCATTGGGTTACGGTCTGCGCGGGAGCCGCTAGCGATCGCTCTGGCACCGCTCGTCTCTCGCTCCATAGCTCTAGCGAACTCAATGAAGTGGTTCGAGATGCTGATAGCAGTTCGTTTGGCGGAGCATCGGGCAGTTTTGAAGATATTGATTGCTTCACCCTAGACGATCTGATCGAGCAAGAAAATCTCCAGCAGGTCGATTGGCTGAAGATCGATGCTGAAGGTCACGAGATGCAGGTCTTGGCAGGCAGCGATCGCCTGCTGACCCATTTCGCACCTGCTATCCTCTATGAAAACATTGCTGGGGCAAGCGGCAGCAACACTCCCGTCGCTGAACTTCTGCAAGCTAAGGGCTACAGCCTCTTTCGCTATCAGCCCTACCTGCAAACCCTAATTCCAATCCAGACGACCGAACAGCTCCAGGGCAACCTGAACATCATTGCGCTTCCAGATGGTCATCCGCTGATAGCGGAGTAATGCTGCCAACTTTTCATTTATCCCCCTATCTCTACGCCTTCATGTCTATTTTTTTACACAGCCTCAAAAAGCGCGGTCATCTCGATCGCATTCATCTGACAGTTTGTAATGTTGGCTCCCGCAAAATCAACGATAAGGATGATTATGGCAGTCTAGATTGGAGCATATTTGCTCCCAACTTGACCATCTACGGGTTTGATGCCGATGCCGATGCTTGTGAAGCCGCAAACGATCGCTCAACAGCGCAGCAGGTGCCCTGGACAGAACACCATATTCCGCTTGCCCTCAGCAATGCGATCGGTGAGGCAACGCTGTATGTAACTCAAAATCCGATGTGTAGCTCTTTGTATCCGCCCAACGAGGAATACTTAGAGCGCTTTACCGGACTGATAAAACTGGTCGCAACCGATTTCACGATCGAGGTCGAAACCACTACGCTGGACGCATTTTGTCGGCAGGAAGGCATTGAGGCGATCGACTTTCTGCAAATTGATGTGCAAGGTGCCGATCTTAACGTCTTGCAGGGAGCCAATCAAATTTTGCAAACGGTGCTGGCAACACAGGTGGAAGTCGAATTTTCTCATCTGTACAAAGGTCAGCCGCTATTTGCCGATGTGGATGCCTTCATGCGGACAAATGATTTCACGTTGTTTGATTTGAGTCATACCGCCTGCGGACGGGCGCGATCGCTCTTGCAGACCAGCCGCCATCCTGGACAGCTCTTGTGGGGCGATGCCTACTACTTCTGCGATCTCATTGGCTCTGACCTGAGTAGCGAGGCTAAAATGCGCCGAAAAACCCCGGAGCAAATTCTAAAGCTAGCTTGCCTTGCTGATGTGCTGGAGTTTTCTGACTATGCCCTAGAGCTGCTGGAATACCTCATCCTCAACTACGGTAGCGATCCGGCTTACAACGTTGCCGATGCGATCGTTGAGAGCTTGCAGCTCTACCCTGATGTGGCAAACCGCTGGGATGCTTTCCCCTTCTTCCAGACCCTCCGGAAATATGCAAGCCCAGACATACTGGATACTTTAGCCCAATGCTCTGAAGCTCTGCCCTAAAACTCGCTGCTCATGGGTAGTGGTATTTAGGTAAGGATTTTTTGTTGCGTGGGCTTTGCCCACGCAACAAAAAATCCTTACCTCTTAAGGACTACCAATGGAAAAACATGAAATGCCCCCGTCACCAGAGCCTATTTATTTTGAGCATTATGTGATAGAACGCACAACGCCGCCATCTACACGTAATGCCGCACCGTTTGTGGCAGAGGATAGCGGGCTAGCAACAAAGGCAACCAGGGCAGCAACCTCTTCGGATGTGGCAAATCGCTGAATCAGGGAAGAGGGACGCATTTTAGCGAAGAATTCTTTTTCAACCTGCTCCGATGAGATGTTCTGATCGGTTGCTAAACCTTGAATAAAGTCTTCTACACCTTCCGATCGCGTTGGCCCTGGCAAGACCGAGTTGACTGTAACGTTCGTACCTACTGTCGTCTCTGCTAACCCTCGCGCTAGAGACAGTTGAGCAGTTTTTGTGACTCCATAATGGATCATTTCAGCTGGGATATTGATACCCGATTCACTAGAGATAAAAATGATCCGTCCCCAGTTTTTCTGCAACATTTTCGGCAGATAGTAACGAGATAGACGAACGCCGCTGATGACATTGACTTCCAAGAATTTCATCCATTCGTCATCAGAAATTTCAGCAAAGGCTTGGGCACCATAGATGCCCAAATTGTTCACCAAAATGTCTACTTCTGGAATCTGCTGAAATAGAGCATTTGCGCCATTGACGGTGCCTAAATCGGCAGCGATGCCTTGCAGCTTGGCATCGGTCGTTTTCTGCTTGATTTGATCGATCGCTGCATCCACCCGGTCTTGTGTCCGTCCGTTAATTATCACCATTGCCCCTTCCTGAGCCAGGGTGGTGGCGATCGCCAGCCCAATCCCAGCCGTGGAACCGCTGACCAGCGCAACTTTATCTGTGAGTTGAAGATCCATGGTTGTATTCCTATTGGCGTAGAGATAATGAGCCTCATGCTACTCTCTGGTAGATCCCCTTGTGATCTGATGTAATCCTTGCATTATCCGGTGACTTGAGCAAGTCAGTCATCTCAATGCGATCGCCCCACATCAGCCCTATGTCTCATTTTTTTCGATCAAGAACAGGCGAGAAACTTCACTCTGACGCCATGCCACCGCAGGTGAGGCTGCATTTTTTTTTGAATTGAAGTAGCCTGATGCATGAGGCTTCAGGTCAGATGTGGTAATCCTCATGCCCCCTTCTACAAGCTTGTGTCCCGTACTATTTGTCCCGTACTAAGAGAATAAATATGCTAACGAAACAGCTAGGTAACTCTGATCTCCACCTTACACCCGTTGGTTTTGGAGCTTGGGCGATCGGGGGTAACGGCTGGGCATTTGGCTGGGGGCATCAGGAAGATCAGGAGTCTATTGAGGCAATTCATCGGGCGTTAGATCTGGGTGTCAATTGGATTGATACTGCGGCAATTTATGGTTTGGGTCACTCCGAAGAAGTCGTGGCTCAAGCTTTGAAGGGGCGATCGACCCAGCCTTATGTTTTCACAAAATGCTCCATGATCTGGAATGAGAAAAGCGAGATTGGGCGAAGCCTCAAGGCTGATTCTCTGCAGCGAGAGGTAGAAGCCAGCCTACGTCGCCTGAATGTGGAAACAATTGACCTCTACCAGATTCACTGGCCGAATCCAGACCCAGAGATAGAAGAAGGCTGGACAAAGCTGGCACAGCTTCAAAAAGAGGGCAAGGTTCGCTATATTGGGGTGTCCAATTTTAACGTAGAGCAGATGCGCCGCGCTCAGCAAATCGCCCCCATTACTTCGTTACAGCCGCCCTACTCGTTAGTGAATCGGAACGTTGAGAGCGAAATTTTGCCCTTCTGTCAGCAGCAGCATATTGGTGTAATCAATTACTCCCCTATGCAGTCGGGCTTGCTGACGGGTGCAATGACGGCTGAGCGAGTTGTCAAACTGCCAGACGACGATTGGCGGCGCAATAGCACTGAGTTTCAAGAGCCTCGGCTATCGCGTAATCTCAAGCTGGTTGAGCTGTTGCGGCAGATTGGGCAACGGCACGATTGCTCTCCTGGCGAGGTGGCGATCGCCTGGACGCTCCGGCATCCGGCAATTACAGCGGCGATCGTTGGAGGACGCAACGGTAAGCAGGTTGAGGGCATCATTGGGGCGATGGAATTTCGTTTGAGCGAGCTTGAATTAAACGAGATTAAGACATTTCTGCATGAGAACCCTTAGAATCAAGACTTGATCAAGACGTTGAGGATAGCCGTGAAGACTGTAAGCCAAGCTAATTCGAGCCAAGCTGATTTGAGCCAAGCTGATTTGAGCCAAGCTGATTTGAGTCGTGCTGAAGCTTTAAAGCAAGAGTTGACTGATTTTGTCCTAGAGGCGGAAGGCGAGCTTGCAGTCGCCCTAGAATCCTACAGCGCGACTCAGATGGCTCGAATTGCTCACCAGGATATGCAGCGGCGAACTCTATTGATCGATCGCTTTATCACAGAGGGAACAGTTGGGGATACAAACCCGATCGATCTATTTTTGGCAGAGCATCCAGAATTGAGCGGGAGCGATCGCCGTTTAGTATCCAGCTGGAAACGCAGCTTTGTGGGTTTATTTGCTGTTCAAGAGATGGCGGAGAATACGCTTGAGTTATTTAACTGGACGACAGCTAAGACCTACCAAGTTAACCTGAGCGAATCAGCTGAGAAAAACCGTTTGGGGAAAGGAGAAGTCCTGCTGGCTCAGATCGCTCCTGTCACTGAGTCGGAATGGATGTTTTCAAGCCCCTGGACATCTTTTGGGAAGCTAGGTAAACCTAAATTAGCGGTGGCGATCGGCAACTTCAAGCAAAACTATAAGACGCATCTCTACAGCGATGCTCCTGAGCTGCTTGAAGAAGCCTGGAAATCAGTGGAACAACATCACCAAAACTTTGTTGACTTCTTTGGCAGTGAAGAGGTGACAATGCCGGGATACCAGCTCAACAAAAAGTTGGCAGAATTTCAGGAGATCATTACGCAAAAAAATCTGGAAGCGGCGGGCGTTGATCCCTCGCTTTCTCTAGAAGAACTGGCAGAGCGATCGGGCGTTTCTAAGGAAGAAATGGCTGAAGCTGCAAAAGAGCTAGGAGCTGACGAAGAGTCGGTTTCTCAAATTCTGGAGGGCACAGGCAAGTCTAAAATGGTGGCTCCTGCGATCGAGCTACCCGCGCCGCTCAAGAAAGCAGAGCAAGTGACGATCTTGACCCATCCGCGCTGGGGACAAATGTTTTTGCCAACCTACACCCAATTCCAAACGCTGTTGACAACGCCCCCCGTTAGCAAAGCGGAGCAGGCAGCGGCTAAAGAGGCTGTTCAAAAGCACCTGAAAGATCCAGACTTCAATAGCTTTGTCTGGCATTCCTTAGCTGAGAAATATCCCGTGCAAATGCAGACTCTATTGCAGGAGGCATTACAGCGTCCAGACTTCCAGATTAGCCAGCTCAATGCACTGCTAGAAGAGTTTGGGAAAGAGTCTGAAGCGGCTCTTCCAGAGATCGCAAGTGTGCCCCTCCACTTACACAACTTATTTCAAGAAGCTCTGCAAGAAGTCAACAAAGATAAGTCTAAAACTAAGACCAAAAAGAAATTAGGGACGGGATTTCAACGTTAGTCTTGCTGAATAGGCTAGAAATATAGCTGTCGCCAGTTTGCTTAGGATATTTAGGGTAGAGCGCAAAGCGCTCTACCCTAAATATCCTCGTCATAACCACCTTGGCGGTTGCTATACTTGGCTCAAAAGTGCTTTGAGATATCATAGAAGTATGCTCACAAACCAACACGAAGCAAAAATCTCTGAGATTAGATATGGCAACAACAAAGATTAGAAAAACTCCTGGAATTTGTAACGGAGCTGCTTGCATAGGTCGGACTCAGGTTCCAGTTTGGACTTTAATCCATTTTCGATCGCTGGGAGGATCAGATGCGGAACTCCTGAGTGACTATCCCATGATTACCAAAGACGACTTGAAAGCAGCTCGAAATTACTACGCTCAGAATACAGAAGAAATCGACGAAGCGATCGCCGCAAATACCTCGGAATCTTAATCTATAGGTGACCAGCTTTGTAAGATTGCAGACTTTGATTGCAGACTTTGCATGAGCTGCTTGTACGGGTTGCACATACAGGTTAGGTTGAGAAAAACATCTGTGACCCATGGAGCGACAATTAGTTCAAACTGCCTGGTTTCAGCCCTGTCTTTTGCTGCTGTGGATTAGCATTGGGGCAGCGGTTCGGTTTGCCCATTTGACCGATAAGCCCCCCTGGACAGATGAGTTTGCCACACTGGTGTTTAGCTTGGGTCACAGCTTTGAGACCGTTCCGCTCAACCAGGCGATCGCCCTAGAAACCCTGATGCAGCCGCTCCAGCTTGCCCCTCAATCTGCCGCTGCCGTGAGGCATTACCTATTCGCGGAAGATGTGCATCCGCCGCTCTACTTTATCTTGGCGAATGCTTGGCTGCACCTGTTTTCAGCAGACACTGGAATAGTATCGCTTTGGCTGGCGCGATCGCTGCCTGCCCTGCTGGGGGTAGCCTCAATTCCTGCCATGTTTGGGCTGAGCTGGCTGACGTTGCGATCGCCCATCGCTAGCCATTTAACTGCTGTGCTAATGGCAGTATCACCATTTGGAGTTTATTTGGCTCAAGAAGCTCGTCACTACACGCTGGGAGTGTTGTGGGTGATTGCATCGTTGTGCTGCTTTGTGGTGGCAGTTCGTCGAATGCAGCATCGAGCTTTTCCACTTTGGTTAGGCGGCTTATGGGTTGTGGTGAATGCTCTAGGCATTGCCACCCACTATTTTTTTATGCTCAGCCTCAGCGCTATGGCTCTGGCACTCCTGGGTTTAGCCATTCATCAAGTCAGAGAGGATAACAAAGCACTGCTGTCTTTGCCTTGGCGGCGGCTCTATGCCGTAATGCTGGGAACTGCGATCGCCGCAGCGCTCTGGATACCTGTTGTCCAAGATATCCGCAGCCGGGATATTACGCAGTGGATTCGTAATGTCCAGCCGTTCAACTGGCTTGATCTGATTAATCCGATCGCTCAATCGCTGGCTGCTTGGGTGACTATGCTGGTGTTGCTGCCGATAGAGTCCGATCGGTTGGCGGTAGCGATCGCTTCAGGGTCAGTCATGCTGGCGTTCATTTTGTGGGCGATGCCGAAGTTCTGGCAAGGGTGGCGACAGCAGATTGCTGATCCAGATACGGGAGGCACCGTTTGGTTAATGAGCGGCGTTTTTTGGGCAGCGATCGCGCTCTTTTTCTTCATCAGCTATGTTTTGCGAACAGATATTACGCGGGGCGCACGCTACAGCTTTGTCTACTTTCCCGCAGTCATTTTGCTGCTGGGCACCAGTCTGGCAGTATGGAAGTCTAAGCAGAGTGTGGCGATCGTTCTGCTGGTTGGCTTTCTCAGCAGCCTGACGGTAGTGAATAATCTGGGATATCGCAAATATTACCGCCCAGATGTGCTGATGTCTGTGATGGCAGAGCGATCGCAGAATCCGATCTTAATTGCCACTACACAAAATACCCTAGTGCAAACGGGTGAAATGATGGGAATTGGCTGGCAGTTTTTGCAGGCAGGGAGATCGGATGCTCCGCAATTTTTGCTGGCTCACGAGCGACAAAATCCCTGTATGACGAACTGTGCTGCAACCGCAAGCCTTCAGAACGCTCTGGAGCAGAACCTTGCGCCTGTTGATTTGTGGCTTGTCAATTTCCATGCGCCGATCGCGCTGGATGAACAGCGCTGCCAGCCAGATTCTCCGACAGGCTCACAGCCTAACCCCTATATCAGCGGCTATGAATATCGGCTTTATCGCTGTAGTGGCAAGCTAATTCAATAGGTTACAGGTCGCCTAAATAAATGATATAATTTCAGCTTTGAAGCTATAGTGTTAAGCTGAGTCAGGCTAATGCTAGACCCGCAACCTTAGCTGATAATTTTTAAAGATTCACAGGAGCAAGATTTTTCAGCATGATTAAGCTGCGCTTAAAGCGATTTGGCAAGAAATTTGAAGTAAGCTACCGGATTGTGGCGATGAATAGCGATACACGCCGTGATGGTCGGCCCCTAGAGGAGATAGGGTTCTACAACCCCAGAACGGACGAGCTGAGGGTGAACGTGCCCGCTGCGCAAAAACGATTGCAGCAAGGCGCACAGCCTACCAAAACCGTCCGTCGCCTCCTGGAAAAAGCTAATGTATATGAACAGGTCGCTCCTGAAGCGGCACCTACTGCCTAAGATTAGCCTTGCAACGGGATGTTAGCTGTGCCTGATCAGATTCCTCCGCTCTTACCTTCTTCAGATGAAGCTATAGATGAAGCCACAAGTAGCCCAGATTATGCTGGGCTAGTGCGCTTCTTAGCTTTGCCCTTTCTGGAGTCACCTGAGTCTCTGCGCGTTGATTGCGAAATTTCGCCGCGCACCTCGCGGGTCTTGGTGCGGGTCGCCTTTGAGGGCGAGGACAAAGGGCGCGTTTTCGGTCGGGGTGGGCGAAATATTCAAGCAATTCGGACTGTGCTTCAGGCTGTAGCGCAGTCGGCAGGGAGAATGGCTCACTTAGAGGTGTTTGGCAGCTCTTCGCTGGATCGCGAAGAATCAGAAGAGCGGCCGAATCCGCCTCGCGTAGCTCCCCCTCGTCCGGTTCGCCCTCAAGCCCAGTAGGTTTTCCTTAGCTCAGCTTTTCACTCATCTAACTTTTATCAGTCATATAAACTATGGTTTCCCGATAGCCACTGCATGGGAACGAATTTAACGCTTGACCTCCCTAGCCCCGAAAGTGCGATCGCCCTTGCCGGAGAGCGGGAAGAAAATTTGAAGCTGATGACGCAGCAGACGGGCGCAACAATTGTCTTGCGAGGGCAGTCATTAGTCATCGCTGGAACAGAAACGCAGGTTGCTTTGGCTGGGGGGTTGGTGCGAGCGTTGGAACCTTATTGGAGTCAGGGCAGACGGATTGACTCGGCTGATATTGTGACAGCCCGTTATGCCTTGAGTGACGATCGCCAAGAGGAACTGCGCGAAATTCAACAAGATGTGATTGTCCGCACTCGTCGCGGCGAGGCAATTCGCGCCAAGACTTTTCGGCAGCGTAGCTATGTCGAGTCAATTCGCAGTCACGATCTGACGTTTTGCATTGGGCCAGCTGGAACTGGCAAAACTTTTTTGGCGGCATTGGTTGCTGCGCAGGCTCTCCTAGACAACCAGTATGAGCGGCTGATCTTGACGCGTCCTGCTGTAGAAGCTGGAGAGAAACTGGGGTTTTTGCCCGGAGACTTGCAGCAGAAGGTGAATCCTTACCTGCGACCGCTCTACGATGCGCTGCATGAAATGGTTGACCCTGAGAAAATTGCAGGTTTGATGGAGCGCGGCGTGATTGAAGTTGCTCCGCTCGCCTACATGCGGGGGCGCACGCTAAATAATGCCTTTGTGATTTTGGATGAAGCCCAGAACACGACCCCGGCTCAGATGAAAATGATGCTAACGCGGCTAGGATTTCGATCGCGGATGGTGGTGACGGGAGACATTACCCAAACGGATTTGCCTACTTCCCAGCAGTCAGGGCTATCTGTGGCGCAACGAGTTCTCCGCAACATTGATGAGATTGCCTTTTGTCAACTTTCCCAGGGCGATGTCGTGCGGCATCCGCTAGTTCAGCGGATTGTGACAGCCTATGAGGCGTATGAAACGCCGACTCAATCCTAATCTACAGCAATTGCCAAGACAGTTAGCTCAGGAGATATAGGGTGGGGCGCTTCGCGCCCCACCCTATATCTCCTGAGCTAACTGGCGACAGCTATACTTGATACCACTTTAAAATTGATGAGGCGGCAGATGATTTTCGAGAGTCGCGCGCTCCGCGCGACTCTCGAAAATCATCTGCCCCTTTTGGGTCTTAAATTGGTATGAGATTTGGATGAAAGAGATAGAGCAAGGTAGTCAAGCAGTAGGCTGACTGCCGCAAGGTTAATGAAGAAGTTAGAACCATTGCCCCTAGCCCTGTCTAGTCTCTAAAGCAAGAGGAGATCCCCGGTCGATCGGTAAATGCAGCTAGATCGGGCTGAAGCGTTATGCTTCCAGTATTTCTGGTAGATAAAGTGTTTATGTCTCCAACTTGAAATAGTGCAGGACTTCCAGAAATATTGTTGTTAAACTGAACGCCATCAATGCTGCTATTACCAGTTAGGACAATACAGACATCGTTTGTGTTAGCGGTGGCAGTTACCTCTATATCAGAATTGCTGCCTGTTTCATTATTAGACAAATTGTTCCCTTGAATATCGGCGACCAACGTACCAGAATTTGTTGCCGTTAAACTAATGCCCTGGTTGCCGTTGTTAGCGATCGTATTATTACTAATGCCTAAAGAACCATTATCTGGATCAGTGATGTATTCTTGAAAGGCAACATTGTTCACCGTACCTTGAATGCCATATCCCCCATTGTTTTGAATAACGTTGTTATCGATCGTAAACTCTTGAGCTGCAACTTCATTAGCTTCAATTGTAATTCCATTCCCTGCATTGTTTTCAATCCGATTACGTCTCAGAAAAACTTCTTGTGCAGCTGTAGAAGAGCCATTTTGAATTCCATCCTGTGCTCGAATACCGTCTCCGCCGCTACCGCTAATGGTGCTGTCCTCAATAGTAAGCTCTTGAGCGCCCGTAGTGGTGGCGCGAGCAAAGACCCCTTCTGATCCGCTGCTTTGAATGCTGCCGTTGCGGAAGGCAACCTGTTGATTTCCTGACTGGTCTGCGGTTAATAAAATGCCTTGTTCGCGGCTACCTTGAATGTTAGTGCGACTGATGCTGACAGTTTGCTGAGGATCAATTTGCTCTGCTGGACTTCCGGAGGCAGCGATTTCAATACCTACCCGATTGTTTGCAATTTGCTGTCGTTGAATAGAAACATCCACTGCTCGATCGACATCGTCTCGAATGAGTAACCCTTGACCCGAACCAACACCCCCCTGAGAGCCAGTAATACGATTGTTAAATAGTACGACGCTACCATAGACGTTATTGAGAAAAATGCCTCTCTCTGCGGCGTTGATAATAGTATTATCACGAATCTCAATATTTTCCACTCCATCAGCAGCGATTCCGTTTACCGATGAATTAGCTACTTGAAAACCGGAAAGAATAGTGCGATCGCCCATGGTCACCAAATCAGCTGTGCCTGTTTGACTGATATTAGGAAACTGTCTGTCACCCGAAAGAGGAATTCTTACTAAAATCCCGTTTCGATAGTTGACAACCGGAGAGAAGGGCAGACGAGCGGGCGCGCTTGGAAAACCAGGGAAAGGCAGACCTGCAAGTAGCTGGACGGGTGCCTGAGACAGTACGCGAACGCGATCGGGAATGGTAAATGCTGCTATCGTTGAATTGTTCCCAGCATCAACATAGACAACGGTGTTACCGTCTGAAACACTTGCATCAAGGGCTTCCTGAACGGTACCGAAAGGACGCTCAAAGGTGCCATTGCCGCCCTGTTGCCCTAATGTGACATGGATGAAGCGATAGGCTTGTTCTTCTTCAGGGTTTTTCAGAGGTTCTACATTTTCTTCAACGGTCGTCTGAGTATCTCGCTGAGTATCGACAGCAATATTGGGATTGCGAGCAATAGGTTCTCCCAATCGGGCAACGACTTCCTCCGTACGGGTGATCGGCCCTCTAGGACGAATCCTGGGAAAAGTAAAGCCTATAGATGCAACGATGTTTGTGCCAAATAGATTGTCGTCTTGCACAGCCAGCCCTAGCGATAGATTTTGGGTAGGGCGAGCTTGCAGTCTCAGCCGCCATCCCAATGTGCTATCCGTGCCTTTCGCATCGTAAAAATAGACACCCCCAAAGGCGCGTAAATCTCCATCAGTCCATTCCGCAAGTTTTGCCCCTGCTTCTGCATCTAGACTCAGTAGTCCAGCTTCATAAATACGGGTTACCTGTTGTTCTCGACGACTGGAGAGGAGCAGCAGGTTGCGTTCAAACTGGGTTGAGACACTATATCCTGTGTCAGAACGGCTTTCATCAACCAGATGGCGATTGTCTCCCAAAGGAATATAGCCGTTCATGCGAAAATCCCAAACTTCACCCAAACTTTCTAACCCTAAGCCGAGTTGAGAAAAGCTACTTTCATGGGTTTGACGATGGTCAAAGGCAACATAGCCGCCAAAAGTACGATTGCGTTGAAAGTCATAAATCCGATGTCCCAGCAGTAAACCGCCGCCAATGTTGCCATTGTTGTCTAATAGAAATCGAGGCTCAAAGAAGGTGATATTTTCACCCGGTGTTTGTCGCAAAGGAATGAATCCTTCAAACTGGGTTACGCCATCCCAACCTGCGCCGGATGAAGTATGCCCCACTCCACCCCAAGCCGGGATAGCTAGATCAAGGGCATTGGTGGATTCTGGAGAACTGGTTTCTGAAGTTTGGGCGATCGCAGGTGGACAAATGGCTGCTGCTATCAAAAGCCCTGTTGCGACTAGAAAAGGGGCATATTTCATAAGTGTCATGGTGAAAAAGATAGTGAGAGAATCCTGATATGGCAGCTGAGTTTCAGGTCGTAGTCATGTTTATTGTTCCCAAAAAATACTTTTTCTAGGTTCAACGGATTTAATGACATTCCTCCCTGATGACTTAGGCATCTCATAGATATAGCTGTCGCCAGTTTGCTTAGGAAATTTATGGTGGGGCGCTTCGCGTCCCACCATAAATTTCCCGGTCCTAACCGCCAAGGCGGTTTCTATATCAAGTCAGTTATTGGTAGCTTTAGCAGGGGGATTGTATAGCCATCACTATCTGGCTGATGAGAATCTGGCTGATGAGATTTTTGGTGCGGAAGCGCACTATCTAAAGACCTCATCAGCCTCACCGCAAAGGCGGCTGCAATAGTCTCTGCTGAGGTCATCAGAAAATGAAGTGATGTCGGGTCAGGGTGTTTGCACGAACATCTTGAAGAACAGCAAGCGGTTGAAACCCTTTACCCACATGAGCCTGGATTGAGGTGTTATGTCCCTGCTGAATAAACCTTAGATCTTTAATTGAGTTGATGCCTCTGATGGGCTTCACATCGATCCGATCTTTAACGATTTCAAAGTCAGTGATGATGTCTGCAAACTCTTTGACAGAGGTGTAAGCAAAGCGATCGCGTCCTTGCCCTCCCGTCAGAGTATCTTTGCCAAAGCCGCCTACCAGCAAATCTTTGCCACGATTGCCCTGAATGATGTCGTTGTCTTGATCTCCATAAAGGCGATCGTTACCATCTCCTCCATTAATGATGTCTTTGCCGCGATTACCTCTAATGAGATCATTGCCTTCGCCGCCGTCAAGGATGTCCTCACCATCACCGCCAAACATGGTGTCGTTACCAGTCCCACCGCTCAAGCGATCGTTGCCGATACCACCCTCCATATAGTCGTCGTCGCTGCCGCCGTTGAGGATATCGTTACCCTCATCACCGTATATGGTGTCGCGGCTGCTGCCGCCATTGATCAGGTCATTGCCTCCTAGTCCTCGTAGAACATCAATGTCGCTAAAGCCATTGAGGATGTCGTCACCGCTGGTTCCCACAACATTGTCTCCACCTTGAGAACCTCTTGCTCCTACAGGTGGCTCTAGGAAATCGGGGATGCCATTTCCGTCTTTATCTAAAGGAGTTGGAAGTGGTGTAGTGCCGCTGCCGAAGATGCTGCTGTTGCCATCTAGAGTGTCAATTAATCCATCACGATCGATATCTGCGCCATCAATTCTGCCGTCACTGTTGGTGTCTAATCGAGTCAGTCCTTGTTCGACCAGATCAGAAATACCGTCATTATCACTATCAAGGTCGCGGAAGTTGGGTTGACCGTCACCATCTTGATCCGGTATAGGTACGGGAGTTCCGCTCTTCTGAGGATCAACGGTATCTGCTAAACCATTGCCGTTGGTATCAACCGGCTTGCCTTGACCAATGATGCCATCGCCGTCTGGATCTTTACCCCCTGCCTCAAGTACATCGGAGATACCGTCATTGTCGCTATCAAGATCCTGGAAATCAGGAGTGCTATCGCCATCTGTGTTCAAAGGTGTATAGTTGGGAGCATTAGATTCAGCGGCGGTTTCCACTGAGTCTGCCAAGCCGTTTTTGCCATAGGGACCATCGACTCTACCATCCCCATCGGTATCGAGTCCCTTGTGACCCGCCTCTTTGATATCGAGGATAGCATCGTTGTCGCTATCGAGATCAAGGCGATCGATAATACCGTCCCCATCTGTATCTCGATTGAGGTTACCGTTTTGTTCAATCGTGTCTAAGATGCCGTCGTTATCATCATCCAGATCATCCAGATCAGCGATCGTATCTCCATCTGTATCCCGATTTACAGTAACATTTACGGTTGCAGTTTCAGTGTTACCTGCTGTTGTGGTTATGGTGTAGGTAAAACTATCGCTACCTACAAAACCCTTGATTGGATTGTAGGTAACCGTTCCGTCCGGCTTAAAGAGAACGCTACCGTGAATGCCTTGGGTTATCCCTGTCAGCTGTGCGCCAGGTTGGAAGCGATCGTTGGTCAGTACGTTTAGGCTACGGGGTATTATTTCTGCGGTGATTAGAGTGTCGTTGAACGCATCAGCAACCGGATTAACGGTAACTGCGATCGTAGCAACACTGGTATCCCCATCAGCATCCGTGATCGTGTAAGTAAAGGTGTCGCTACCGTTGAAATCAGCATTGGGAGTATAGCGGAGGACATCATCAGTGGGGTCAGATGTACCTTTAGTATCAATAGCGGCAGTCCCTTTGCTCGGCGCAGAAATCGCAGTAATGGTAGAGAGACCATCTCCTTGAAGGTCATTTATCAGAACGTTAAGGGCGTTGCTGCTGCTATCTTCTTCTACCGGGATGGTGTCATTGACTGCATTGGGAACAGCATTAACGGTGACGGTTGTAGTTGCAATGTTACTGTCAGCATTCCCATCATTAACTTTGACCGTGATAATGCGATCGCTGATATTTGGAGTAGCGCTAGTATTCTGGAACGCGATCGCTTGTAGAGCAGTTTGATAAGCTGCTAGCGTTGCTGAACCCGTGAGGAGGATGATACCTGTGGCTGGATCATAAGCACTTGCCGTGATGCCGCTTGGCAGTGTTCCCACGATCTTCAAGAGATCAGCTGCGCCATCTAACCGATTAGTTAACGTGATGGTTGCGGAAGCAATATTGGTGTTGTCGAGATCGGTCACACTGACATCAACATCACTAACGGCAACGCCACTGCTGCCTCTGGTAAGCCTAGTCTTATAGTCTGCACCTGTTGCTGTGCTGCTGTTATCAGCATCCAGATCTAATACGGGAGGATCATTGACTGGTGTGATGCTAACAGTTGTGGTAGCAACATTGCTGTTGGCTGTGCCGTCATTGACAACAACGGTGATGGTGCGATCGGTTGCTGTAGGATTGTCCAAGGTATTGCTGTAGGCAACTTGGGCGATCGCACTTTGGTAAGCGGCTAGCGTTGCTGCACCCGTCAAGGTAATTACACCTGTGGCAGGATCGTAAGCACTCGCCGTGATGCCGCTTGGCAATGTTCCTAAAACACTCAAGACATCAGCCGCACCGTCTAATCGATTAGTCAGTGTGATAGTTGCTGAGACAATGTTGGCGTTATCAGGCTCCGTTACACTGACATCAACATCGCCAATGGCAACAGCACTGCCGCCTTCGGTAAAGGTGGTTTTGTAATCTGCACCCGTTGCTGTGCTGCTGTTATTACCATCCAGATCCAGCATGGGCGGATCGTTGACTGGTGTGATGCTAATCGTTGTGGTAGCAATGTTGCTGTTGGCAGCCCCATCATTAACGACAACGGTGATAGTACGATCGGTTGCTGTAGGATTGTCAGATGTATTGCTATAGGTGACTTGGGCGATCGCACTTTGATAAGCTGCCAAAGTAGCAGACCCCGTCAAGGTAATCACGCCTGTTGTTGAGTCATAAGCACTTGCTGTAATACCGCTTGGTAGCCCTCCAACAACGCCTAAGACATCAGCCACACCGTCTACAGGATTGGTCAGCTTGACAGTTGCTGAGACAATATTGGCATTATCAAGATCCGTTATACTGACATCGACATCACCAATAGCAATAGCACTACCACCTTCGGTGAAGCTGGCTTTGTAGTCTGCACCTGTTGCTGTGCTGCTGTTATTACCATCCAGATCCAGCACGGGTGGATCATTGACTGGTGTGATGCTAATCGTTGTGGTAGCAACATTGCTGTTAGCGGCACCGTCATTAACGACAACGGTAATGGTACGATCGGTTGCTGTAGGATTGTCAGAGGCGTTGCTATAGGTGACTTGGGCGATCGCACTTTGATAAGCGGTTAGCGTTGCTGCACCCGTCAAGGTAATCACGCCTGTGGCTGGATTATAAGCACTCGCCGTAATGCCACCCGGTAGCGCCCCTAAAACGCTCAAGACATCAGCCGCACCATCTAAGCGATTAGTTAAGGTAATGGTTGCCGAGGCAATGTTGGTGTTATCGAAATCCATTACACTGACATCAACATCGCCAATAGCAATAGCACTGCCGCCTTCGGTAAAGGTGGTTTTGTAGTCTGCACCTGTTGCTGTGCTGCTGTTATTACCATCCAGATCCAGCACGGGTGGATCATTGACTGGTGTGATGCTAATCGTTGTGGTAGCAACATTGCTGTTAGCGGCACCGTCATTAACGACAACGGTAATGGTACGATCGGTTGCTGTAGGATTGTCAGAGGCGTTGCTATAGGTGACTTGGGCGATCGCACTTTGATAAGCGGTTAGCGTTGCTGCACCCGTCAAGGTAATCACGCCTGTGGCTGGATTATAAGCACTCGCCGTAATGCCACCCGGTAGCGCCCCTAAAACGCTCAAGACATCAGCCGCACCATCTAAGCGATTAGTTAAGGTAATGGTTGCCGAGGCAATGTTGGTGTTATCGAAATCCATTACACTGACATCAACATCGCCAATAGCAATAGCACTGCCGCCTTCGGTAAAGGTGGTTTTGTAGTCTGCACCTGTTGCTGTGCTGCTGTTATTACCATCCAGATCCAGCACGGGTGGATCATTGACTGGTGTGATGCTAATCGTTGTGGTAGCAACATTGCTGTTAGCGGCACCGTCATTAACGACAACGGTAATGGTACGATCGGTTGCTGTAGGATTGTCAGAGGTATTGCTATAGGTGACTTGGGCGATCGCACTTTGATAAGCAGTTAGCGTTGCTGCACCCGTCAAGGTGATCATGCCTGTAGCTGGATTATAAGCACTCGCCGTAATGCCACCCGGTAGCGCCCCTAAGACGCTTAAGACATCAGCTGCACCATCCAATCGATTAGTTAACGTAATGGTTGCCGAGGCAATGTTGGTGTTATCGAGATCGGTCACGCTGACATCAACATCTCCAATGGTAACAGCACTACCCCCTTCAGTAAAGCTAGTTTTATAGCTTGATCCTGTTGCAGTACTACTGTTATTACCATCGAGATCTAGTACAGGAGGATCGTTGACAGGAACAACACTAATAGTAGTAGTTGCCGTATTACTGTTAGCGGCACCGTCATTCACAACAACGGTGATGGCACGATTAACTGCTGTAGGATTGTCGGAGGTATTACTGTACTTAATTTGGGCGATCGCCGTTTGATAAGCGGCTAGCGTTGCTGCACCCGTCAAGGTAATCACGCCTGTGGCTGGATTATAAGCACTCGCTGTAATACCGCTTGGTAGCCCTCCGACAACGCCTAAGACATCAGCCACACCGTCTACAGGATTGGTCAGCGTGATAGTTGCTGAGACAATGTTGACGTTATCGAGATCCGTTACACTGACATCGACATCACCGATGGCAACAGCACTACTCCCTTCGGTGAAGCTGGCCTTGTGGTCTGCTCCAGTTGCGGTGCTGCTATTATTGGCATCCAAATCCAGCACAGGTGGGTCATTAATAGCCGTAATGTTAACCGTGATAGTTCCTGTACCAGTCAGCGCTCCACCTGATCCTTGCGCACCTGTATTCTGATCATTCAATGTGTAATTAATCGTCACTGCAGCCGGGGGATTATCGCTGCTATTTCTATAGGCAATTTGTTGCAGCGCACTTGTGACTAAGGCTCCAGTAGCGCTGCTGTTGAACGTCAACATCAACGAACCACTTGTGTTCGTAGTCACCGTTCCAATTGTGGTTCCGCCGACCACAAGAGCGCCACCTTGGGTCAGCGGATTTAGCGTGCCTGTACCGCTAAATAGGTCTTGAACACTTGCCCCACCTTGGCGTTGCAGCGTTAAGGTTGAACCGTTCCAGTTCGATATCGCATCCAGTTCAATATCTTGGGCGATCGCATCCCCATCTAAAACCACAGAAGAAGCATTTTCAGTGAACGAGACAGCTCCACCTAAGCTGGTTAAAGTGGGTGCATCATTCACAGCACTAATGGTGGTTGTTAACGGGACTGTCGCGCTGCTGTATACCGTTGTACCGCCCGTTGCGCCGCCGCCGCTGAGGTCAACAGAGGTTCCCGTTGTCACATTGCCACTAGAATTATCAATCAGGTTAACTGTAAGAGCTGGAACAGCTCCGTTGTAATTGAGGCTGGGTACAAACCGAAGTTTATCTGATCCAGAAATAATTAAAGCCGCGCCACTGCTAGGATTACCGACTGACTGCCAAATACTGCCGTTGAAATATTCCCAAGTTCCCTGAGTGGTGGCTGCGTTACCCACAATGGCAACTCCTGCCAGGATGTTGGCACTAGACCCTCCAGTGACTAGATCCCTGGAGTCAGAGAACTGGCTGGCAAAGAGACTGGATACCGTTGCACCAAGAATACTTGCAGGAGCAGTATCTTCAGCGATCGCCGTCAATACTGCGCTTCCAGAGGCAACAGGTGCATCGTTCACCGCTGTAACTGTCGTCCCCAGCGTTACTGTATTACTGCCATTACTATACTGAGTGACACCGCCGCTTGTGGTGACATTGACCGTACTACCTGATGTCACCACACCAGATGAGCTGTCAATCAACCGGGTCGTTAAACTGCCAGGTGTGCCATTAAAATCAGCAGTAGGTAAGAAGCGTACTAGGGTCGTATCTGAGAGAACTAAAGCTGAAGTGATTGATACAGCCGTGATATTGTTCCATGATGAACCATTAAACCATTGCCACCTGCCCTGCGCTACCGTAGCAGCGTTGGCTACTATCGCCACACCTGCCAGGGTATTTGCCGCAGAACCACTATTGGCTGTTTGATTGTCCTTTACATCCTGGAATTTGCTGCTAAATAAGTTGGCGATCGTGTCACCTGCGGGAGCAGAATCTTCCAGAATTGTTGTCAGTGTCGTACTGGCAGCCGTTCGCGTCGGGGCATCATTGATTGGATTAACCGTGATATTAACTGTCCTATCGACAATGTTCCCACCGACAGGTCCAGATCCAGTGTTGCCTAAGTCATTAACCTGAACGCTGAGAGTATCAGCAACCGTGCTGTTAAAATCAGTGCCACCCAGGTAAGAAAGACTTTGAAGGGCAGTATTGATGGCAGACTCACTGCCTTGAAAAGTCATGGTAGGGTCACTTGTTCCATCACCAGTGGTAAAAGTGAGTCCAGTGAGTGTCCCCAGAGTTAACGTCCCTTTTCCAACGGTCAGCGTTACCTTGAGGGGGTTGCCGAAATCATCGGGATCGGCAACCGCAATTTGATTTGCACCATTAAAAAGAAATACCGTATCCTCATTCACCAAGACGCTAGTTGGAGTCGTTACGATAGCTGCATTATTGATATCGCTGACGTTAATCGTAATATTTTGGCTTGCTGTTAAAGCTCCAGGACCACCGTTTGCATTATCGTTAACCGTTACAGCAAGATTTAGAGAAACATCTGCATTGTAGGCGGCAGGGTCATAGGTGAGTCCGTTGAGTGCTGCATTAACCTGTGCTTTCGTCCCTGAAATGG
The DNA here is from genome assembly GCF_059504425.1 of Drouetiella sp. Classification (NCBI taxonomy): domain Bacteria; kingdom Bacillati; phylum Cyanobacteriota; class Cyanophyceae; order Oculatellales; family Oculatellaceae; genus Drouetiella; species Drouetiella sp. The sequence goes on from NZ_JCACIN010000093.1 coordinate 60,913, forward strand.
TAATATTGCCACCACTGCCGCCGATGGTTGCGCCAGAGCCAGAGGCAACGGTCAGCAAGCCTTCAGTAACGCTACCATTTGTTGCATTGAGAGTAACAGTAAAATTGTCAACGACCGTGGCGTTGAGAGTGGGATTAAGGTCAATAATGTCATCAATAGAAATGGCGTTACTATTGGCAGCATTGAAGGTTAAGACATTGTTGCTGGCGATCGTCTGAACGCCGCTGGGAGCTACCAAACTCGGTGCATCATTGACAGGAACTAGCGTGATTCCTACAGTTTTGTTTGCGCTCAGAGCACCACCTGTACCAACATTCCCTTGGTCATTGAAGCTAATGCTAAGCGTATCATTCCCATTAACATTGGCATTACCTTGGTAAGATAGCCCTGCAAGAGCAGTGTTAATATTCGCCAGACTACCAGTAAGCGTAATGCTGCTACTATTATTGGCTCCGCCCGTGATTAAACCTACGCTCGCCAGACTGAGCTTCCCTTGAGTAACGCTAATGGTTACAGTGTTGTTAGCTGAGGTGAACGAATCAACATCTGTAATGCCAATAGTGTTACCAGCAGTAAAGTTGAATGAAGCATCTTCGTTAACGCTAACGGATATAGGATTGGTGATTGTAGGAGCATCATTGACGTTAGAAGCGCTGATATTAATGGTTTTAGTAACAACCTCGCCTGTGGCAGCAATTACAGGATTACCATTCAATAAATCATCAACCGTAACTACCAAAGAAAGCGTGCGGTCTTCATCAGCAGGAACTTGTGCTTGTAATCCATCAAGGGCAGCTTGCACATCAGACTTAGTGCCTTTGATGGTAATCTTGCCCCCAGCTACACCACTCGCTCCTTGAGTAATAGTCAACCCTGTGGTGGAACCTAAGGTAAGTGTGCTACCCGCATAGGTTACTCCAGTTGCCTGAAAGTCCAGAGTTACCTGAATAACATCAGTTTCGCCATTTTCGACGATTAGTAAGTCAGGATCATCGATAACAATGCGATTGCCGTTGGTACTATTAAACGTCAGCGGTGTGAGCGTTGAGAAGGTTTGAGTGGAAGGCACCACTAGCGTAGGAGGATCGTTTTTTGGAGTGATGCTGATACCGTAGGTGCCAGCAACAGGAGCAGCACTACCATCACGTACTTCAAAAGCAAAGCTGTCGGTATAGTTTTCAGACCCATTGTGCTTATAGGTCACTCGATTGCTATCCAAGTCATCTTGAGTGAAGACGCTGCCGACCGCTAATGCTTTGCCATTCAATTGTACAGAGCCATTAGCAGTTGAAGTGTTGATACGGTACTGCCGCTGAATCGTTGTGTTATCTGTATCTGTATAAACGAGGCGAGGAGAATCCCCTGCCACACCATTTGCACCTAAAATACTGCCGGTTGCTCCTTCCTCTACAACTAAGTTCTTGGAAGAAGAGAATACAGGAGCATCATTGAGACTGGCAATTTCAATACTGACTGTTTTAGTAGTGCTGAGATTATTGGCGGGCGCTTCAATCGTATTGTCATTAGCTTGCACTGAAAAGCTATCGGCAAAATTTTCAGTTCCGTTGTGAACATAGCGAAGCTTATTGCCGTCTAACTCTGCTTTAGTGATGATTGTGCTAGTTGTGACATCGACGTAACCGCTCCCTTGATCAACCTGGAGTATTCCAAAGCTAGGCAATGCTGTAACAGTAAACGTGAGAGCGTTGGGAGTTGCGTAACCTGTACCTGACTTTTCTCCTGTTCCGTCTATATCAGCGAGGGAAAGATGAGCATTGGTGATGTTGACTGTTCCAGCTTCAACGGTATTAGGAGAGCCATTGATAGCAACGATCGGTGAATCGTTTTGGGGAGTAATGTCAATGCTGAAAGTTTGCTGTGAGAGAATATTTGTTCCATCGCTCACCGTGAACCTAAAGCTATCTAGAAAGTCTTCGTCCCCAGCATGGACAAATGTTACTTTACCTGTGTCAATGTCATCCTGTGTAAAGGAGCCGTACAATCCTATGGGGTTGCCATTGACTTTGATTGTCCCGCTTGTAGGCGCTTGCCCAATGCGATAAACAAGTTCGCTGGCAGAATTATCAGAATCTATGGTTTTCAGCATCGTGTTAGTGATGCTAATGGTTTCACCTTCTAGTAGACCTGCGAAACCCGTGTTGTTGACTGTAGTAGGCAGCGCATTGCCAGCAATCAGAGTTTCGGTTCCACCAGGTCCACCGCTTGCTGCCGGGGTCGTGATAGAGATACTAAAGGTTTTTATGTCTAGGGCAGAGCCATCTGGTTTCCAGATGCCTCCTTCTCGTACAGCGGGATACTCGGTGATTTCGCTGTCCCGAACTTCAAATTGAAAACTGTCGGTAAAGGTTTCTCCAGCAGTGGTAGATTTGTGAAATGAGTAGCGCACCCGACTACTGTTGAGATCATCTTGGGTGAAGGTTGTACCCACACCCAATTTTTCCCAGTTTGTGCCATCAAAGCGTTGAATAGTGCCCTGGGTTGGATCGGGGGCTTGCTTAATCGTAAACGTTAACTGGAGCGTCCCCGAATCAGGATCAGTGACTTGTAGATCAGCACTGGTGAGGACTTTAGTTAACCCTTCTGTTTGGGTATTGAGGGTTAGTCCGTTATTTTGAGCCAATACCGGATCGTCGTTGTTTGGGCGAATGGTAAGCGCGATCGCCGCCGTCGTTGAACCCGGTACTCCAGTTCCCCCACCATCGTCTAGTATCTGCACCTGAAAACTAACGTTAGGTGGGTTACCGTTGTTGGCATCGTTGCCGTCATGGCTAAAGGTTAAGTTAGCCAGATCAGCCGAGGTTAGGTTTTGATTGACGATAACGGCAGTGCCGTTCAACTTTAAAGTGCCATCTAGCGGTAGGGAAAGAATCTTAATACCGTAAGTCGGCGCAGTTTGATCCGGATCGCCGATAGTAATCGTGACAGGATAATCAGCTTGTCCTTCAAACAAGGTATTTGTGCCACCAACCGTAGGTAATTGGTTGACAGGCGTGATAGTAACAGGAATATTTGTTGCGGCAATTGTTCCCCCAGCACCATCATCAACGGTCACTTGAAAGCTATCGCTAGTTCCTCCTACTGCCGTAGTTTGCGTGCCATCGTGATGGTATTGCAGTTGCGGAATTTGGTCACTGGAGAAAGTTGAGCCAACGACAAGACGAGAACCATTGAAGGTAAGAAAGCCTTTGCTGGGCAAAGCTGCAATCTTGATAATAATCTGAGCTGCAACGTTATCAACATCGCTCAATCCAAAGTTGACTGCTGCAAAACTACCCGTGCCACCCTCTGCCATGCTGGCAGCCGTGGGAACCATGATGGGAACGTCGTTGACGGGGGTGACGGCGATCGCCACATTTTTAGAAACAGTTGTCGTTCCATCATTGGTAGTCAACACCAATGTTTCACTGTTGGCATAGTCTAAGTTTGGCGTGTAGGTCATGCCATTCAAGGCTGCGTTCACATTGGCGATCGCACCCGATAGAGTAATGCTCGATGAGTTATTTCCCGTTACCGTTAATCCAGTAGTAGATGCCAGCAGCACCTTACCATTTGTGACAGCCAAGGTAACGCTTTGGGTGGGAGTATCAGAATCAGCGATTGATAATCCTGATATTGTCAAAGTCGTCTCTTCAGACGTGGAGCGAGTTAGAGTGAGCGTGTCAGTAATGGTTGGAGCTACCAGAACTCCCTGATAGGCTTGGAGAACATCAAGTGCGATCGGGTTTTTTGCGTCAGTTTGACCCAGTTGATAATCGAGCTGCCAGTTACTCCCTAAAGCGGTATGACCTACAAGAGTTGTGGAAGCAGCAATGCTAGCTTGCGTCAATTCGTGTAGCTTGGAGAGAAACTCAGCTCCAGCATCGCCAGCCGCAACATTACAGCCATAGAGAAGAATCTGAGGATGAGCGATCGCAGATTTAGCAGCCTGGGAGAACCAGGATTGCAGAGCTGAAGAGTAGCGTCCAAGCGTTTCTAAGCTAAGTGAGTTATTCCCAAGGTAGAGGCAGCCTGGAGAGCCATGAGCAATGATATGAACGGTGAGGATAGAAGGATAAGTACGTAAAGCTTCTGTAATCTGCGTGATACCATCTTGCGTTTCGTCAAAGATAATTATTTTGATGCTGGAAGTTAAGTCTTGAACTAGGTCTTGATAGTTGTCAACATTGGAGTCAAGACAAACCAGAGTTGTAAAAAAATTAGAGTTCATAGAAAAGGCTCCAGCGATAAAATATGTAGTGCAGATTAGTTCCTAGTCGTTAACTAGAAGCACTTATCAATAAATCTCAGTAAAGATAAGTAAATGTACTGAAGAGAAAAGCAACAAGAGTTACTCAAATGGGCATACAGTGAGCACTTATTCTCGGCTAAAGCTCATTATTCCCGCTTTCTCAAAATTTCTATCTGTAGCTACTTAGATTTAAATTACACATCACAAACGAAGTGATTTGCACATAGCATTCATTAACCACCCTACTGAAATGAAAAGATGCGCTGTAGGGTGGGCTGATGGATAATGGGGCAAATAAACTGATTTATCTGGTCGGTGAGCTGCCCAAATCCAGATTCTAGAGAGGCGATCGGGAACATTTGTGTAGCTGTCGCCAGTTTGCTTAGGAAATTCAGGGTGGGGCGCTTCGCGCCCCACCCTGATTCCCCATCCCAATCGCCTTGGCGGTTGCCATAACCATTGCTTAAGCCAGTTGAGGTGAATCAAGGGTTGGATGATTAAGCGCTGGTGGTTGAGCAAGTTCTTCCAACCACCTGTGTGACTGACAAAACTAAGAGACTAGAATGCGGCTGAGTACGGTAATTTGACGATTCATTATTCTCTCTTCTAAACCGTCGTCGCATTATTTAGTGCGATACTCAGTGCGATACTCAGTGCGATCGCCCTTGCGCAAGCAAACATCGTCATGTCACACAGCAGGATCGGCTCGTTCCTCTGAAATATTGTCGCGTTACTCGGTGCGATCACCCTTGCACAAGCAAACATCGTCATGTTGCAGGGCACGATTGGCTCGTTCCTCAGAAATATAGCTGCATTCACCTGGATTAGGGCGGGGACATTTTGGGTGGCGCGCTCCGCGCGCCACCCAAAATGTCCTAAAGAAATTGAATCCGGCTATATTGTCGCATTACTCAGTGGGATAACGGTTGTACAAATAAACATCATCATGTGGCGAGGCGCAATCAACTTGCCGTTTTGCGCGATCGTTATGTTGCTTTGTGCAAGAGCGATCGCGCAAAGCAAGATCGTCGTGATACTCAATGCGATGGAACTGGCTGTCATCTGAGAAGGCTTGCTATCCCAACTCTCGCTGATCCCAGGCTTTCATCTTGCCCGGATTGAGTAACCCGTAGGGATCAATCGCCTCTTTAAACTGAAGCTGGATCGGATCGATCGCCTTCCGACCGCCATCTTCTAACACATAGGTATGGGGATTGGCGATAAAGGCTCCTTGATCTTCGTGGTACTGGATGATCTCCTGGAGGCGATCGGGCGTGCTGAACCGGACAATTTGCAGGGCAGCAGGCAGGGCAGTGCCGTTGGCGCGCAGAAACTCTAGATGCATCATCACCTCATCGCCATAGTGGTGATACATATGCTCCAGCAGCTTCAGGTCTTTGTCGGGCGGGAATAGGGTCTGTAGATAGGTAAGGGAAGGATCGACGCTGCGGGCGTGCAAGGTCGTGTGGTTCCAGGTGTACTCGCACAGCATCGTGCCTTTGCTGGCTTCCTGTGCCGACTTTTGGTAGACCACCGTGCCGTTGAATTGCTTCACCAGCTCACCAAAGGGTTCCAGGCTAGATTCGGCAATCATCAGCAGGGCGCAGTGGCTGTCGGGTGGAATGACGCTCTTGAGGGCAGCAAAATAGTTGGCGATCGGTGCTGCATGAATAGAGATTAGCTTTTTGATGATGCCGTCGGAGTCGCTGAGGGTTTGCCCAAATCGAGCTGCCGTCATGAAATCCGCAAAGGTGACAATCACTTCTGCCCAGGCGTAGGCGGCACCGAGGGGAATCTCTAGCTCGGTAATAATGCCGTTGGTGCCGTAGGCATGGTTCACCTTTTGCACCTCGTCTCCCCGCAGCTCAATCACGCGTGGCTGGTCTTCCATCGTCACCACCCGCACGGCGTTAAGGTTGCCGCGATCGCGCAATTGTCCATAGGTAATCGAGCCAATGCCGCCGCTGCCGCCGCTAATGAAGCCGCCGATCGTGGCTGTTCGGTAGGTAGAAGGAGCCATGCGGATTTCCCAGCCGATTTCGCGGGTTTGTTTGTCGATCGCCGATAGCTTTGCCCCTGGCTCGACGCAGGCGATTCCGGGCTTCATCCACTTGACGGCCTGCATTTTGGTCATGTCGAGAATTACGCCTCCCTGAAGCGGCACGCATTGACCGTAGTTACCTGTGCCTGCCCCCCGGACGGTCAGAGGAATCTTGTGCCGGACGCAGAGTTCCGCCACCTTCAGCACTTCTGCTTCGCTTGCCGGACGCACGACCACGTCGCCCACTTTGTCGCTCAACAGCAGCACCAGGATGGGGCTGTAGGTGTAGTAATCCTTCGAGAGTTTGCTGACCTGAGCCGGATCGCGGATGACTTCGATGCCCTCTAGCTCTGTGGCAAATCTGTCCCAATCCAATGCATTCCAGTTAAGTGCGGCTACTGTCATTTGGCTAATCTCCATCCATTAAGCTAAGAGATACTATGACACTACGGCAAAATCTGTATACTGCCGCATCTTAGGCTCATGGAATGCCAGCACGGTATTGGAGGAAACGTTTTTGCAACTGGCAGCGCAGTGGCAACGAGAAACTGGAATACTGCCAGTCGATGGTAGGGCTGCGAGGGACAATCGCGTTTGCAGTTGAATATGCGATCGCTATCAGGGCTGATCAACACCGCAAAACACTCAACACCACCTTTCGCTTATCCCTTTCACCACTTCTGCAATTACAGTAAACTCCATACCAGCCTTGGAAACTGTTGAAACGATCGCTCTACAATGAGCATAGTAGAGACACGAAGCGCAAAATTAGATGAGTACCAAAGAACAGTTGCTTAACGAACTTAAACACGCGCCCGATGCAACAGTTGAGGAAATTCTCGATTTTTGCCTTTTCCTCAAGCAACGGCAGCAGGCGAAAGCAGAAACATCTGCTGCTTCAGTTCCACAAACCAATGGCATCCTGGATCTGTTGAAACAAGTTGAAGCAATTCAAGCTCAAGTCCCACCGGGAGAATGGGACAAGCTTCCCCATGACGGTTCCATCAACCACGATCACTACCTCTACGGTGCGCCCAAAGTTGAGGAATGAAAACCGTCTTTGCCGATACAGGATATTGGATTGCACTGCTCGCTGAAGAGTCGCCCGCTCGAACTGTTATGATTTATCACGCGATGAGTTTGTCATTGTCATACCGTGCCGTCCACAGTGCAGTCCCCCTCTCAACTCCCGTCTGACCTGCCACCTGACAAGCTGGCCTTTGTCGATCGCGCCCTAGCCGAACGGCAGCAAACCCAGCGTTGGCGATCGCTCCAGTCCATTACGCCCCTTGATGCGGTACGGGTGCTAAAAAACGGGCAAAAACTGCTGAATTTTAGCTCTAATGATTATTTGGGATTATCGAAACATCCCGCCTTAATTGCCGCTGCACAGGACTACACAGCGCGATACGGGGCGGGTTCGACGGCTTCGCGGCTGGTGACAGGCACCTACGACATTCATCAGCAGCTAGAGGAGAAACTGGCGATCGCCTGTGGACGGGAAGCTGCATTGCTGTTCAATTCGGGCTTTCAGGCAAACGTTTCGCTGTTGGCATCTTTGCTGGATTCGCGGTCATTGGTGCTGTGCGATCGCCTGATTCACAACAGCCTGATTCAGGGCATTCTGGCTAGCCAAGCTCGGTTTATTCGCTATGCTCACAATGATTTGAATCATCTGGAAAAGCTGCTGCATCAGGCAGGGGATTACAGCCGCGTGGTAATTGTCACCGAAACTGTGTTTAGTATGGATGGCGATCGCAGTGACGTTGCTACGCTCGTCAACCTGGCAGAGAAACATAATGCCATTCTGTATCTTGATGACGCTCATGCGCTGGGTGTTTTAGGTCAAGATGGCATGGGTTTGGCGGCTCATCAGGAGGGGGCAGATATTGCGGTCGGCACCTTTGGGAAAGCGTTTGGAGCATTTGGCGCGTTCGTCACCTGTTCCCACAAGCTGAAGGATTATTTTGTGAATTGCTGTGGTGGCTTCATTTACACCACGGCGTTGCCGCCTGCTGTGATTGGCGCGATCGCCGCCGCATTAGAGCTAATGCCAACCCTGGAGCCAGAGCGTCAATACCTGACTCAATTGGCAGACTATTTGAGAACTCAGCTGCATCAGTTGGGCTACGACACGGCAGGTTCAGATTCGCAGATTGTGCCGCTGATGGTGGGCGATGCAGGGAAAACGCTGCGGCTCGGTCAATGGCTAGAGGAGCAAGGCATTTTAGCGATCGCCATTCGCCCGCCCACGGTGGCTGAAGGAACCTCACGGATTCGGCTGGCGCTCTCTAGTCAGCATCAGCGAGAGCAAATCAATCGCTTAGTTAATGCGATCGGTGAGTGGCATGAGTGACAAAGCTGAAGTGATTGCCTATCATGGCTGGGGTTTTGACTCTACCTGCTGGCAATCGTGGCAAGCGAAATTTGAGCAACAGAACTTGCAATTTCAAGCGTTCGATCGCGGCTACTTTTGCAATCCCGTTGAAGTTAAGTTTGGGAAATCGACAAAAATTCTGCTGGCTCACTCCTATGGGCTGCATCTTTGTCCAATCGCGCATCTACAGCAGGCAGACTTGCTAATTATCTTCAGCAGTTTTTCCGAATTTCATCCCCGGCAGGAATTGTTGAGGCGACGATCGCAAACCATTCTCAGGATCATGCTAGATCAGCTAGAGAAAGATCCTCGGTTCGTGTTGCAGAACTTTCGATCGAAGTGCTATCTTCCTCAACCTGAAGAAACAGCAGAATATAAGTTCTATAATTTAGAGCTGTTAGTCAGCGATCTGAAGAACTTAGACAATTCTTCCATTGCTTTCGCCAAATTAGAGCAAATTCCTAAGATCATCTTTCATGGAACTCAAGATCAAATTGTTTCATCCAGTCAAAGTAAAACGTTATTGAAGTCATTAGGAGACAATACTGAATACATTGAGATTCCTGATTCAGGTCACGCCCTGCCCTTCACTCATTTTCACACCTGTTGGTCAATCTTAAACGCTACTCATGCTGCCTATTTCTCGTAATCTTCAACAAGCTCAGGCAAAACAAGCGATCGCTTCTCACTTTGGGCAAGCCGCAGCCGCCTACCATGGTGAAGCACAGATGCAAAGAGACTGTGCAAAACAGCTGCTTAGCTACTTATCTCAGCCGTTAATTCTGCCACCTGGAAAGATCCTTGAAGTGGGCTGTGGAACAGGTTTTATTACGCAGGAACTCGTTCAGAGTTTTCCCGATCGATCATTGGAAATTACCGATCTATCGGCAGAAATGCTGCAATTTTGTCGGACTCATTTACAGACGCTACAGCATAACTTAATTGAATTCCGACAACTAGATGGGGAAGCGATCGCTTCTGCTTCTCCCTATGCCATGATCGTCAGCGGCTTCACGATTCAATGGTTTGCTGATCCGATCGCAACTCTGCAAAATTGGCGATCGCAGATTCAGGAGGGAGGCATTTTGTTGATCTCATTTCCGACTTGCCAAAGTTTTCCGGAATGGAGACAAATTTGTACGGAGCTGAATCTACCTTTTACGGCTAATCCCTTGCCTGATGCAGAGACAGTTTGGACGGCTCTCGCCCAAGGGTTCAGTCAGTATCAAACCTACGAAGAAAACATTAGATTGACGTTCAATAGCGCGTCTGATTTTTTCAGAAACCTTAAGGCGATCGGGACTGGATTTAATTCAACAGGAAAGCAGCTATCCCTTTCACAAATGCGGCGATTAATTGAATATTGGGATAGCCAAACCAAGCAAATTGCTCAACCTATCACAATACATTTTCACGTTGCGTTTGGAGTTTTACAGCGGTGAATTCACTCTTTCCCAAACAGTTCTTTGTCACTGGAACTGACACAAATGTCGGTAAAACCGTTGTTTCTGCAATGCTGACTTTAGGGCTAGGAGCGGCATATTGGAAGCCTATTCAATCTGGACTGGAACCTATCACCGACACTCATTATATCCAGAAAGCAACTCAGCTAGACTCCTTTCACTTCTTGCCAGAACGCTTTCTATTACCTGAGCCGCTGTCTCCCCACGCATCAGCAGCGATCGCCAAAATTCAAATCAATCTATCTGATTTTCAGCTACCCACGACATATGAGAAACCGCATTTAATTGTCGAAGGTGCAGGGGGTTTATTAGTGCCTCTAAACCAGCAGGATTTGATGATTAACCTAATTCAAAAACTAAGCCTACCCGTGTGCTTGGTCGCTCGCAGTTCGTTAGGCACAATCAACCATACTTTACTTTCAATTCAGGCATTAAGACAGGCAGAAATTCCTATTTTGGGCGTAATTATAAACGGGGCAAAAAATCAAATTAACCGAGAGGCGATCGCCCACTACGGCAAAGTTCCCATATTGGGCGAATTAGATGTTCTGAATGAAATTAATCCCGCTACACTCAAGAGATCTTTCCACGAAATGTTCGCCGATTTCTGCCATGCACCCTAATCTTTGGTATCCCTACACCCAAGCTAAAACCGCGCCTGAGCCGCTGAAGATAAAATCAGCTCAGGGGATCTGGCTGCAATTGGAAGACGATCGCCAAATTATGGATTGCATTTCGAGCTGGTGGGTGAATCTTCATGGACATGCCCATCCCAAAATTGCTGAGGCGATTTATCAGCAGGCAAAAACTCTAGAGCAGGTGATTTTTGCCGGGTTCACCCACGATCCGGCAGAGCAGCTTGCCGAAAAGCTGGTGAGTAAATTTCCCACAGGTCTAACCCGCGTATTTTACTCAGACAATGGCTCAACCGCCGTTGAAGTCGCGCTAAAAATGGCGTATCAATACTGGATTAACCTAGGGCAAAAGCGATCGACCTTCCTGGCGTTTGAGGGAGCCTATCATGGCGACACCTTTGGGGCAATGTCCGCAGGTAAATCTCTGTTCACCGAAGCATTCACCGATCTATTGTTCGATGTCGACTATCTGCCGTTCCCAGAGACTTATATTGACGATCGCAGTGCGATCGAACGAGAGCAGCAGATCTTAGCGTCATTGGAGAAAAAGTTGAGTCAGGATGGCGATCGCTACGCTGGATTCATCCTAGAGCCGCTTGTGCAGGGTGCAAGCGGCATGAGAATGTGCAGACCTGAATTCTTACAAAACCTCTGCTGTATTGCTCAGCGCTTTAATTTACTGGTTATTTTTGATGAGGTGATGACAGGATTTGGACGCACGGGTGAGTGGTTTGCCTGCGCTAAGACAAGTATTCAACCTGACATCATCTGTCTATCTAAGGGATTAACTGGAGGATTCTTACCGATGGCAGTCACTGCCTGTTCTGAGCAGATTTATGATGCGTTCTACAGCGACAATCCAGCGAAAACTTTGTATCACGGACATAGCTATGCCGCAAATCCCCTAGGCTGTGCGGCGGCATTGGCTTCTTTTGAGCTAACTCAGTCGTCCGAACCTATATTTCGTGGTATGGAAGCAAATCATACTGAATATCTAGCTAAGTTTAAAACGCATCCTAAAGTCGAAAAAATCCGTGTCGCTGGCACGATTGCCGCAATGGATCTAGTCACCACCCATGAACCTGGCTACCTCAACACTATTTCACTAGATATCAGACAAAAAGCGATCGCCAAAGGTCTACTGCTTCGCCCATTAGGTAACGTTCTCTACCTGATGCCACCCTACTGTATCGCTGACGAAGAATTGGCGATCGTCTATCAGGGCATTGAGGAAATCTTGAACGACCTTAGCACAGTCGCTTGACACGATCATCTTGACTCAGTAGATCGAAATTAGGGTTTTGTGGCGCGCTCCGCGCGCCACAAAACCCTAAAAGCTGGATTTCAAAGGCGCTCCACGCCTTTGAAATCCAGCTTTTAGAAAAAATAGGAAGACTTTGCGATCTACTGTGACTAAGTGAATTCGCCTGACGGTATGATGCAAAGCACAGGATATGATGCAAAGCATGTTGCAAAATTTTAGAACCGCGATCGCCCATGCTCAATTCATCTTCCATACCCACAAGCCTCGAACGTCACGATTGGACAACTGCCGAAATCCTAGACATCCTTCAGCAACCCTTGCTTGAGCTGGTCTACCGTGCTCAGACTGTTCACCGCCACCACCACCCGCAAAATGACATTCAGCTTGCGACCTTGCTGAGTGTCAAAACGGGCGGCTGCTCCGAAAACTGCGCCTACTGCCCGCAGTCGGCACAATATGAAACGACGGTAGAAAAGCAGCCGATTTTGCCTGTGCCAGAAGTTTTAGCTGCCGCTCAGCGGGCAAAAGAGGCGGGTTCCGATCGCTTTTGTATGGGCTGGGCATGGCGCGAAATTCGGGACGGCAAAGCTTTTGAGGATATGCTGGAAATGGTGCGCGGGGTGCGATCGCTGGGTCTGGAGGCCTGCGTCACAGCCGGAATGCTAAACGACTCCCAAGCACAGCGCCTCGCTGCCGCCGGACTCACGGCATATAACCACAACCTGGACACCAGCCCCGAATTTTACGATCAGATTATTACCACTCGCACCTATGGCGATCGACTCCAAACGTTAGACTGTGTGCGGCGGGCGGGCATTACGGTTTGCTGTGGGGGTATCATTGGTTTGGGCGAAACCTTGAGCGATCGGGCGCAAATGCTGCAAGTGCTAGCAACTCTGACTCCTCACCCTGAAAGCGTCCCCATTAATGCCCTCGTCGCGGTTGCCGGAACTCCTCTTCAAGAACAGCCGCCGATCGATCCACTAGATTTAGTGCGGATGTGTGCCGCTGCCCGAATTCTCATCCCCAAAGCCAGGGTTCGCCTTAGCGCCGGACGCAGTAGCCTCACCCGCGAGGCTCAGATCTTGTGCTTTATGGCGGGAGCAAACTCAATTTTTTATGGCGATAAGCTTTTGACCACCGGAAATCCTGATTGCGATGCCGATCGCCAGCTGCTAGAAGAAATCGGGGCGATCGGGAGTCCCCCAGAGAGTACCTGCAAGGGTACCCATTTGGCTCCGTAATTTGATTTAGATAATCTGATTAACTCTATAGTTCTTCCTTCAGACTTATCTATCATGTTCACAGTAACTCAAGTTCAAGCGATCGATCCTATTCTTCAAATCGGTTCTCAAGGTGAAAAAGTTCGTCAACTGCAGGCGCTCGTTAATCCAAGAATTCTTGTTGCGGATCAAGTTAAAGTGGATGGCGTATTCGGCAGTAAAACTGAAGCAGCGGTTAAGATAGTGCAATTCCAATTTCTTCTAGAACAAGACGGAATTGTTGGAGCTTCAACCTGGAAATCTCTACGCGCCAATGCCCCTGTTGGGATGCCTATTCTCCGTCGGGGCATGGTTAGCAAGCAGGTCGGCATCGTTCAGGAATTGCTGAAAGTAGGCAATTTCTACGCAGGGGCGATCGACAATGCTTTTGGCATAAAAACTGAAGCAGCCGTGAGAGCTTTCCAGAAAGATCGGCAGCTAACGGCTGATGGTGTGATTGGCGATCGCACTTGGAAAGCCCTCAGCAATTTTGCGACTTTTCTTTCTATTGATTAATTGAACCATTGATTAATTGAACCATTGATTAATTGAAAACTTGTCGGCGTTGCTGATTTCATATGTGATTTTTTTGGAAAGGGGCGCCCCTTTCCAAAAAAATTCATACCCTCGCTTTATTTCACGTAGGGTTTTGCACTAGATCATCCAAATCGGCATAATCAGGCAGCGTCCTGTCGATCGCCCTCCCCTGACGCAGAACCACGCGATCGCTCTGGGGACGAGCAAACAGTTCGCTATAGTGACGAGCTTTGAACAGCACCAGATCGGCGGGTAACCCTATGCCAATTTGAGCCATTGCAGACAGCCCCATTAACTCGGCTGGAGTTTGGGTAACGGTGCGGCACCAGTCGCCATAGGGGGCATCAAAGTGAGCAATGCGGGTCGCCTGAGTCAAGACCTCTACCATGTCATGATCGCCAAATCCATAAAAGGGATCGCGGCAGTTGTCGCTAGCGACCGCCACCGGGATGCCGCTGTGCCTCAGCTCATGCAGTAGCGTCACACCGCGCCAGCGAGGCGTATGCGTTGGGATGTCAGCTGGGTAGGGCATCAAGTCAGGAGAGGCGGAAGAGAGCGTTTGGGCAAAGTGTTGGGAGGCTTGCTGGTTGCGATCTTGTAGATAGAGGTTGCACATGGGAAGGCTGACGATGCCGATTCTCGCTTCTTTGACAAGATCCATCGTTTTTTTCACTTCGTTGGGTGGCTGCACCGCAAGACTACAGCAGTGTCCACAAACAATTTGGTTTGTGAACTGGTGGCGGATAGCGGCAGAGGCAACATGACGCAGAGTAATTTCTTCAGGGTCGCCGCTTTCGTCGGTATGGAAGTCGAGGCTTAACCCACGATCGATCGCCATGGCAAAAACGCGATCGAGCTGGTGATCTAAGCGCTCATTCATCAGCACTAGACCGCCCAATACTCCCCCTGATGCCGCAAATAAATCGGCAATCTTTTCGCCCTCCGACGTTTCAAAGCTTTCCAATGGTAAGAGCGAAACGGCTTGCAGACTCAGCCGCCCTTGCCACTCGGTTTGCAACATTTTCAGGGCTTCTAGGCTAACGATCGCCTGTCCCTCTAGGGAATCAATATGGGTACGAATCGCCTGAGTGCCATGGGCGTAGCTGCACTTTAGCCCAAACTCCATCCGGCGATAGACATCTTCGACATTCCAGTTTTTTTGTCGATCGGTTTCCACGGTTGTCAGAGCGTTTTCAAATGTGCCCTGTAGATTAGGCGCTCGTCCCCAGGTATGCCCTTTGTCCAGATGGGTGTGCATATCCACAAAGCAAGGAAACACAATACCCTGACGGAGGTCAATTGTTTCCACCTGGCTATCGGCAGGAATCTGGCTGTGGGCAGGAATAACTTGAGCGATCGCCCCTTCTCGAATTTCGATATCTATACAGGACAAGCCCTCAAAGGTTTGTTGAGCGGCGATCGCTGCATGGGGCTGATGGAGAAGAGCCACCGGAATATGGGCGTTTCTGATCCAGTAGTGGCTAGAAGCAGGCGGGGTAGATGGCATGGGATGACTCTAGAGATGAAGACTTTAGTAGTAGAAGTAAAGATTTTAGTTTTCTCGCTTGACCGCACTTTCATGCCAGTTACGCAAAATCTGGTCAGATAGGAGCGTGAGGAGCAGAAAAATGGCGACCCCCAAAGCGGTCGTCATCACTAGAGCTGCAAACATACGCGGGATTTGCAGATTGAAGCTGGAAATCAAAATTTGGTAAGCAATGCCCGATCGGGTTCCTCCCGTCCCAGCGACAAATTCTGCCACAACCGCGCCGATAAGAGCCAACCCGCCGCTGATCCGCAGTCCGCCCAAAAAGTAGGGCATGGCGCTCGGCAGACGCAGGTAGCGTAGCGTTTGCCAAGGCGAGGCTTTGTAGAGCTGGAACAGGTTAGCTAGATTGTGATCAGCGCTCTTCAGACCCAGTGTGGTGTTAGAAAGAATGGGGAAAAAAGCCACAATCCAGGCACAAATGACGAGCGAAACGAAGGTAGAGCTTTCGTCGGGCACAACGCGCCGCACCCAAAGAATAATCAGAGGGGCGATCGCCACAATCGGCGTGGTTTGTAGGATGACGGCATAGGGAAACAGACTCCGCTCGATCCATTTGCTCTGAGTAAATAGAATAGCAACTAACAGACCTGACACCACTGCTGCAATAAAGGCAACGATAGTAATCTGTAGCGTGATCAAGAGCGATGGAAATAGCGTATTCCAGTCGGAAACCAGCGTTTGTGCGACTAACAGAGGCCCCGGCAGCAGGTAGGGCGGCATATGGGTGACTCGAACCGCTATTTCCCACAGAACGAGTACCAGAATGCCGACCGTGAGGGGAGCTATCACGTCTGCCGAAAGCAACGGCTGGGCAGGTCTATGGCGATCGTCTTCCCTGAGCGCCGTAGATTTAGAAATGGGAGTAGAGGTGCGGTTGAACAAGTTCACGATGAGAGCGCCAAGAATTAGGTCTATCCTAGCGCTCTTCGTCGTCCTCTCAATGCTCGGCGATAGGAGAGATTTGAGGCGTTATCAGTTTTATAGATGTTTTTTGAAAGGGGCGCTGAGCGCCCCTTTCAAAAAACATCCTCAGATTTAGCTCATTGGATGCTGCTTATCTGTAATAGGCTGGCTGCCGCCTGTGACATCAAAATCTTTAGCCGTGACACCTAATGCTGCTAATCCGCCAATATTGATAAATTTGCAGAGTTTGACGATGAAGGCATTATTGCCCCCAAAAGCCTCTGGTGAGAATGCTACAAAACCGCTGAGGGCTAGGACAATGCCAATCGCCGTAGTTTTCCAGCTTTTACTCACGGGTTGAGTCACGCCAGGTTTAGACGTTGCAGCAGAAGCTGAAGCAGATAGATTTGACATGAGAATCTTCCTCTGATGGGTAAGGAGGTTGAGCTGTTACCGATGATGACTTAATTGATGACTCAATTATGGAATAGTGAATGGAGCGATCGCATTCCCTCGTCGGGTATTTTGCGAATCCACTTACAGAACAATTAGTCCAGCAAACTCAGCTGCGAAAAGTCAGCAGGACGCTTCTCTTTTTTATCCTTCTTAGGAGAACGACGCGATCGCCCCTTCTGCGGCAGAATATTCACATGGGCCGTAAACCAGGTACGCAAAGCCTGAGCCTGAGCCAAATCTAAGCTCTCCAAATCCAGCGGGGTCGGGAAAAGCTCTAGATTTGGCATCGTCGCCCATTCTACCTCGCTACCCGGAAAGCGATCGCTGCCAAACGGAGTCATAAACTCCGGCAGTCTTGCCAAATAGGGCACCACATTTTTCTGGTTCAGGAAAGTTTGACGCTGACGTTCAAGCTGCTTCACCCGCCGCTGACGAGCCGACTTGTAATCCAAAATGGGTGAAGGATAGTTTCCTAACAGCGGCGGCGGTGTGCCAAGCTGCTCTGGCGAAAGGTGAGCCACTTCAGGCACCCAGCGCTTGATGAATAAACCCTCTGGATCACAGCGATCGATCGCCACCTGTCCAGGGTTATAAATGCGCGTCCAAGTTTTGTCTACACAATGGGTCACGCCTGATTGCATTGCCCATTGATAGTGATCGATCGGACAATCGCCATCAATCAGATGCCGCATGAAGTGCAGTGCCCCATATCGCCAGTCTATTCCCAAAAGATTGCTCAGAAAGCTGGAATGGAGGGCGCGCACTCGAAAATTGAGCTGCTTCCAGCCGCCTGTCTCTTGCAGGCACCGCGCTGCTGCATCCACGATAGGAAACCCGGTTTGTCCGGTTTGCCACGCTTCATAAAGCGCCTCGTCAAACTCCCAGCCTTCTTCATCAAAGATAGTGTAGAGCGATCGCAATTCCAACTGTGGCAAGTAGCGGAACCGCTGAGCAAAGCCGCTGCCCCACCGCAAACGTGAGATCAGCTGCTTGCGACTCCGCTGCACCTTGAAACTATCTGAAGACTTGAGCTGTTGAGCCGTTTGGTAGCATTCTCGAATAGAAATCGCGCCAAATTTCAGATGGGGACTGAGTCCCGTCGTGGCTTCAGCACCAGGGTAAGACAACTGCCAGTAGTAGCGATCGACTTTTTCATCTAGAAATTCCTGCAAGATCTGACGGGCAGCGGCAGTTCCGCCAGAGGGAATCGGCTTTGAGTCAGGAATCAGCTTCAGATCTGCCAGCGAAGGCAAAGGCTCGCTGTGAATACTTGGCGGAGTCTGAATGCGATCGGGCGTTGGCGACATTTCCTGACGCATTTCGGCAAACCAGAAATCTCGATACTGCGGATAGGCAATCAAATCAGCCACGCCAGCAGTCGGCTCAAACCAGCGGATTTTCATCTGCTGCTCTGCTAAGGCGCGATTCAGCCTTGCATCTCGCACCCG
Source organism: Drouetiella sp. (assembly GCF_059504425.1). Lineage (NCBI taxonomy): Bacteria > Bacillati > Cyanobacteriota > Cyanophyceae > Oculatellales > Oculatellaceae > Drouetiella > Drouetiella sp. Next base: position 79,097 of record NZ_JCACIN010000093.1, read on the forward strand.
CCCATAGATCCTCTCATAGTCAATGTGGGCATAGATTCCCTCTGCTTGAGTTTCACGCACTAGATGGGGCAGCACCTCTGCCGGGTCGCCGGATCGCAGAATTAGCCGACCGCCGTGAGCTTGCAGATCTCGATCCAGGCTTGCTAGGCATTCCAGCATAAACGCTACCCTAGCTGGAGCAGTCTCAGGGTGGTGTAGCAGAGCGCGATCGAATATAAACACTGGAATTACCGCTCCCCGGAGCGCCGCCCGATAGAGCGGGGCATGGTCGGCAATCCGCAAATCTCGCCGAAACCAGACAATCGTGCGATTCATAGTCTTAATCTGGCAAGCGAATTTGGCGAGCTAATCGGGCAAAGCCGTACCGATTCTAGGGTCACGAATGTATAGGCCTAAAGTCAGGGATCGCAACACTTCATCCCAAACGGGAATCAAGCGATCGGCATCATCTGCCCAATAGTCTAAGGTGATCAAGCACTGCACGTTTGAGCCTAAGCCAATGCAGATTCGGGAGAAAGCCTCCCGATTTTCTGGCGCATCAATAAACTTAATTTCTGTCCAGACAATCCGAGCGGTTTGGCGTTTAACCGTCACGATATCCGCTTTGGCAATTACATTGCGCTCATCGTCATCAACAATTTTCCGCAGCGTAGACTGAAGGGGAAACCCTGCCCAATCTCCTTCTGGAAGCCGATTGAACGACACTTCTAGGCGGCAATCATCGTCGGGAGGCTGGCGATCGAGAAACTTAAAGGATTTATCATCTGGCTGAAAGATCCAATCCTGCGGCACGTCAAAACGAACTGCACCGCGATCGGCGACAAAAATCTTATAGCCCGGATTGGACTCCCAACGATGATCGTCTTCAAGTTCAAACGTTTCTTTAATCCACTGAGGATCGTGGTTTTTTTGCTTTGCCATAACGGGATTACCACCTCTCAAAGCCCTTCAGACCTTCATTATAGTGGGCTAGCCCAATCTGAATGGACGTGTTTTGGAACATTGTGCAACCTGTCTCAGGACACTATTCCTTTTTGGAAATGCTTCCCGCTAAAAATATGAGCCTCACGTTAGAGGGTATCGTTTCCTAAATTTGCCACATTGGTAATCAAAGCCAATCTTAAAAACGGGGTAAAACTCATGAAAAATCAGCTAATCAGCTGCTTGGGTGCAGCATTAATGGGATTAACGGTGGGGACGGTTCCTGCCTCCGCTCAAGCGATTCAACTAGGTGACGGCCTTCAAATTAATTTGGGTAGACAAGGGTCTGAGCTGCGCCCACGTGTCTCCTCTGATGGCGATCGAGTCAACGTTGAAATCTATGAGCAGCCTAATCCAGAAACCCGCGTCAGGATTTCTAATGAGGGTCTTGATGTGCGGGAAGTTCAGCCACAGTCGGAGCAAAGAATAGAACTTTCGGTGCCCCTAGATCAAAATTAGGCTCAGCTCAGTGAGGTTCTGATTAGCAATGTCTTCGCAGTATCAGAAGATCCCTCAGTATATTGACAGAGATAACTCAACTGTTTTCTTATCAACCGCTTTCTTGGGAATTACTATCCTGAACGTTGATGCGGAAGGTTGGTGAACTGTAGTTTTGAGATAAGTAATTTGTAGGAATGGTCGAGTGGTTGCCGTCCCTAAGGGCTGAGTAAGTTGGAGACAAGATCTCAATGCCAGCCTGATTGCAATGATCCTGAATGTTTTGATACAGCTCTGAGTAAATTATTGGCATAATGTCGGGTCGATCGATATGAACGTTCAGCTCATAGCTAACGTTAAAATCATTCAACGCGGTCTGCAACACAAACGATCGTGGTTCTGGCAAGATATTTTCTGTTGCTTTGGCAGCTTCTATGAGAACTTGGTGGACGGTTCTCCAGGGCACGTCATATCCTAGCGTAATCGTAGTATGCAGAACTAGACTATTTTCAGATTGACGCAGAGCAGCGCTCATATTAATTACGCTGCCATTCAATACCGCCGCGTTGGGTAAAGTCGTGATAACATTCTTGGAATTGATCAATCGAGTCACGAATAAGGACTTTTCGATGACTTCGCCTGTTACATCTCCAATCTGAATCATGTCACCTACTCGGAAAGCACGAGTGTAAATCAAAATGATTCCAGAAACGACGTTGGAAATAGCGGAAGAAGATCCTAGCGTGAATAGTGCCCCTAGGAAAAGAGAAACACCTTGAAATACTGGAGAACCAAATCCAGGGAGATAGGGACCAGCCACTACGCAGGCGATCGCAATAATTAAAAATGTTACGAGACGTACCGTAGGTCTTGTCCACTCTGGATAAAACCAAGGATAGGCATCTCCTCGCCCTAGCTCAATAATTGCAAGCTTGGCGAACCCGATAATGTAATACGTCACGAATCCAATCACGACGATCGCAATCAGATTAGGTAAATACTGCACAAACGACTGAGCTAACTGATTAGTGCGGTAGGTAATGTCACCAAAAACTTGATTGCTAAAGGCTCTTGTCGTAGGAAACTGGCTAAGAATAAACGGAAGGTAGAGGTAAAATGCCGCTAAAGTCAGCGCTAGCTTACCGAGGCGAATTAAGGTCTTGAGCAGATAATCAGTTGCGTTTGATCCGAGCAGGCGAGAGGTGCCGACGCGCAACCCTAGTCGATCTTGCTTGTGAGCTTCCCTGATTCTAGAAAGCAGTTTTCCGAAGATGAAATGTTGACCTCGCAGAAACAGCAGCAAGGCGATCGTGCTAAGGGCTGCCAAGCTAATGTTGATCATTAGCGTCTTGAAACTGCGCTCCTCTCGATATTGGGCGATCGCACTTCTAATCTTTCGCAATGCTTCTGCAGCTAAGGCTTGACGTGACTGATTGTTCGCCTTAGCGTCATTGTCTCGAATAGTCAGAAGGGTTAACTTATCGGCTTTGAGAATTGAGCCATCTGGCTGCTCGTCAACGGTAATGGATTCTACCGAAACAGAATTTTTGCTGGCAATCTGCTCCAATCTATCACCAATAATTTTGGCGCGTTCTTGAGCCGAAACAACGTCAGCTACGCCTTGTCTAACCCAAAAGATCGGCTGATTGTTGAGCATGACTGGATAACCGTCAATTTGATTTCCAGATGGCTGATTTCCAGACGGGCTGATTTCTTGAGCAAATGCAGGAAAGCCAATGAGGGCGATCGCAACCAGCAGAATCAGTCCATTTTGCACATACCATTTCAAAATGCTGCTTACAAGATTAGCCATTTCTCATCTAGTCGAGATTTTACCTCTCACTCTACCGTAGATGATTTTTTGGCGTTGCTAGTTTTATGTATGATTTTTTTGAAAGGGGGCGCAGAGCGCCCCCTTTCAAAAAAATCATAGCCCGACATCTTATTGTTAAAGAGGTAATGTTGGGCAAGCGCCCGATTCTGCTCTCAGGTAGCGATTGCATTCTTCAGGAGTGAGCTGACGAAGGCTACGATCGCGGGCAAGTTTTAGCAACATCTCCCAGGTACCTGCCCAAAGATGCACTTTTCCATCCTTAGTTCGAGTAGCGATGTACTGTCCATCCGGGCTAAAGTTTGCCTGCAAAAGAGGAATCGGCGGCTTGTCTTCAAACCCAGGACGCAAATGAGACTGCTTGTGCCCAGTTCGAGCATCCCAGACGATCGCTGTCCCATCGGCGCTGGCGGTCACAAGCGATCGGCCATCTGGACTAAACTCAGCATCAAATACTTCTGCCCCATGCCCGGTTAGCAAAAACTTCAGCTTGCCCGTTTTTCGGCTCCACACTCTCGCCCTGCCATCCCAGCTTGCCGTAGCTATATGCTGACCATCGGGGCTAAAGCTTGCGCCATTAACTGCATCGGCATGACTCAAGATCTGAATTGCTTCACCAGAAGCAATCTGCCAAATCTGCACAGTGCGATCCCAGCTCGCGGTGACAATCTCTCGACCATCCGGGCTAAAGCTTGCCCTTTGTATCGTTGCTTTATGACCCTTAAATACTCTCAGCAGTTGTCCAGTTTGTGCATCCCATAGGCGCACCGTTAAGTCGTCCCCTACACCCAATATTTGACGACCATCAGGGCTAAAACTAAGCTGGCTAATGCTGAGAGGTTCACCGCCAGGGCTACTGAGCTGAGAGCTGCTGGGCTTCACAACTTCGCTGAGCGCCGCATTCTGTCCTGGAATCAATCGCCAATTGCGAATTTTTAGTATCGGCGCTGTAGAGCGATCGGGCTGCATAGATTGAACGTCCATCTGCCCTTCTGCTGTAGCAGTAACAATGTGCTGCCCCTCTGGGCTAAACGCGACTCCACTCAATCGGCTGTTTAAAGAACGGCTGTTCAATGAGGGGCTGAGAACACTTCCAGGTAAGGCTGTATAGGCATTGAGAGCCGCGATCGCTCCCTCATGCTGAATCGCGCTTGGGTTTTGTGCCTCTGCCTTTGTCGGTTCCGCAGACTCAGTTTCAGCAGATTTAGGTGCAGCGGAGGACAGCATGGATAGCCCACTTGGCGATCGCTGCCCCATTAAAGCGGATAGGTATTGCCAGATGCGCTGGGGTTCCATAATAGCGCTGTAGCTCGGCGAAACCGATGGCGGTGTTGGGCTAGGAGAAGGAGCATCTGCCAGGATTTGCCAGTTTTGTAGCTTGCCGTCAGGAGTAACCGTCATTAAACGAGTGGCGATCGGGCCGTGTTCTGGACGGTTTAACCCCTGCTCTGTCGCAGGTTGAGCAGCTTTCTCTGTGCTGGCTGGCAAAAACATTGACCATTCTGCCATGGCGTTAGGCGGATAGATGGTAGGCAATTCGCCACCCGCCTCTGTGGCCCAAAGTTGGACGATGCCGTTGGCATTTAGGGCTATGTAGGTGCCATCTGGACTAAACTCAGCTGATTCCAAAACACCGTTGCTCTGCATTGTGCTCACCTGCTGCCCGGTTTGGGTATTCCACAAATAGACCTGTTCTGAGGAGGGTACAGCAGACCCCTTCGTGATTATCAACTGACCATCGGGACTAAATTGCAGCAGCGAATTCCCCAGTGAGTTTGCCTTTGCAGAGTGCGGCGTTAGAATCAGCTCAGCTTGCATTTGACCCGTCTGAAGATTCCAGAGCCAGGTTTGCTGAGGGCTAGCGATCGCCAACAGGCTCTCATCTGGGCTAAATTGCAGTTGGGCTGGGGGCTGGGGGCTAAGGGTCGAAGGATGGGCAGGTGTGAAAGTTTGACGGAGTTGCCCCGTAGCGCTCCACAGCCTAACTTTGCCATCGGTGCTGGCGGTGGCGATAGAACTACTGGGGCTGAATTTAGCACAGGTAATGGGGCTAGGCAGCACAAGAGGCGATAGAGCCTGAAGTTTTAACTGCTGCGCCGGATCAGCCGTGAGTCGCCAGAGTTGCACGGTACTCGCTGATCTGGTCGCTGATGGAGCGCTGCCCGATTCAGCCTGAGCCACGTCGCCCTGTAAGGCTGCCAGAAACATCTTTCCATCGGGGCTAAATTGCAGGCTTACAATGTCGCTAGATTGAGGCAGACGAGCTTGCAGTTGTCCGGTGTCAGCCCGCCAGAGTGAAATTGAGCGATCGCTCTGTGTCGCAACCCATTTGCCATCGGGGCTAAACATAACCTGGTTTACCGGAGCCAAATTTGTGAGTTGGAGCAGCACCGTTCCGGTTTCTACTGACCAAACCTTGACTAGCGGTGAGTTGTGAGCGATCGCTGCCACCTGCCTACCGTCAGGACTGAAGGCGATCGCCCTAATGCCTGTCTTATCGCCCTTTGTGTTATCGCTCTCTGTCTTACTGTTATTTGTTTTGTTACTGTCTGGTTTACTTATTTCGCTACTCTCTGTTTGACTGCTGCTTACTTCGCTATTCCTCAGCTCTGACCATGAGAGAGTTTTAATAGGCTTCAAGGGGCTGTTTAGAATGGTTTGCGCATCGATCGCCCAGAGGCGCAATCTACCATCAGCTCCTGCAGTGGCTAAATGACGGCGATCGGGGCTAAACGCAAGCTGATGCACGGCTCCTTCATGCCCCTTCAGCTCAAGCTGAAGGCGTAGATCCTGTAGCGCTGCACGGAGGCTAGATTGAGTTTCATAATTGGCACCGCCAGACTCTGCGGCCAAACGGCTGACCAGCAGTGCCGTCATCGGATCGCTGGAGCCATCTTGCAGAATGGTTTGAGCGATCGCCGCTCGCTCGCGGGAAGTCGCAAGCTGAATCTGATGATCTTTTTCTGCCTGCCAATGAAGTGTGCCGCGATACTGGTTCAGCACGGCTGCCAGCGCAATCAGCAAAACCGTAGGCACCGCAATTTGCAGCTGTCGCGACTCTCTCCTAGCACGGCGGGTTTCGGAGTGGCTTGCGGCAATATATCGCTGCGCCAACGCCGATAGCTCCTGGGGATAGGTGCGCTGAAAATCTTCGGCATCTCTGAGCCGCAATCCATTCATCAAGAACTCTCCTGATGGTTGCCCAGCACTACCCCACTCCTGAGCCGCCTGTTCAATCCGCCGCATTCGCCGCAGCATTTCTCGGTTCTCATCCAGCCAGTTCCGGAGCAGCCCCCAGTTGCGAATCAGCGTTTCATGGACAACATCAACCATTTCTCCAGTCAATTGCTTGTCTAAAACAATGGAGCTGCCGATCGCCGTAGAGCCAATCTGATCTTGTTTCTTTGGAGCTTGCCATCCTCTTTCACAGCTTGTGACGACGAGCTTTGCAGCCACCATCTTTTCTAGCACCTGCTCTACGAGCGCAGCAGGAAAAACTGAGCTGACCAATTCAGATTTCATCACTCGACGACGAGTATCTTCTGTACCCTCACCAAGCTGCGTCAGCGCTAGGAAGATTCGTTTGGCTACCGTTTGCTCCTCTAGAGTCAGCTGAGAAAATACTTCAGTTGCACGCTTTTGCAGCGTTCCGCGCATTCCGCCTAGTTCCTGATAGGTATCTAGGGTGAGTCGGGCGACGCCACCCTCCAATCCGGTGCGGCGATGGTTCCAGAGTTCCAATAAAGTGTATTGCAATAGCGGCAGTTCACCGGGTGCGCCAATAATATCTAGCATCATGTTGTAAACCAAGCTTGGCTCACAAACTAACCCGATCTTTTGAGCGGGCTTAAGAATCGTCGCCTTAATTTGCTCATACTTCAGCGGATTCACGACCACCCGATGCTGCTCAATTTTGTGGGCTAAGCCTTCGTAGAGCGCACACTTAGATTGAAAGTCAGATCTTAGGGCGATCGCCACGCTGAGGTCGCTATCGGTTGCTTCTAATGCCCCCATCAAGCAGTTGAAAAACTGCTGCCGCTCTTGCTCAGCACGAGAACCTCTAGACAGAGTAAAAGCCTCTTCAAACTGGTCAATAATCAGCAGCATTCGAGGGCGAATTGCTCCTGACACAGCACTTGACATCGGTAAGCTAGCCTGGACAAGTTGAGCTAGACCCCGACCACCATCTTGTAAAAAAGTCTCGGCACGTCGAAGCTGCTCAGCCCGCTCCAGATTGCCCAAATTGGAATCAATAAAGGCATTCGCCAGACTTTTGAGAGGATGTTCGCCTGGAGTCAGAAACTTGATCTGCCACTGGAGCGGCGCACGTTGCTTTAAGGTCGCAACCAATCCTGCTCGCACTAGAGAGGATTTGCCGATGCCTGAAGCTCCGACGATCGCCACAAAGCGATCGCTCTGAAGCTTGTTCACTAGCTCTGCTGTTAGCTCTTCTCGTCCAAAGAAGTATTCGCTGTGGGTTTCATCAAAACATTCCAGACCGCGATAGGGGCAAATCGGGCTGGATTTGTGGACTTTGGGGATGATCGACTGTCCGCCTACGCCTCGCGTCAAGATAATCTCGCTGCCAGAGCTTTCAAATAGAGGCTGCTGAATTTCGCTCTTGAGTTTGTGGCTTACCCAGTCTGTTAGAGAGTGGCTGGTGACGGTGCCTGACTCTACCCGACTCGGATCTAACCCCGTCAGAATGGCTTGAGTAAAGATGCTGTAAGGACTTTCTAGCGATTCATAGGCTGTTTCATATTCGCGAGAGGCTGCCATAAATAGGCGATCGGTGCCGGGACGTGCGCCCGGATCTGCCTCCAAGAAGTGAAGAAATTCACCGCTGTGGCAGCAGTCTAAAATGACGATGCGCTGACGCACAGGGCTTTCCTGTAGCAGCCGCCGCAGCCAAAATAGCGATAGACCGTAACTACCCTTATCAGGATTAGAATCGCTTAGCGCTAGATAGCCTTCCTGAATACCTGCCTCACGCTGAATGCCATGCCCAGAGAAATAAAACAGAGCCGTGTGGGGAATAGTATTGCCTTTAGGCTTAAACAAATTAATCAGCGAAGATTCCAACTCACGCAGCGTAATGGTCGTTTTTTGACCCACTTGAGGCTTACCAGCCTGAATTACCTCTGGCAAACGATGAACTCTAAATTCCCCGTAGGTGTGAAGCTGCTGGGCGATCGCCTCTGCATCGCTTGCAGGGGCTTGCAAGCCAGACATGAACTTGTAGGTATTAATTCCAACAACCAGAGCGTCCCGTGACATCAATACACCTCATCCAAAACCATTTGATGCTTATAAGTTTCTTGCTTGTGAGTTTCTTAAATCCGAGACTGCAAGAGCGTAAAGTCTACTTGATAGAGCAATTCATAATAAATAGGCAGAGAACATGAGTCTCCTCTTCAAAGATGTATTAATCATCTTAAAATGTGATAGGGGCTGGTTTAAGAATTCAATCTATCAGGATTTAAAATAAGACAGACATAGTTCAGTATCTAGGTTTAACAAGCTTTTCAGGAAAATATTCTGTTACCTATCTCAGGAATTTCAATGCCTACAATAATTGATACTTAACTGAAAATTAGGAAACTTCTCATTGAAATATCCTCAGAGATTGAGTGTAAGTAAAAAATCTAGCTATTTTAGTTGCCGTTCTAATTATCTGTTTGAATTCATTTTGTTTGACTTAATATGCTATCTATGTTTTGAACCTTTCTGACTTCATCTATACAACTTTCAATTCGGTATATTTCAGGAATTGAAGAGCAGAAATTGCTTGTTTTTTTGATGTCAATCTTTGAAGTAATTTATCATGTTAAACCGAAGATATCTAAAAAGAAGACTGTTGTCCAAGGGGGTGACAACCCTCATTTGTAATAGATTTTGTTTCTTGAAAATGGCATTGCAGCTAATTAAAATTAACTCTTGAATGCAAATAGAATCTAATCCGTCAAAATACGTAGACTTGCTGCTGAAATGCTGATTTCAGTAACAAATCTCCCTAGAAATCAGGAGATTAACTAAATTTTTTCCTAGAAGTTCCATCATGACTCCGTAAATATTCTGAGTCATGAATTAGAAACAGAAATCAATTGTAAAGTTGCAGTGAACCTACATGAAGCTGGCGTAAAGTTGCACTGTGGTTCTCAGCTAAACTTCTGGAGAAAGTGGCTACTAGATCCTACAAATCATGAAGAACTATGAAAAAAATCAGAGCTTAAATGCGTTTGATTAAGATCTGATGATTAGCGTTTCGAAGAAGATGGGTAAATTTCACAAACATTACCTCAAAATAGTAACACTACGATACAAAAAATATTGATTTTTGGGTAAAGTCGGTGAATGTACGAGGAAAAATGAGCGCTTACAATCAGGATTTTGTCTATTTGTGCGTTCAATAAGCGTAGAAAATAGCGCCATGTAATCGATTGACTAAACGCATTCTATTGGACATTGGTAGGTGAAAGTTTATTCTTGCAGAGTGTATTACGAACTTGGGGAGACTCTACCCAGATTAGAAAAACCCTCGATAGAATAGAGTTTGCGAGATCAGTTTTTAAAGACCAATTATTCTGGTCAGGCGTGTCAATCGAAACTATTTACGGACAGCTTCAGGGGCTAAAGCCCAACCAACTCAAGCAGTTGCAGCGGCTCTATCATCAGCGTTTACCTGGCGATTGCCTGACAACGCCTGAGTTCGCGCAGCGTCTTGCCGCCGTCAGCACTGAAATTGCTCAACCTCTCTGCACCTACATCAATCGTCGGGGGCAGGTGATTCGAGTCGGGGTCGGGACGGTGCGACAGACGCAAATTCCGCCTTCAGAGTTGCCTCGCTATGGAGCCGAGCGGTTGAGTGGCATTCGGTGTGTTGCCACGCAGCTCAAGATGGAGGCTCCAAGCGAATCTACCTTGACAGCAATGGCACTCCAGCGACTAGATGCGTTAGTGATGCTAACTCTCTCTGGCGGAGGGTTTGAGCGGCGAGGTGGGGGTGCAACTGGATATGTTAAAGAGGCGTATTTGGCGCATCTTGTGCCTCATCCAGAGGCGCATTGGACGGTTTCTCCCTCTCTGAGCTTGGATGTGCTGACGCAGCAAGATTTTCTAGCCTTAACAGAGGGCTTGGAAGAGGAGTTTCGTCGAGAATTTGTAGCGCAGCAGGTGGATGTTGACCGCGATCGCGTCCTCCTAGTCGGGCTAATGACCGATCGCGTCAGCAGCCAACGCTTTCAGGATGGGCTGACCGAGGTAACGCGACTGGTGGAAACTGCTGGGGGCGAGGTTCTGCAAGTTCTGCGGCAAAAGCGCTCTCAACCTCATCCGCAAACCGTGGTGGGCGAAGGCAAGGTGCAGGAAATCGCCCTATCCGCTCAGACGGTGGGCGCAAATTTGGTTGTGTTCGATCGCGATCTCTCTCCGTCTCAAGTCCGCAATTTGGAGCTACAAATCGGCATTCGGGTAGTCGATCGCACTGAGGTGATCTTGGACATCTTTGCGCAGCGGGCGCAGTCGGGAGCCGGAAAACTTCAGGTAGAGCTAGCGCAGTTAGAATATGCTCTGCCGCGTTTGTCGGGTCGAGGGCGATCGATGTCACGTCAGGGGGGCGGTATTGGGACAAGGGGCCCAGGTGAAACGAAGCTAGAAACTGAGCGTCGTGCCATTCAGCGCCGTATTACCCGCCTTCAGCAGGAGGTTAATCAGCTTCAGGCACACCGATCGCGGATGCGCCAGCAGCGGCAGCATGAGGAGGTGCCCTCGATCGCTATTGTGGGCTATACCAACGCCGGGAAATCGACGCTGCTGAATGCCTTAACCAATGCCGAGGTCTATATTGCCGATCAGCTCTTTGCCACCCTTGATCCGACAACGCGGCGGCTTAATGTGAATCATCCGAAGACTCAGGAGAAACTCACCATTATTCTGACTGATACGGTAGGATTCATTCACGATTTACCGCCTTCGCTGGTGGATGCCTTTCGCGCCACGCTAGAGGAGGTAACCGAAGCAGATGCCCTGCTGCATGTGGTGGACTTGTCCCATCCAGCATGGCAAAGCCAGATCCGATCGGTGATGAAAATCCTTTCAGAAATGCCCATTACTCCGGGTCCGGCGCTGCTGGCTTTTAACAAAATAGACCAGGTTGATAGCGATACGCTGGCGTTTGCTCAAGAGGAATTTCCTCAAGCGATCTTTATCTCTGCTGGAGAACGGCTGGGGCTGGAAACATTGCGCCAACGGTTGGTTGGCTTGATTGATTATGCGATCGCCCCTCGCTAACGCTCTGCTGCGTTCTCACCTGCAATTGGTCAAAGCTTCAATATCTGCCGATACGATCTTCTCTAGATGACGCGTAATTTTGCTGATCTCCCAATTCCACCAAGCTATCTCAAGCAAAGATTGGATCACCCGATCATCAAAGCGCTGACGAATACACTTGGCTGGATTACCCCCAAAAATCGTGTAGGGTGGAATATCGCTCACCACGACTGATTTTGCCGCAATAATAGCTCCATCTCCCACCTGTACTCCTGGCATGATCACGGTTTCATAACCAATCCACACATCGTTCCCAATTACCGTATCGCCTTTGTAGGGCAGTTCTTCAGGCTGGGGAGTGACTCTCTCCCAGCCGTTACCAAAAATCTGAAAGGGATAGGTCGAGAATCCTCCTAACTTATGATTTGCTCCATTCATAATGAACTTCACGCCTCTGGCTAAAGCGCAAAACTTCCCAATGATGAGCCGATCGCCGACAAAGGGAAAGTGGTACAAAACATTACGCTCAAAATCTTCCGAGTCTTCTGGATCGTCGTAATAGGTGTAATCTCCAATGATGATATTGGGATTCGATACCGTGTTTTGAATGAAACAGATTTGTGGAAATCCCTTCATCGGATGCTTATCTTTCGGATTGGCTCCGTACAAAATAGTCTCCAGTTTCTAGCAGTGCCTCATTTTTGCATCCTAACCAAAAATTTGAGCCTACTGCTTTGACTTGCAGCATTTTACGCTGGGTTAAGTGTGGGTTGTTTGTTAGAAGCCTCGTGGAGCAAGGCTTCCATAGCAACCGCCAAGGTGGTTAGGACAGGGATATTTTTGGTGGAGGCGCTTCGCGCCTCCACCAAAAATATCCTAAGCAAACTGGCGACAGCCATACTCATTTAGCGCGCCGCGCTGCTCCTAGGGCGTTTTGAGTGGCGCTTTCAGTGTTTGGGGCACTTTTACCGCCAGCGTTAAGGCTCTAGCCGCCATAAAACTAGACAGCGCCAGCCACAGCAGATGGCTACTGCGCAAATACCAGGCGACGATCGCCATCGGCATAAACCCTACCAAAGCTGCGATTAGAGCAGACTGCCGCAAAATTCGCCCTTGGGTCAGCCCCAGAAAATAGCCGTCGAGCATGTAGGCGATCGATCCAAACCCCAAAACAGGGAGTAGCCAGGGCACATATGCTGGGAAGCGATCGAGAATATCGCTGTGGTTGGTGAGCAGGCTAAACAGCGGCGTAGGGAAGAGAAGGAAGGCGATCGCAAATAGTAATCCTGAGGTCAAACAGGCAATTCCAGAGACTCGCAACAATTGCATCAACCTGTCGGTAGCGCCTTGACCCCGAAACACCCCCGCGAAGCTTTCGGTGGCAAACGCCAAACCGTCAATGAAATACGCAGCCAAAGTCACGACCTGCAATAGCACGGCATTGGTCGCCAAAATAACTGTTCCCAAATCAGAGCTGAGGTTCGTAAACAGGGCAAAGGTAGAAATCAGCGTGAAAGTGCGAACCAAGATTTCTCCGTTGAGTAAAAAATCTGCTTTCAGGGCTGAGATATCCCAGATCTGAAGGGCAAGCGATCGCAGTTGTCCCCAACCTACCGATCGCCAGACAAGAAGCATCCCCACCAGCAGCATCAGGTACTGACTGGCAGCCGTTGCCCAACCTGCCCCGGCACTCTCCCAGCCCAACCGCAGAATCAGCAGATAATCCAGCATCACATTCGCACCACTGCCAATGACAGACAGCAGTAGCACCCCGCCGCTCTGCCCTCGCCCCAAAAACCAGCCGATCAGCACATAGTTGATTAGCGTGGCGGGTGCAGCCCAGATCAGCGCATCAAAATAGGCTTTGCCGGAGTCTGCAACTTCGGGTGCCGCCCGCAGCAAGGTGAAACCCAGCGAGCGTAACGGCAGTTGTAACAGCACAATTAGGATGCCGATCGCCAATGCCAGCAGTCCGTTCCTTAGCCCAATTAGCAGAACAGTATCGCGATCGCCTCGCCCTACCGCCTGAGCCGTCATGCCCGTGGTCGCCATGCGGAGAAACCCGAACGTCCAGTAAATGTAGTTAAATAGGACAGTTGCCAGCGCCACGCCTGCAAAGTGCCGGATCTCGGTGAGATGTCCTAGGAAGGCAGTATCCACCAAACCCGCTAGAGGCACCGTCAGATTTGAGAGGATATTGACGATCGCCAGATGGGAGAAATGACGATAAAAATTAGACCGTTGGGAAGAGAGCAAAGCAGTACCTTCAGCAAAATTTCTTTTATGGCTGTTGCCATTTTTCTTAGGACATTTAGGGTGGGGCGCTTCGCGCCCCACCCTAAATGTCCCCGTCTTAACCGCCTTGGCGGTTGCCATACCGGATAGAGTAAAGCCAAAGGCAGCAAAGGGGAAATTATGTATGTATTGATTGGAGGTGCAGGTTTAATTGGCTTGAATCTGGCACAGAATCTGGTGAATCTAGGACATGTGATTGCCCTGATTGACATCGATGCGATCGCTTGCCGCTATGCCCGTGAGCAGCTAGGCGTGATGGCGTTTGAAGGCAGCGCTGTTAGCACGAATGTACTGATCGAAGCGGGAGTGCGCAAAGCCGATGCGGTTGTCGCAGTTCTCCATGACGATGCCCTGAACCTGGCAATGGTGGCATTGGCAAAGCACTACGGCGTACCTCGAATTCTGGTGCGGATGAGCCACCGCGACTTTGAGCAGCCCTATCGCATTGCCGGGGCAACTTCGATTATTTGCACGACCGATCTGGTGGTTTCCACCCTGACCAATGCGATCGAATATCCGCAGGTTGAGTCCATGATGCACTTTGAACAAGATCAGATTGAAGTGCTGAAGCTGCCGATTCCAGCAACCTCTCAGATCGTGGGTCGCAGCCTTGCCGCAATTGCCCAAGATGAGTGCTTCCCCCAGGGATCGCTGATCATTGGCTATCAGGCTCATCCCCATGAGGATTTGATTATTCCTAACGGCAATACGGTGATTGAGGCAGAATCTACCGTGTTGATGGCGGCAAAGCCAGGAATGCTGCATGAAATGATTGACTTCATTCAGGAGTGCTCCCAGACTCATCAGTCTCATTAAAGCCAGCCTCAATAAAGCCAGCCTCAATAAAAATCGGGGGAGCCTTGACTCCCCCGATTTTCAACGGCTTTATCTAGTAGGTTTCAACGTGCCAGCGTTCTTTGATCGATCGCTGATACTCCTTCCAGACCACGCCTTCCTTAGCAGCAGCGGTAGCCATTGCTGCATCAATCCCGTCTTCCATCCCCTTCAGACCGCAAATATAGGTGTGCGTCTTCTCCTCTTTAACCAAAGCCCAAATCTCATCAGCGTGTTCGGCAACACGATCCTGGATGTACATTCTGCCGCCTTCAGGGTTTTTCTGTTCGCGGCTGATGGCATAGGTTAACCGGAAGTGATCCGGATACTTGGACTGGATCTCCTCTAGCTCTCCCTTGTAGAGAATGTTGGGCGTTGTCGGAATTCCAAAGATCAGCCAGGAGAACCCTTTGAATTGATACTCAGGGTTTGCTGCTTTCTCGGCATCCTTAAACTGCCGCCACAGGTAGGTGCGGAAAGGCGCAATCCCAGTTCCTGTCGCCATCATGATGATATTAGCTTCTGGGTCGTCGGGCAACAGCATTTCCTTCCCCACTGGACCCGTGATCTTGACCTCATCTCCAGGCTGTATCTTGTTCAGGTAAGTGGAGCAGGTGCCGTAAACCATTTCTCCAGTTTCGGGGTGCTTGTACTCAAGCTGACGAACGCACAGAGAAATAGTCTTGTCATCGACATCATCGCCGTGACGGGTGGAGGCGATCGAATACAGTCTCAACTTATTAGGCTTGCCCTTATCATCTGTTCCAGCCGGAATGATGCCAATGCTTTGCCCTTCCAGGTATCTCAGATCGCCACTTGAAATATCAAATTTGATATGGCGCACGGTACCAATTCCGCCTTCAGCCACTAGCTCATCGTTGGAAATCACTTTGCCAACGTAGGGGTTGCTCGGACGATAGATATTCACAGGAATATCTGCTTTAGCTGACTTTTCCTTAGCTTGAGTCATAGGTTTAGCTGCTTCTGCTGGCTGGGTTTGCTGGGTTTCTGCGTGAGTCGTTGTGTCAGAGGAAACCTTGCCGTTTGTTGCGCTCTCATAGGGGCGAATACTGACAATCCTGGCACCCATACGGGTAAGACGCTGCATCTCCTGATTCATCCGAGAGTAGGGCACTGTCATAAATACACTGCCACTCTTACGGATGGGATAGCCCATCTTGTCAGTCTCATCATTTTTGCGTAGCCCCTCTACTTCGTAAACGAAAAGACGGTTGCCAAATGCTGTGTTACCACCCGTTGCGCTTGGATTGTACATTGTGATTCAATATTCTCCTAACCCGTATTAAGTCTGCGCGCTAGCCACGCACCATTTCTACAATATCTGGGTCTAAACCTACTGGACTAAACCCGTCGAAAAGCGATCGATTTGAGTCCGAAAGTTAGACCTGGTATGTATAGTAGCGTAGCACTAGCGAGGCATTTCTTAGACACACATTCCTCAGACGCAATTGGGGTAAAGATGTACGAGAACCGAAATGGTTTGACTCTGCCCCATGCTCTACCATACTGGTCAGCTTATACGCGAGACTGTAATTCTGGAGCCATTTTTATATTGGTTTCAGACTTTGCCCAAGAAGTGTGCTTTAGAGAACCCAATACCCTCTAGCATAGTGGTAGGTGGCAAATGAGCGGGGATCACGGCTAGAGAGGGATTAACCTTGTAGTGATGATCCCGTTTTGGTAGAATTCAAAGCATCAGGTATTACTTAATACTTATTGGGATCAGCTAATTCGCATCTAAATCGTGGCTTGACTAAAGTTCGTGATCTAGTTCAACCTAGCTGTTTCGGGTTTAAGATGCCCCATTGCTTAAGGTGCAGATTTTAAGTTTGCTTGAAAATTTTTAGACTCCTTTTGTCCTATCTTTATTTTGTATTTAGAGGAAGCTCATGACCATTAAGCCAGATCGTGTGGTATTGATCGGTGTTGCCGGAGATTCGGGATGCGGCAAGTCGACTTTTCTTCGTCGCTTGGCAGATTTGTTTGGCGAGGAATTAATGACTGTGATCTGCCTGGATGACTACCACAGTCTGGATCGGAAAGGGCGCAAAGAGGCAGGCGTGACGGCTCTCAATCCCAAGGCGAATAACTTTGACCTTATGTACGAGCAGGTGAAAGCGCTCAAAGAGGGTCAGGAGATCATGAAGCCGATCTACAACCATGAAACTGGCATGATTGACCCTCCGGAGCGGATTGTGCCTACGCCGATCGTGGTGATTGAAGGGTTGCACCCTATGTATGATGAGCGCGTGCGATCGCTAATCGATTTTGGGGTTTACCTCGACATTGACGACGAAGTGAAAATTGCCTGGAAAATCCAGCGCGATATGGCAGAGCGCGGTCACACCTACGAAGACGTATTGGCGGCAATTAACGCTCGTCGTCCCGACTTCAGCGCCTATATTGATCCCCAGAAGCAGTATGCCGACATGGTGATTCAGGTGCTGCCGACGCTGCTGATCCCCAACGACACCAAGCGGGAAGTGCTGCGGGTTCGCATGATTCAGAAGGATGGCGTAGAAGGCATGGAGCCAGTCTACCTGTTTGATGAAGGCTCAACGATCGACTGGATTCCCTGCGGTCGCAAGCTCACCTGCTCCTATCCCGGCATCAGGATGCATTACGGCCCCGATGAATACTTTGGTCATAGCGTCTCGATTCTAGAGGTTGATGGTCAGTTCGATCGCCTAGAGGAGATGATCTACCTTGAAAGCCACCTTAGCAACACCTCAACCCAGTTCTACGGCGAAATGACGGAGCTACTGCTTCAGCACAGAGAGTACCCAGGTTCCACCAACGGTACGGGACTGTTTCAAGTGCTAGTAGGGCTGAAGATGCGGGCAACCTATGAGCGCCTCATGGGCACCGGAGCAAAGATGGTGGCTAAGGCTGTAAATAACTAGCCAGCGATTTTTGAGTTAGTAATTTTTAGAGTGTAGAGAAGTTCCCAGATGAGCGATCGCCTGGGAATTTTTTTGCCTCCTGCCGCTACACTGAATAAACCTCTTGCAGATTAGGATTTTTAGATTAGATTGGGCGGGGGCTGCGCCCCCACCCAATCTAATTTGCAGGAAATTTAATTGGCTCTGTCTGCGGCGATCGCCTCATTACTCTATATCTCTTGCTAAAGAGTCTCTCGCTAAAGAGTCTCTTGCTAAAGATCTGGATGCTGATATTCCGGGTCATGTAGAAATTGGAAATGCGGCTGCGCTCAGTCGGAATTGACTCAGAAGCGTGAAGAAACCTAGGGAACATGAACAGCAACTTGTTTGAAGACTTATGGTTAGAAAATCAGGACTTGGCGATCGCCTGTCTTCAGCATCCTTTCGTTCAGGGCATTGGGGATGGCTCTCTACCCAAATCAAAGTTTGCCTATTACGTAGGGCAAGACGCTTTTTTCCTAGAGGCATTTGCCCGTGCTTACAGCATTGCTGCCGCCAAAGTTGCAGATTGGCAGGATTTTAATGTTTTCCATGATTTAGCAGATGGAGTTTTGCAGGAGTTAAAGCTGCATCAAGGCTATGCCAATGAGTGGGAGGTAGATTTGCGGCAAATTGAGCCGGGAGCTGCAACCCGACGCTACACAGATTTTTTAGCCAGCACTGCCTGGAGTCAAGAGGTAGGAGTGACAGCGATCGCCATGCTACCCTGCATGAAGCTCTATGCCTTTTTGGGGCAAAAGCTGGCTCATGACAATATTCTAGCCAAGCAGCCAGACCATGCCTACTCTGGCTGGATTCAGACTTACAGCAGCGCCGAATTTATGCCTCTAGTCGCTCAGCTGAGTGAGCTAGGCGATCGCTATGATATCCCGACTTCACTGGCGCGATCGACCTACCGCTATGCCATGGAGTGCGAACTCGATTTTTTCCAGAGCGCCTGGGAAAGTTAGCCTCTGAAAAGTTAGCCCCTGTACAAAGTAGGGTCAGCGGAGGCTATGCCCCTGCTAACCCTACTTTTAAACTCTGAACCTCAAAGAAAAACAGATCTTCTAGATCGACCAGAGTTCTTGACCGTTAAGACCATCTGTTGCCGCAAAGAACAGGCTAGATCCCACTATAGTCAGCTGAGTAGGGTCTGCACCCTGAGCCGAAACGGCATTAATCTCGTTCGAGACTGTGCCATTCAACTGCCCGTTACTCTCCCAAATCTCTGTTCCTGCGCTGCCGTCGTTGGCGGTAAAGTAAAGTTTGCCGCCAAACACAGTCATTTCTGCCCTATCACCGATGCTGCTATTACCTGTACCACCCTGGATGTCTTGGACAATACTCGTGCCACTAGGAGTGCCGTCTGTCTTCCAGAGTTCTCTACCAGAACCGATAAGAGTCGTGTTACCTTGACCATCATCAACGTTACGATTGTCGTTGGCGAAGAAGTAGACCGTGTTGCCAATGTGAACCAGATTAGTGGGATTAGAGCTGTCAGAAAACCCGGTCGCAATGTCGCTAACAAGTCCTGCATCTAAGAATCCAGCCGATGGGGCTGCGCCTGGGCTGTTAAGCCTAAACAACTCTGAACCTTCGCTGGCGCTAGTTGCCGTAAAGTAGAGTGCGCCGCTGTCTGTAACGGTGTATTGCAGCTTTTGCGCATTGGTGAACGTGAGATTTTCGGTGTTTGAAGAGCGCACGATCGCGTAGCTAGGAGTGGGGCCTAAAGCATCAATCCGAATCAGCTGCTTGCTCGACAAACCTGCTACTGAGGCAGTAGCAAAAAGTTTACCTGCCACCAAAACAAAGTTGCTGGGAGTAGAACTGCTTGCTCCAGGCCTCAGCTCTGTAAGCGTTGGAGCATTCTCAACATTACTAATGGTAAACAGCTCTGCACCCGTATTACCTGTACCAGGAATTCCTGAGAAGTAGAGCGTTTGATCAATTCCCGTCAGGCTTGTAAAACTATTGATTACAGGTGCGGCGCTAGTGCTACCGTCAGGATTAGTCAGAGTGTCATCACCCCGCGCAATCATAGTGACGGAAGTGCCGTTGACTCGGTATAGTGCCGTGCTAGTGGTGCCGGGGCTACCCACGAAATAGAGGTTGTTTCCAGCCGCCGCTAGCTGATCAGGTGCGCCACCGCCACTCCCGGCAAATAGGTCAACGACCTTGGTTGCAACAGTACCGTCTGTTGTCCACAATTCCTTACCCGTAGAGCCGTCATCGGCAACAAAGTAAAGGCGTGAATCTATACCCGTGCCTACCGTCGCAAATTTCTCTAGGGAAGTAAAGGCGCGAATTTTCTTCGTTCCATCCAGAGTGCCATCAGTCCGATAGAGCGCCGTGCCCTCGTCATCGCTGGCAGAGAAATATGCCAATGAGCCGACAGCCGTGATGTTTCCAGGTCTGGAATCGTCAGCACCAAATTTGATATCTCTGGAGATGGCGGGTAGACCCGACTTATCGGTAATCTTGAGCGTCAGGTTATAGGTAGAACCTTCACTAGCGCCGCTCGGAATTACCCGGACGTAATACTGACCCTGCGTAACTCGCCCTGCAATCACTTCCGCAGGATAGCTGCCATCTGGGTTTCTACTCCGGTCAAGGGTCAAACCCTGTTCAACGGTTTCTCCCGACTTGAAGAGCTGCAAACCCAGATTGCCAATCGGCATATCGGTCAACTCTAAAGTGACGAAGCCCTGGGCGGTACTGACATTAAAACTGAACAGATCTTCGGGTGAGTTGATACCCTGATCGACGACGTAATTTGAGAGGGTTTGAGGGGTAGAAGTTAGGGTGAGGGACGCGGCAGATCCTAAGCCAGCGCCATTGCTATAGCTGCCGCTGTAGCTGTCCGAGAGCGGGGTAACGCCCAAAGAGTAGTTCGTGTTGTTGCCCGCAGCCGCTTGAAAAACGCGGAAATAGTAGGTGCTGCCCGCCGCAAGAGGGACGATCGCCTTGTCGTTTCCGGCATTCAGGCTGCGTTTTAGCGCAGTGGTCTGATCAGACGAAATCACCTCAAAGTTTGTATCTCCGCTGGCTCCCGTCAGATCAAACAGGTAATCTCCCGACGCAGTGGGAGTGATTTTATAGTAGTCCTGCGTGTCAGTGTCGCTGACGCTGCCTGTAATTGCGCTATTGGGAATAGCGGTATCAGGAGCAGTGCTGATCAAGTTGCGTGGGTCAGGGATGGGATCTGGGTTGGTAGGATTGGGGTTGGTAGGATTGGGATTGGTAGGATCTGGATTAGTAGGATTGGGTACAGTAGAAATTTCTGTGGCACTGCCCGTTAGCTTGTATCTGCTGTCGCCCTGTTTGCGCAGGACGCGAATGACATAGCTGCCGTTTGCTAGCTCGCTAGTGATGGCTTCATTCCTGTTGCCGCCTACTCGAGAAGCGCCCACAAGTTGCAGGTTGTTTCTGAGAACGCCCCCTCTAATTTTACGAAACTCGGTTTTGCCGATCGCTCGTAAAACCTGGCGATCGGCAAGCTTAAATTTGTAAACTTCTACGTCAAAATTAGCGCCTCTCTTGATGCCGGAAACTCCCAGAGAAAAGCTGCTTCTAGTGCTGCCTGTACTGAGGTTAAATCGATATAGATCATCCAGGTCGCTTTTGCCTAGACTGTTGTTGCGATTTATGGGAAAGCTCAGGCGCGAAGCACCATTCAGGCGATTGTCTCTGTCTGCCATGTCTTTTCTCTCTTTGTTGTCCGTCGTGGAGTTTAGTTTTTCTAGGCTTAGCCTTCCCCAAGCGGTCTTGAAAACCTTCAGGTATGCGTGACTCTCTAGAAGGGACTCTCTGGGCACCATTCTTAAGGGTGCGCTCTGAGCAGAGGTATCAGAGCATACAGCCTTTTGAGAGAACCTTGCCGTTATCCTAATCTGCTAAGCGGAAATTTTCGCTGCGAGACATTACTGATCTTTTTTGCAATATCTTTTCTGTAACATTTTGATAAAATCCATACTTAAATTTATCAAGTATTTGTATCGACTCTACACAAATTAATCTGGAACTCAGTCCTCAAGCTTGATTTCATGCCGTTTATGCCGGCGGCTGGGGCAACCCGTTTTCTGAGGAAGGAGGGGAGGTTTGTGGCAAAATCAAGGGTTCAAGGGCAGGCAGATCGGTCGGTGAGATGGGCTGTGGAGAGGATACAGATGCGTCTGAGCCACAGGTCGCTAGGGGCTGTTCTTCTACAGTGAGGTTTTTGTAGCCTGCGGTATTTAGCAACTGACCAATGACCAGTTTTGCCCGATTGCTTGCCTGGTTCAAGATACCGCCCGTACAGGCGGATTCCACAATTTTTTCTAAGGTTTTGCGCTGAGCCAAGTCTTGAAGCTCTGGAGCAACATCAGGCCCTAGACCCATAAAACCGCGATCGTAGTCGTATACCTTAGAGCGATTGACATCAATTTTGCTATCTAAAATCTTGGGAGACGGCAAGCGGAGCGTAATGGAGTCGCCGTTGACCTGCACATCGGTGGGTTGCAGCGCCGATAGGTCAACCCCCGCCCGAACTTCACCGTAGGCGATATAGAGCAGCGTCGTCGTGCCCACGACATAGCCGCCCAAGGTACGATCGCGGCTGGTCGGTACAACAGTTTCCATAGTGTATACGGCAGTCGTCAGTTCGCTAGCGTTGCGCACTTGCTGCACCACCATGGAGCGCAGATCAACTTTGGGTTCTGGCTGCGGCTTGTCAAACAGCGTGTAGAGGTCGCTAAAGAAGCTAGTGCCCGATCGCCACACGCCAGCCAGCAGAAATAGGGCAATTAGGGCAACGCTGCCTGTTGTCACCAGAGATAAATTTCTGATGAAACCTTGAAGGTTCCAGTGGGAAGGGCTGCCGTTGTGCCGCTGTGCGCTATTTGGCTGGCGCTGTTGAGATGTAAATTTATTCATGCGATCGCCCGATCTTGCTGGGAAACTGGGTCATCTCTGGATTCTGGGTCATCTCTGAAGTTTTAGCTCATCTCTGGGTTCTAGCTCATCTCCGAGTTCAAGGTTAGCCCAACGCTAACGTTTGGGAAAAAGCATCTCCTCATTCTAGGAGGATATTTATCAAGGGAACCCGGATATGTAGTCATACCAAATGGCTACATATCCGGGTATGAATTTCTTTGAAAGGGGTGTGGAGCAAACTTTTCAAAGAAATTTATATATGGAAATCGGTAGCGCCCCCATTTCAGCCCAGTATTTTAGCCAGTGGGTCGATCTAATGAAACCCTATCGTCCATCTCTGATGCCATGCCTGTAAGATAGCTTTATAGGTTTAGTGCCCCAATGTGCTTTCTCTAATAACTATGCTGCTCAAGTCTACAACTCGCCATATCCGCATCTTTGCGGCAGAGATTAGCGATGATGAACTCGTCCCTAGCGATAACACCTTGACCTTAGATGTCGATCCAGATAATGAATTTCTCTGGAACGACGGAGCGTTACAGCAAGTTCGCCAGAAATTTGATGAGCTGGTGTCAGCCTCCGATGGAGCCGATCTCACAGATTACAATCTTCGCCGAATTGGGTCTGATCTAGAGCATTTCGTGCGATCGCTGCTCCATTCGGGAGCCATTGCCTACAATCTTCAGAGTCGTGTTCGCAACTACAGCATGGGTTTGCCTCGAATTTCGGATGAAGAGGCAGATAATCATTTAGTGATTCAGTGATTCGGCTACACTTTAGCTCTGTCCAATCTAGAATCTGTTCGGTCTGAAACCTGACTGGAGAGAGACTTGATCGACTTGATGGAAGTTTAAGATGTCTGGATAAGGTTGTATCTCTGGCTTGATGCAAAACGCCGCAGCAATGCTTTATTGCGCTAACCCTACCTGTCAGGCTTTGAACCCTGAAGACAGTAAGTTCTGTCAAAAATGTCGAACTCCCCTAGTTCGGCAGTATTTGTGGGGAGATGGCAGTGGCGTGGAGTTACTTCAGTTAGGAGAGCTATTGGGCGATCGCTACCTTTATAAGGGCGATCGCGTCTTTGTAGATACGAAGCCGGGATTACTGTCAGCCAATTCTTCAGAGCTACCCGCCAGCTATTTGCCTTATCTGCGTCTTTCACCCTTACGTCTGCACGTGCCCCAAGTTTATGAGTGGTTTCCCACTTCTGATCTAGATGAAGTGATTGCGCTGTTTGACCACGCGCCCTTTTGGGTTTTACCTGACAAAGGTGAATCTGAGGGCGTGGTGCCTCAGGTGCAGCTGTTCCCGGCAATTCTGTCTGTTTGGGCGGAGGCGAGTCCACTGCGACAGCTCAACTGGCTGTGGCAAATGGCAAATCTGTGGCAACCCCTGAGCAGCGAGCAGGTGGTATCTAGCCTTTTGAATCCGGATCTGCTGCGGGTGGAAGGCGGTATTTTGCGCTTGCTGGAGCTACGACCAGATTCGATCGCCATTTCTTTAACCGCGCTAGGAGAGCTATGGCTGCAATGGTCGGTAACGGCAAGACCTGAAATAGCCGATCGCCTCCAGGAGATGAGTCAGCAGGTCATTCAAGGGCAGATTCACAATGCCGAACTTCTGGTAGAGCTGGTAGATGAGGCGATCGCCCAAGTTGCCCAGGCTCAAAGTCGTAGTGTTCAAATTGCCACCCTAAGCGATCAAGGTCCCACACGGCAGCGCAATGAAGATGCCTGCTCTCCTGAAAGTGGTACGGTGCAGGCGCTCCAGCCAGAAGGTGGGGCTGCAACGGTGATTGTTTGCGATGGCATTGGGGGGCATCAAGGGGGAGATGTGGCTTCTCATTTGGCGATCGCTGCCGTCGAGCAACGTCTGAAGGTCTTGAAGCCAGAAGCCTTGGATGCCGTGACGCTGACGGTGGAGCTAGAAAAAGCTGTGTGTCTGGCGAATGACCAGATTAGCCAGCGCAATGATAGCGAGCAGAGGTACGATCGCCAGCGGATGGGCACGACGTTGGTCATGGGGCTACTGCGCGATCATGAACTCTATGTCACTCACATTGGGGATAGCCGCGTTTACTGGATTACCCGTCAGGGCTGTCATCAGATTACGCTAGACGATGACGTGGCTTCTCGTGAGGTGCGGCTAGGCTACAGCACCTATCGTCAGGCTCTACAGCAGCCTAGCTCAGGTTCGCTTGTGCAGGCTTTAGGCATGGGCGCTTCGAATCAGCTCTATCCGACCGTTCAGCGACTCATTCTCGATGAAGACAGCGTTTTTCTGTTTTGTTCTGATGGGCTGAGCGACAACGATCGCGTCGATGCCTGTTGGGATACCGAAATTTTGCCGCTGCTATTAGGTAAAGCTGATCTAGCCACCGTAGCGCAACGTTTGGTGGAAGTTGCTAACACCCTAAACGGCTATGACAATGCAACTGTAGGCTTGTTGTACTGCCAGGTTGCCGATTCAGCACCCGTGCCTAAGCTGTCTAGTTTATCTATGAGACTACAAAGCTCTGATACTGCAACGGCGATCGCTGTTCCCTTTGCAAAAACTGCAAAGTCGGCTGTAGATCCCACCCAGCCTGATTCGATCGGCTCGACGGTAATTGGTACGCAGCTCTTGAAGCAAAAGTCATCCAGCGTTAATCCACTGCCTCTGTTACTAGGCATTGTTGCATTGGCCAGCCTAGGATTGGGACTTATTGCCGCTCTGCTGCCGCTAGGTCAGCGCGCCCGATCGCCGATCGTTGCCCCTCAGTCGGCTTCACCCATAGCTTTACCAAGCACTCGGCAGAGTGATATTAATGTGCTGCCTACCTTGACGGTTGGCTCACGCATTCAGCTACAGCGTACCAGCCCTGATGGTCAATTGCCCAGGTTGTTTTCTGATCCTCAAGCCCTGCCAGACCCTCAAGCCCTGCCTGATCCTCAAGCCCTGCCTTCTGCCGCGCCGCAGGTTTTAGGGATGGTAGCAATTGGCAGCACATTAGAAGTTTTGAGTACAGGAGGGACGACACCGCAAGATCGATGGGTACAGCTTAGAGTTTGCTCTACCCCAGCTGGCGCGAGTCCGGAGTCGCCTTCAGAATCGCTTCCAGCTACCCCTCAGGTGGCTCCAGAGAGCGCTTCACCTGAGATTCAGGTTAGTCCATCCGCAGCTGTAGAGTCACCTAGTGTTCCAGCGTCCTCTGCAACTTTGCTTCGTCTTGGGCAGGTAGGATGGATTCGAGAGGCAAATATCCTACCGTGGGTTGGGTTGAGTCAAAGTTCTCCGGAGCAAAAGGGTGTTTGTACGAATTCGGTGACATTCAATAGACCTCTTGCAGATTAAAGTTTTGGGATTAGGTTTAGTGGGGGCTGCGCCCCCACTAAACCTAATTTGCAAGAAGTCTAATAGTTTGAGCGAGAGTTTATGGTCTGAGGCGATCGCAGATTAAATGATGAAGCTAGCTCATTTTTAGGGAAGCCATTAGGGCTGACAAAATGTCGTTAAGCTAACAAAATCTATAAAAACTGCGTGAGTTCGTTCTAGATTCGACGATCCCCAATACTATTAGATGATCCCCGCAACTTCTTTTGCGAAAGAAGTCCAAAAAGGAATGAGCAGACGTTTATCTGTCTCTTCAGACCAGATAGACTTGTAGAGGTAGGCTGAATCCTACAAATTGAGCTTACAGGTTGAGCTGTAGGGCTGTGCCGAGGTTGGTGTTTTTTGGTCTTGAAGTCTACTGGTTTACATGACTGCGTCTGATAACCCTTGTCTTAGTTTAGCGATCGCCCGTTTAACGGCTGCTGAGCCGCAACACTATGCAATTTGGGTGTTTCAGGCTCCCTATCCTGGCGGCTACGTCCACCACGATCGCATGTGGACTCAGCCGCTATCCGAACTGTGGCAGCATTGGCAGAGCATATTTTCTCTGCGCGGCTTGCCTATGGTGCCCTATGTCGGCACAACGCCGCCCCCACCTCTGCCTTTAGACTTTAGCCCACCCGACACGACGGGTTCCCCTAACGCCAATCAGCCCACTAGCTATACGGGACGGCTGATGCAAAATTTGGGAGTCAGCCTTTGGCAGTGGCTCTTTGATGGCTCTATTCAAAGTAGCTTTAATCAGAGCCAGGGTATTGCCATGGGTCAGATGCGTCCCTTACGTCTGCGCCTAGAAATCCGAGATCCTGATCTGATTCCGCTGCCTTGGGAGATTATGCAGCCTCAGGCAGGTAAACAAGCAGCTTCTCTTAGCCAGCAAATTTTATTTAGCCGCACCACTAGCGATGTCGATCCTTTACCTGTGCTGCGATCGGAGCAATTTCTCAGAATTTTACTGGTTTTGGGTGTAGATGCCGCAGAGACTCCCGACTCGCGTGCCCAGCTTGACCTAGAACAGGAGGCAATATCTCTTGCCAAAGTTTTGGAGACTGCCGCCACCACTGACCTGCGAAACAATCGCATGACCACACCTGCCCTCTGTCAAGTCAGGACGCTAGTACAGCCCAGTCCGGCTGAGCTGATCAATTGCTTAGAGTCGGGCAATTACAACGTGCTGTTCTATGCCGGACATGGAACTCCGGCTCCTGATGGCGGAATGTTGCTGCTGCATCCTGAAGCCTCCATCAGCGGTACGGAACTCGCGCAGGTTTTGGTGCGCTGTCAGGTGCGCCTGGCGGTATTCAATGCTTGCTGGGGCGCGCAGCCCGATCAGCAAGGGCAGCAGACTATTCCGCGTAGCAGTCTTGCCGAAGTGCTGATCCATCACGGCGTTCCGGCGGTTCTGGGAATGCGAGATTCGGTTGCCGATCAGGAGGCGCTGACTTTTATTCAGGTGTTTGCCCGTGCCCTGGCAGAGCGATCGCCCATTGATGAAGCCGTGGCGATCGCCCGTCAACAGCTTTTGACGCTCTACAAGTTCAATCAGCCAGCATGGACGCTGCCTGTGCTGTATATGCATCCTGAGTTCAACGGCGAACTCATTCGCCCCTTCACCGAGGGTGTGACGGAAATCCCCGATGCCTCGCCAAGCTGGCTAGGGCGACAGACTCCGATGGCATACTTGCGATCGATGGCTTCACCGAACCAGATGTGGTCGGTGCGGGGAGGTATCATGCGGGTCGGGCGAGGTGAGGGCAATGATGTGGTATTGCAGCAGCCGGAAGTCTCCCGTGAACACGCCGAGATTTTTTACCGCGACTCGTCCTGGAAAGAAGATGTGGAGCCAACCTACCTGTTGCGAGATCGATCGCGCTGGGGCACATGGGTTTTGGGCACTGAAGGATGGCATAAAGTTCACCATCAGGAAGTGCCGTTGTCTTCTAAAACTCAGCTCAAGTTTGGCAATCCGCGCAGTCAGGCATTGGAATTTATTATCGAAGGCTAGAGAATACTAGGGAATTAATTGTAAGATGCCTAACTTAGCCCCAAAAGATTTCTGCACAAAATAGCTATAAAAGTCTGATAAAGCTCCGATCGATTACGGAACGATGCAGCAACTGCGTGTAGTAATTCGGGGTAAGCATCCCAGCAGGGTCTAATCTCACAAGTTTGAGGAGTCTACAATGCCTAATGAACCTATCCGTCCGCTGATTTCCGCCTTTCAGTCTCAGGCTGAGCTAGAGCTGCTGCAAATTATTCTGCAAGGCTCTACCTCTTGCTACCCATGCAACCCAGCTGAGCCAGAAGCAGAGGCGTACTTTGCGGCTTTGGAGCAGGAAATGTTTCAGGTAGGTTGGACTGAGGAAGACTTTGCAGCACCTGCTGAGCTGCTTGGCAAGCAATTGAGTAAGCTTTGGACGATCGCCCCGGTGACAGAAACTGCCAGCCGGATCTTGAATACTGAGTTTCTTCAGCGCTTCACGGCTCAAGTGCCGCATCAGGTGCTCAATGGCATTGTGCAACGTGCTCAGCAAGCGATCGCGTCTAATCTATCTTTGGCAGAGCAGCTCGTTCAATCCGTCCAGGACTGCCTGCCCAACTGGGGTGAAGAAGATTTGCAGGTGTTGGCACGTCCTTTCGCTTACGCTATGCGCGGTTCTGAAACTGAAGCTCTGGAAGTCGTGCTGCGATCGGTGCGCTGTGCCGAGTGGAAAGATTTGTCGAGCATTGAGCAAGCCCGCCTGAGTTTGGCCGTTGCCCGATATGCGATCGATCAGGTTGCGATCGATCAGGTTGCGACTGAGCAAGAATAGAGCGCCGCTATTTAGAAAACCGGGTAGCAAAGTTTTGCGATCGATTGGGTGACAAAGCTCTAGCCTTGAGAATTGCCGCCGCCAGAAATGCATAGGACGTAATCCCAATCACGGCGAGAATAAAGAAATTAATCAGACCTGTGGCATTCCAAAGGGCATGGAGCGATGCTGCCGTCAGGTATCCTACCCCCAGCGTTTGCCAACGTTTGCGCGGCTTTAGTATGCTTAAACCGATGAAATAGCCAAAGTAGCCACTGTAGGCCATATGCCCAAAAATGGAGCCGAGAACGCGGGGAATTAAAAGCTGCACTCCCAAAGCTGCGCCTTCTACCGACTGCAACGACACAGAATTAACAATTTCAGGCACATACTGACCCAGGGTTTCTAAAAGCGTAAACCCGACCGCAGAGGCTGTCCCCACCAAAATGCCATCTAGCGGTTCCCAAACGCCGATCTGCTCTCGCAGGGGCGATCGCAGCATCGTTCCCCATAAGTAAACCATAAAGACGGGTAGCGCCTTGAGCAGCTCCTCCATCAAGCCTGCCCCAAAGAACATTCGCGTCAGCAGCAGCAGAAAATTCTCGGAGGCGCTGTCTTTGGAGACTGCTCCCGGCAGAAACTCTCGGAAAATGAACACAAACAGATCCAGCAGGGGGCTAGTTACGATGAGCACTGTGGTGAGAGCTGTGCCGACGAGCAGCCACCAGGGTTTGTGTTTGCCGCACAGAAGATAGACAAAGTAGTAAGCGCCTCCAGCGATATAGATCGCCAGCAGCAGATTAAACATCAGCGGATCGCCAACCGAAATGAACATCATGACCACGAAGGCGACGGTCACAGTTCCCGGAATCAGGTAGGCTTTGCGGGTTAAGTCGCGTCCCGTAGAGACGATCGGGAAGAGCTGACTAAAGGTGACAGCTTCGGAGGGGTCGATCGCCTTATGTTTATGAGTTGCGGCAAACGAGCCGTGCGGTAAATTAATGTCTGGCACAGGCGGTGGCGATGCCTCTAGCTCAAACACAAACTGCACATCTTGAGCCAGGGTGATGCGATCGCCCTGCTGAAGCAACCGACAGCCTTGCAGCCTTTGTCCGTTGATAAACGTCCCGTTAGCGCTGGTTAGGTCACAGACCTGCCAATAGCCCTCTGGAGACAGGCAAACCTTAGCGTGCTGACGGGATACGCCGCCGTGAACCTGAGAATCCAAAATAATTTGACAACGCGGATCGCGCCCGATCACGATCGCCGTTTCGACCTGGAGCGGGTAGGAGGCAAAGACTCCCGCCCCGTTAAGAGAAATTTGCTGAAGGAAGGCTGCTTTAGGGGGTAATCCGGTCATCAGAGATGCCGTAGCGCGAAACTACTGATTGGCTCTCGCGTCTTGAACTGCCGCATAGAAAAAAATTCCAGTTAAAGGCACAGCCAGCGCCAAAATCACGCCTGTCACTAGAGTTCCCCACTGCGGAGTTCCAGAAGACAGCTCAAAGATAGAGCCAACTGCCGCGATCGCAGTTACACAAGAACCAGCCAACAACACACCACTTTTGGGAGTCACTCGTAATCCTACCTTTTACCCACTAGATTGATTGCAAGACCTGTAGATTTTACAAGATAAAAGCCAAAAGCTTGCTCAATTTGCGTTTAGACAGGCTTAACGGCATCCACGGCAAAGCCATGTTTGGCTAGCTCTTGGTTGCGCGCTAGGCTATTGTTGACGCGATCGACAAACATTACCCCATTCAGGTGATCCATCTCGTGCTGAATCACGCGAGCTAACAGGTCTTTTGCCGTCAGCTTTTGGGGTCTGCCCTGCTCGTCTTTATAGGACACGTCGATTTCTTCAGGACGGGTCACATCTAAAAACACATTAGGAATGCTAAGGCAGCCTTCCTGCGCCACGCAGGTTTGCTGGCTGGATCGAGTAATCACAGGATTGATTAAAATCAGCGGTGGATGGGTTGGCTCATCGGGTTCGCAGTCCACCACCAAAAGCTGCTTATGAATCCCGACTTGAGGTGCTGCTAAGCCAATACCATCCTCGCTATACATGGTTTGCAGCATTTGCTTTGCCAGTAGACGAATCTCATCATCCACTTTGGCAATCCGCTTGGCGGGCTGACGCAACACGCGATCGCCCAAATAGTGCATTTCCAAGGGTGGTTTGGCTAACTTTTTCTTCTCAACCAGGATTTGAGCAGTCATGACTCCGCAACTCGATTAAATTCTTCTCTCTCCATCATAGTGAATCATGCTCGGTTTATTGAGGGGAATAGGGAATGGTGAGTGGGAAGGGGATGAGTTTTGTCCACTCTCCCTGTTTATTACGAAAAGATCGTAGAACATAGCAAAAGTAATGATTTATGAGCAAAATATTTTCGATCTGGTAGATGCAGAAGAATTATTAGTTCTGAATCCAATCAGTCGACAGTGAAAATCCTCCACCTCTAGGCAGGCGTTACCTAAACTGCGAGCCTAGCTAGACCGCAAATCCTAGAGTCTTGACAAATTTGTATCTATAAGCACAAACCCACTTCTTGCGTAAGGTGATCTAGCGAACAGACTAGACTCAGTACAGTGCAGGTTGTGGAGTACAGATTTTTAGCTAGCTCAGGCGATCGGTCTTTACTCGAAATTCATCTTAGCCATCCCAATGTCTCTAGAGCAGATCAACCAGAAATCGAGAGACACAGACGATACATCTATCGAACTTCATACAAAATTCACAAAAATCGGAAATCCACAGAGGAATAAAAAGTTTCTGCGAAAGAGCTTCTTGGACATCCCTGCACTCAGAGAAATCCCCCTAGTATTGCCAGTAGAAACACTGAAACTTTGCAGCAATCAGTAAGCAATCAGTAAAGGTGATTCGGCTGGGTTTGCATACGCATCAGTTGGCGACAACTGGAAATGAGTGATGGCATGGTTATTTTTCCCAAGGCACTACCCCAATGAATGGTAATTCGGTTTTATCGGCGGCAATCGATTTTCCTCCCTATCCCCGGCTAGAAGCGCCACATCGCTCCGCGTTCTGTCTAATCAAGCGTACGCTTGACATTGGGGGTGCCCTTTTGGGATTACTGATTTTCGCAATTATCTTCATTCCAGTGGCGATCGCCATCAAGCTAGATAGCCCAGGGTCTATCCTCTACCAGCAGGTGCGTTACGGCTTGCAGGGGCGACCCATGATTATCCGCAAGTTCCGATCGATGGTGCAGAATGCTGATGCACTCAAAAACTCCATCCCCAACGAAGCACAAGGGCTGATTTTTAAGAACAAGCAAGACCCAAGGGTGACGCGAGTGGGTCGCCTGTTGCGCAAGACTAGCTTGGATGAATTCCCCCAGTTTTGGAACGTTTTAGTGGGGGAAATGAGCTTGGTAGGAACCCGCCCGCCGACTCATGATGAAGTGGTACAGTATAGCGATCGCCACTGGAAGCGCCTCAACGTCAAGCCCGGATTAACAGGCGAGTGGCAGGTAAATGGGCGATCGGCAGTGCAAGACTTTGAGGAAATTGTAGATCTCGATCTGCGGTACCAGGTTTTGTGGAGTCCCCTCTACGACTTAGGCATCATCTTAAGGACTGTGGCTGTTTTGCTGACCAAACGTGCAGGTGCCTACTAAAATTTGGCTCCAAGCTTGAAGCCAGCAAGGTTGGAGCTGGCAACCGAATTAAATTTAAGCCTTTTGCTAGTTCTGCTCCTAGAATTACCCGACCTTGGCTTGGCTCAGCATTTTTTTGAGTTCGTCGTTGAGTTCTCGGAATACAGATCGGGGGCTGACCTCATCTAGCATTTCCACTATGCGGTTCATCTGGTCTGAAGTCAGACTGGGGTTGCCTGTCAATGTCTCTAGCTTGACTTTGATGATCTGATTACGGAGGTCATCCATGGAGGCTTGATTAGCTACCATGTCTGCAATGACTTTACTGGACTTGGCAAACTGAATAAAATCTTTGTTCAGCAGGTCGTAGGAGAGTTCACCTTTTTTGTTCGTATAAGCATTCACGATCGCCAGGTATTCTGCACTGTCTACGATGGCGAAATCCTCAGTGAGGGGTTCCTCGACAGCAGGTGCAGTTTCTGCCGGAGGCTCTCCGCTGAGTCGCACTTTCCCCCGACGAGAATAAGGCATCCCCCCAGTTAGCTCTAGGGCTTCCCGAAAGGCTTCCAGAGGATATACATCGAGGCTGGTATTAGAAGCGGGTACAGGCTCCCCAGTTTTGCGGCTGATGCTGGCAAACCCAGACTGTGCGGTGTCGTAGCGTAGAATGACTATCCCTGGGCCATCCATGAGCTTTTGGCGATAGGCGACGGCGGTGAGCGTAGATAATTCAACCAGTTTCGTTCTGATGATCATTGTTCAATACATGACATAGAAATTTGGGCAGACACTGTCTAATCGTTAGGTCATTACTTGAAAATGGATACGCTACAAAAGCGACTTAGTGCAGCGGCTAGGACTCAACAACACCTGGCTATGCACACTTTATCAGATACCATCGTCTGGGTATACTATTCTGCGAATTACTCAGTGCAGAGATAGCGGTATCGAATGACCCATCCTTTCCGGCTTCGGTAGCCCCCTTCAAACCTCCTGACTGCTGGCTGTTTTTTCCCGTCTATACTGAACTTGAATCACCGCTTCAATTGCCTCAAGGGACAACTGCAAGAGAGTTCTCAAGAGGTGATGATTTTTGTGGTGTGGGCAAAGCCCATACCACAAAAATCATCACCTAATACATCACCACCACTGAAAGGAATGTCTGGGGAGCCTGCTAACTCGTGCATTAGGCTGTCGATTTCATGAATCCCCACAGATAGGCTGTTGATAGCCCGCTGAATAAAAGGGATAAAATTCCTAAAATTTCTTAAATTAATTTTCTTTTAGGTGATTGATTTGAGCAGAGTTTGATTACAGTTATACAGAGCAGGTCGAGTACGCTAGATATGCGGCTTTAATGAGGCAGGTTTTGTATGGGTGGTGTAAGAGAGGGTTGTAATGTTTGAACTGATCACTCAAATTCTCGTTCTGGTTGGAATTTATTTCCTGGTACGCTTCGTATTGCTGACCTGGATCGAGCGACGGTATCTAACCTGGCTGGGTGGGTTGGTGCTGGTGCTGCTTATGGTGCTTGCCTTTCTCGACCCAACCAATAAAACCGTTGGCTCACTTTGGGGAGTCATTTCCTTCCCTCTGCGACCTCTGGGTCTAGTGCTGATTCTAATGTCGTCTTCCCTGCGGCTAGGAACAAAAAAAGTGGATGGCTCACAGATCATGGCAGCCCTGCTCATTCTGCTGATATCCAGCTTGCCGCTAACCGCCTATCTGCTGACGGAACGTACCGAGCAGAAGCCAGCCTTAGAGCTTAGCCAGCGTGCTAGCGATCGCAATGTCGAAGCGATCGTAATTCTGGGCGATGGCACAACGCCTAGCAACCCAGCCTATCGTCTGCGATCGCAGTTGAGCAACATTGCCGATGGCTTGAGCGTTACGCTTCAGTCTCGCTTGCTCTATGCAGGACAGCTTTACGCTGAGCAGCGATCGCGGGGCAATACGCCGCTGGTAATTGTCAGCGCTGGCCCACAGCCGATTCTGGCTCAGCCCAATGTCACCTCATCGGACGTGATTACCAATTTTTTGATTCAGAGAGCCGGAGTCGATAGCTCCCAAATCCGAGTCGAAACAGAGGGGATAGATCCTCGGAGTAGCGCGATCGCCGTTCGTCAAATCTTAAGTCCGGGAGCCATCTCCGACAACTGCCGTCTGTACGCCACCTGCGATAACGGTTCGATTCAAGAAATCCAGGGAGATCCGGCAGTGGCTGCCCCTCGGAATACGGTCGAGCT
The DNA here is from genome assembly GCF_059504425.1 of Drouetiella sp. Classification (NCBI taxonomy): domain Bacteria; kingdom Bacillati; phylum Cyanobacteriota; class Cyanophyceae; order Oculatellales; family Oculatellaceae; genus Drouetiella; species Drouetiella sp. The sequence goes on from NZ_JCACIN010000093.1 coordinate 113,633, forward strand.
TGTTACCCCGGCGCTAGGACTCCGGCGAACAGTTTCCACCTTCGCTCGGCTCAATATTGCCAGTATTCCTAGACCCACAGACTTTTATGTCTTTCAAAGTCAGGCAGGGCTTCGGCTAGCGGCATTGACCGATCTGATTCCGAGCGCCGAGGCTTTGGTCATTACCAGTCGTGTGGTGGATGAATACCTCGCGACGCTCTACTATTTCCTCCGGCAATGGCTGACTGATCCGCTGGGTGTGTAAGCTAGGGAGTATCCCAACCCCTCTCTTCCTCCAACATGGCTGATGCTCGGCTGCAAAAACTTGGTGAATATATGCGTCCCCACTGGCGGCAAGTCGCTCTGGGGATTTTGTCTTTGTTTGTCGTTAATGCTTTGGGGGTGTATGTTCCCCTATTGATTCGAGATGGGCTGGATGAGTTGCAAACCACCTTCACCATGCAGCGGGTGATTTTCTATGCGGTGCTGATCCTGATCCTGGCTTCGGTCATGTGGGTAGTGCGGATGACTTCTCGGACTCTGCTGTTTGGCGTGGGTCGGCAGGTGGAATTCGATCTGAAGCAGAAGATTTTTAACCATCTGCTAACGCTGGAGCCAAGCTATTTTGCCGTTAACACGCCAGGGGATTTGATTAGTCGCGCCACTAGCGATGTAGACAATATTCGCCGTTTGGTGGGCTTTGCAGTGCTGAGTCTGGCAAACATGATTTTCGCCTATGCGCTGACGCTGCCTGCCATGCTGGGGATCAGCGTTTGGCTAACTCTGGTAGCGCTTGCCATCTACCCCTGCATCCTAATTTTGGTGCAGCTCTTCAGCAACCGTCTGCGCAACCAGCAGCTTCAGGTGCAAGAGGCAAATGCTGACCTGAGCGACTTGATTCAGGAAGACATGAGCGGCATGGCGCTGATCAAAATCTATGCCCAAGAAGAAAACGAACGCCATGCCTTCCATCAGCTCAATCGGCAGATGCTGACCGCCAATCTTCAGCTTGCCAAGACACAGAATACGCTGTTTCCGCTGCTGCGAGGTCTTGCCAGCATTAGCCAGTTGGCGCTGTTGGCGCTGGGCGTGGGGGCGATCGCTGATGGCTCTCTTAGCGTGGGTGGCTTTGTGGCGCTACTGCTATTTGCCCAAAATTTGGTCTTTCCGACAGCGCTCTTGGGGTTCACGATCACGGCATATCAGCGGGGCGAGGTCAGCGTCGATCGCCTAGAATCCATTTTGTCTAACGAGCCGCGAATTAAAGACGTGCAAAACGCGATCGTGCTGCCCCAAGAGCAGGTGAAAGGCTGGATCACCGCTCAGCATTTGACCTACACCTATCCGGGTGCGGCGGATTCTGCACTGAAGGATATCAACTTTGCCATTGAGCCAGGGGAAACGATCGCTGTGGTAGGGTCGATTGGTTCCGGCAAATCCACTCTGGCAAACGCGCTCACTCGCTTGATAGATGTTGCGCCCGGTCAGCTGTTTGTGGATGGCTATGACATCACGCAGATTCGCCTGAAGGATTTGCGGGGGGCGATCGCCTATGTGCCCCAAGAAAGTTTTCTGTTCAGCACGACGATCAAAAATAACGTGCGGTACGGCGATCCCGTGAGCGAACAGCCGCAGATTGAGCAAGCCGCCAAAGCGGCCCAAATTCATGGCGAGATTCTCAATTTTCCTCAGCAATATAAGACGATCGTGGGCGAAAGAGGCATTACTTTATCGGGCGGACAGCGCCAGCGCACGGCGTTGGCAAGGGCGCTCTTGGTCGATGCGCCAATTCTGATTTTGGATGATTCGCTCTCTAGCGTGGATAACCAAACCGCAACCCAAATTTTGCGCAATCTCTCGGAAGGCACTCGCCGCAAAACGGTCTTCTTCATCTCTCACCAGCTCTCTGCGGCGGCTACGGCCGATCGCATTATGGTGATGGATCAGGGCAAAATTGTGCAGATAGGCACTCATGCATCTCTGCTGGCTCAGTCAGGCTTATACCAATCGCTTTGGGAAAAGCATACGTTGGAGCAGTATCAGGCAAGCTAGCCAGATGGCGTTAGGTTAAATTCTCTGCCTTCGCTGCTGTGACCGCCAAGGGCAGCGAGCACTGAATGCGCGTCAGGTTAGGAAGCTGGAGAGGACTCTGAGCGATCGCCTCGCTGCCCGTTGGCTCAGATAATTCGTTGGGTTCAAGAATCTCTAGCGACGGTTCAGGCAGAGCTGTCAAAGGCGTTGCCAAAATTTCTAGCCGTCCTCCTACAGCATCTAGCAGGGTTTGAACTATGAGAAGGCTGAGTCCAGGAGAAGGAATTTTATCGACCTCCTGATGTTCGCTATGGCTTGAGCGGATGCCTTGACCTTTCAGGACTTCCAATAGATCGACCGATTCGCTCCAAAACTCAGGGGGGCGCTGATCTTCTACCCAAATTTGCACCTGCTGATTATCCAGATCTACCTGGCTTTTGAGACGCACGTAGCCCTCCTGCATGAGCAAAATTGGTGCATCCATCAGGCTAACTAGAATCTGCCGCAGCCAGCGCGGATCTGCCCACACATAAAGCTCAGGATCGGGGGGAGTGATTTCTAATCGAATATTGCGATTTTGAGCGAGCAACTGCACAGAATACTCCACTTCTGCAAACACATCTTCTAGCCGCAGTGATTCGGGTTGCAGCAGCTCCAGACCATAGCTCATCTTAGAAAGACCGATGAGACGATCGAGCAATGCCAGCATCTTTTCTGCGGCAGCCTGGGCTTGAGCAATGAACTCTCGTTCTTCTGCCGGGTCTTCGCAGAGATCGGACAAAATAAGCTGATGCAGACTAATGACGCTGTTGATGGGCGATCGCAACTCATGAGAGGAACGCGCTAAAAATCCCGATTTGAACTTTTCCACCTCAGCCGCCTGGTGATAGGCAAACTGCGTTTGCTGAAGCCGTGCCCGAAGTGCCAACTGCTGCTCGGTAGCTGATTGGGAGGGCATGGGTGAATGTGCAGGGGCGATCGGTTGGCTGCTGCGGCCCGCTAACCAACCGCCAACGGCCCCTATTCCCAACCCAGTAGCCAAAATCGCCAGGTTTGTCCAAATCATTACCTACATACCACTCTTTAATTTTCTACTGAAGTCTTAGGTCGTCTGGCAAAATCTGCCTCAAAGCTCGCAGAAAGTCCGTATCCTCACATCCACGACCTATTGCCACTCCCCAAACAATCATAGTCGGAGCAGCATTGCTTAATCGGGGATAGATTTTTGTGGGGCTGTCCCACAAAAATCTATCCCTAAACATCAGCAACATCGTCAGAGCAGCTTGACAAACTAGACCATCGATCGCCTTGATCATGAACAGATCCTCTTTGCCGACTCAATTTGTAATGATCTTCGTCTAACGATCCATAAACGATCCATATCAAGGCAAACATCTATGATGGGCAAGATGGGGCAAGGCATAGCACCAAGTAAGGTGTCGGGCGATCGCTCCACCCTACAGCGGTTAGGTTGGGTAGATTATGCCAAAGGAATAGGAATTTTTTGGGTTGTGGTAGGTCATGTGTTGCGCGGTCTGGTTAGTAGCGATCTTCTAGAATCTTCTGCAAGCCGCTTCATTGATCAGTGGATTTATGCGTTTCATATGCCGCTGTTCTTTTTCTTGTCGGGTTTGTTTCTCGTCCGCTCAGCCGCAAAGCCATTCAAAAGCTTTCTGAGGGACAAGCTAAGCACTATTGCGTATCCCTATGTTCTTTGGTCGCTGTTGCAAGGCTTGCTGCAAATTGTTGCCTCTCGGCATACGAGCCAGGTCGTAAGTTTTGCAGACCTGGGGCGAATTATTTATGAACCGATTCAGCAATTCTGGTTTCTGTATACGCTGTTTGTCATTCTGCTGATTTATGCCGTTATGCACAAATTTCCGCTAGGGCAGCGGCGATCGCTCCTTCCACCCGCCATAGCTTTTGCCGTGTTTTCTATTTTGCTCTATGGTGCTCATTTGGCAAATATCAGCTTTGGTAACTGGGGAGTTTTATATCTAGTTCGTCGGCACGCCATCTATACTGCGCTAGGAGCGATCGTTGGGAGCAGCATCCTCTTTCGACTGGGGGACACAAAGCCGCCAATTTTAATTTTGACTGCGTTGGGCGGATATTTTGGGGTGGCAGGAGCGGTAGCTCTACAGCTCGACAAAAATGGCTGGCTGATTCCAGCGATCGCCCTCCTAGGAAGCGCTGCCTCTGTGGCGATTGCCCTGCTTTTGGAGCAATTGAATATCCTACGCTTCATCAAGCAGTGGGGATTATTTTCTCTAGAAATTTTCGTGGTTCATACGATCGTGATTGCCGTCACTCGAATAGCACTACAAAAGCTAGGTCTTCGTGATCCTCTGCTGCATTTTTTGATAGAAACTCTGGTCGGCATTTATATTCCTATTGCTCTAGCGGTGATGTGTCGGCGCTATAAGTTTCCCTACTTGTTCCGATGGCGCGATCGAGGCGTTGTAGGCTAGAGGGATAGCGATCGAGATCTAGACAGCAGCCTCAAGAACGAGGTAAAAACTGCTACAACAGGGTAGTATTTGAGCCGACCCAGGTTTGAACCGACAGCCTTGGCTCTCGATTTCAACCTATCTCAGCTCTCAGCGCGATCGATGCAGAATTTTCGACGGTTTTTGCGGTGGCTTATCCTCGGCGTGGCGATATTTTCGCTGGCTCTACCTGCTTTTGGGCAAACCTCACCTGCCCTTGGGCAAATAGGTCAGCTCTCGCTGCCATCCCTACAGCCTAGTGCCGCAAAACTGCCGTCTGGCGTGGAGCGAAGTGGGGCGATCGAAACAGCTCCGGTGAACTTTGAAAACAAGATTCTATTTCGGGTAGCGGCTCCCGCAGTGCTGAATCGGGATGCGCCCCAAGGGCAAACTTTGGTTGAGGTGCGTGCTGAACAGATTGAAGCCAATCTGCAGCGCATTATCGCCGAAGATCAAACCTGGGATGCAGGCGATGCGCGGTCTTACACCACGCTGTTTGATCCTGAAAGCCTACAGGTGCAGGTGGCAACCTTAAACAGTCAGACGATTTTGCTGGCAACTGATGCCTATCGATCGCAACCCCAAGCTCTGCTCACCCTTACCGATGCGGATGCCCAATATTATCGCCTCAGCATTTCTGACTTGGCACAGCGCTGGCGATCGCAGCTTGAAACTGAGCTAACTCAGGCCTTGAGGCGACGTCTGCCTTCTGCGCTGGTGCGTCAGGGCAACCGCGCCTTTCAAATTGGGGCAAGTGTCGTGGGGATTAGCCTACTGCTGTTGCTGTTGCAAAATTTGCTGAAGCTGCGCAACAAAACGCTCCGAGAACGGCAGAAAAACAGGCAGACCGATTGGATGACAACGGCGATCGCTGATTCCAAAACCTCAAATACTGAAGCCTCAAATACTGAAACCTCACGTCTGCATTTTTTTGTGACGTTGCACCAGCAGTTCACTTTAGAGCGGCGGCTGGGATTGATTTCGTTTATTACCTGGCTGCTGTTTTGGGCGCAGGTTTCTATTTGGCTGGGCGGACTGGTGTGGATTCTCTATCTCTTTCCAGATACCGATACTTTTGCTCAGGCGATTTGGTCGAAACCGATCGCGCTGGTGATTATCTGGTTTGGCATGGGGTTGGCGAACCGCCTAGGAGATTTGTTGATCACGCGTTTCTCGCAAGCCTGGGAGAACAGCGAGTTCTTTTTGTTTGAGGACAATCGGCGGCGAGATCTGCGGATTTCGACGATCGTTCGCTCGGTTAAAGGGCTAAAAACTTTTCTGGTTTATGCCGTGGGTGTGGGTTGGGGACTCAGCGTGTTGGGCGTTCCCACCAGCTCTGTGCTGACCTTTGGGGCGGTGGCAGCATTGGCGATTTCCCTGGCAGCGCAGGGTTTGATCAAAGATCTGGTGAACGGCTTCCTGATTCTTTGCGAAGATCAGTACGCGATCGGCGACTGGATTGCGGTCGGTAATGTAGATGGGTTGGTAGAGAACATGAACCTGCGCATCACCCAAATTCGCACCACTGAGGGACGGCTAATTACCATTCCTAACAGCCTGATTTCGCAAGTGGAAAACCTGACGCGATCGTGGTCACGGGTCGATTTTAGGGTCAGCGTTGCCTATCAAACTGACGTGAAGCTGGCGCTGTCGGTCGTGCGGCAGGTGGCTCAGCAGCTCTACGAAGACCCGGAGTGGAGTCCGCTGTTGCTGGAGTTGCCCAGGGTGTTGGGCATCGAGACGCTGTCGCACGAAGGGATGACGATTCGGGTCTGGATTGACACAAAGCCCTTGCAGCAGTGGATTGTGGCGCGGGAGTTTCGGCTGCGGCTGCGGCTAGCGTTTGAGGAACATGATATTGAGATTGGCGCACCGCAGCAGGTGTTGTGGCGGGGTAAAGACCATGCGGCAGAGGAGGGGTTTAGCGGTTTTGGAGAGGGGAAGATGGGGTGATGGGGCGTGGGGCGTGGGCGTAAGTTAAGATGAAGCCACGGTTTTGCCCCCATAACTCACAGCCCTATGACCTCGATCGCCATTCGTTTCCAGCAAAAGACTGAGGCGGGTTTTACGGCTACGCTGAGCTTTGATGACGGTGCTGAGTATGCGATCGCGATCGCTAAGCCGTTTTCTGAGCAAGAAGAAAGGCGGCTGGAGTGGTATTTTGAGCGCTGGATTCATAAGCCTTATACCGATACGGTGAAGGCGGAGCAGGCGCGGCAGAGCATTTTGGACTATGGTGAGTCGCTGTTTGATCAGGTGTTTGCGGATCGTGCCGCCTATAGCGAGTATCGGCAGGTGCGCGGCAATCTGAGCCAGGTGACGTTAGAGATTCTTGGCGATGATCCGACGTTTCAGGCGTTGCATTGGGAGACGTTGCGCGATCCGGAGCTGGGGGATGTGCCGCTGGCGGTGAATTGCGTGATGCTGCGGCGGATCAATCGGAAAGCGCCGATCGCGGCAACTTTGTCCCCGGCTCCGGTGATCAATGTGCTGCTAGTGACGGCACGACCGGGTGAAGAAAGCGATCTAAACTATCGCACGACTTCCCGACCGCTGATGGCGGCGATCGCCAATGCTCGACTGCCTGTGAATCTGGTGCTGCTGCGTCCGGGGACTTATGAAGCGCTCGATCGGCATTTGGCGGAGACTCCGGCGGGTTTTTATCACATCGTGCATTTTGACTGTCACGGCGGGGTGATGGACTATGAGCTGCTGCGGGCATTGGATAAGAATCGGCAGGTGTTGCTGAAGGGACGCTATGGCGGGCGACCCGATGTGCAGCCGTTTGCGGGAGAGCGGGCGTTTTTGTTTCTGGAGACAGAAACGAAGGGCAAGTCTGATCCGGTAGAGGCGGAGGCGTTGGCGAATTTGCTGAAGACCAAGCAGATTCCGGTGTGCATTTTGGATGCCTGTCAGTTGGGGCAAGAGGTAGACGGACAGGAGGCGCAGGAAGACAGCCTGGGCAGTCGGCTGATGCTGGCGGGAATGCAGCTCGTGGTGGCGATGCGCTATTCGGTGATGGCATCGGCAGCGGGGATGCTGATGCAGCAGTTTTATCAGCAGATGGCGGCAGGGAAGCCTTTGCTAGAGGCGATGCGGCTAGGGCGACGGGAGCTGTTTAACCAAAAGTCGCGCAAGGCGTATTTTAATCAGCAGGTGGATTTAGAGGATTGGCTGCTGCCTGTGCTGTATTGCAATCAGCCGAATTTGACTTTGGCGGTGCAGGCAAGGAGCGCGGAGCAAGAGGAAGCCTACTGGATGCAGCAGGAGAGCCTGTATCGGTTTCCAGAGCCGACCTATGGCTTTGTGGGGCGCGATCTGGAGATTCTCAAGATTGAGAAGGCGCTGCTGCGGCACAATGTGTTGCTGGTGCAGGGCATGGGCGGCACGGGCAAAACCACCCTGCTCAACTATTTGCGGCTGTGGTGGCAGCAGACGAATTTTGTGGCGCAGACTTTCTATTTTGGCTATGACCAGAAAGCCTGGACGCTGGAGCAGATTTTGTTTGCTGTGGGCAAGGCAATTTACAGCAGGTTTGAGCAGGCGAGTTTTCAGGCAATGGGGCAGGGGGCGCAGATGATGAAGCTAGTGGTGACGCTGCGTGCCGGATGCCCGACCTCTAAGCTGCCCTACGCGCTGATTTTGGATAATTTGGAGTCGGTGACGGGGCAAGAGCTGGCGATTCCGAATACGCTGCCAACCGCTGAGCAGGAGAAGATTCGGGATTTTTTGGGTCGGCTGATGGGGGGCAGAACCTATGTGGTGTTGGGTTCTCGGAGCGATGAGGCTTGGCTGCGGGACAGCACCTTTCGGCAGGCAGTGTATCTGCTGAAGGGGCTTGATCCGGAGTCAAGGTCGGCATTGGCGGAGAAGATTTTGCGGCAGGTGTTTGAACAGCCGCAGCGCGTGGAGGCGATCCGCAAAGAGCCGGAGTTTTTGCGGCTGATGAAGTTATTGGCGGGGTATCCGCTGGCGATGGAGGTGGTGTTGGCGAATCTACGGCGGCAAACCCCCAGCGAAATTTTGGCGGGGCTGGATGCGGCGGATGTGGGGCTGGATACGGGCAGTGAGGACAAGACAAAGAGTATTTTGAAATGTGTGGAGTATTCCCACAGCAATTTGTCGGCAGCCTCGCAGCGGCTATTGCTGTGTTTGGCTCCGTTTAGTGGGTTTATTGATCAGCGCGATCTGCCCAACTATGCCCAGGAATTGCAGCAATTAGTGCCGTTTCAAGCCTACGACTTTGGGGCGTTTGAGGGTGCCATTGAGGAAGCAATCCACTGGGGCTTGCTGTCGCCCTTGCGGGAAGATCTGCCGCAGCTCTTGACAATTCAGCCCGTCTTTCCCTATTTTCTCAAAACCAAGCTCAGCACTCTGGATGAAGCCACCCGCGAGGCGCTGCAAACCGGATTTAAGCAGCACTACCAGGGACTCGCCGGGTCTTACAAGCAATGGATGGACTCCAAAAATCCGCAAGAGCGGCAGTTGGGCATCCAGTTTTGTCAATGGGAATATGAAAACCTGTTTCATGCCCTGCAAATCTGCCTAGACAGACAAGAAAGCTTTGATATTTCCTTTTGCTTAAAGCAGTACTTTGACTTGATTAATGATAAGCAAAGTAATCTGAAATTATTAGAATTTGTTTGTCAGAAAATTGATCGATACCCAACTACATTTTTGAAGAGTGCTGAAGGTTATCAAATTCCGTTTGCCATTGCACGATTAGGTAGAAATTACTTAGAAGCGCAACAATATGAGCCAGCACGAGCGGCTTATCAGCGAACTTTAGATCTTTATGAACAAATTGGCGGGGTAGAAGACCAACAGAAACAATTGTGGAAAGCAGTTAGTTATCACCAGTTGGGCAGCGTAGACCAGGAATTACGCGAGTATGAGCAAGCGCGAGTCAACTATCAACAAGCCCTGGAAATCAAAATCGAATTTGGCGATCGCTACTCCCAAGCCCGCACTTACCACCAGTTGGGCAGCGTAGACCAGGAATTACGCGAGTATGAGCAAGCGCGAGTCAACTATCAACAAGCCCTGGAAATCAAAATCGAATTTGGCGATCGCTACTCCCAAGCCCGCACTTACCACCAGTTGGGCAGCGTAGACCAGGAATTACGCGAGTATGAGCAAGCGCGAGTCAACTATCAACAAGCCCTGGAAATCAAAATCGAATTTGGCGATCGCTACTCCCAAGCCCGCACTTACCACCAGTTGGGCAGCGTAGACCAGGAATTACGCGAGTATGAGCAAGCGCGAGTCAACTATCAACAAGCCCTGGAAATCAAAATCGAATTTGGCGATCGCTACTCCCAAGCCCGCACTTACCACCAGTTGGGCAGCGTAGACCAGGAATTACGCGAGTATGAGCAAGCGCGAGTCAACTATCAACAAGCCCTGGAAATCAAAATCGAATTTGGCGATCGCTACTCCCAAGCCCGCACTTACGCCCAGCTAGGTTTGTTAGCGGAAGAATTGAAAGAGTTGCCGGAAGCCCAAGCGAATTTCTTACAGGCGCTACAGATTTTTGCTGAATACAACGATCAGCATATGTTGGGTATAGTCATGCAGATCCTTGCCCGATTTTATCGAGCCAATCCAGATCCAGAATTAGCTGCTGCTGTTGCTCAGATTTTTGGCTGCACGGTGGAGGAAGCGAGAGAGGCGATCGAGTCTTGGGGACAGGGGGAGCGATGAAGTGTAGGGGCGTAGCATTCGGCAGATAATTGGACGGTTTGACCCAGAGATAACGATCGAATGCCGCGCCCTTACCTCCAGCGATCGAGTTCAGAAATATCGCGTTTCTAAGGATGGCGATCGGATTTCCAAATATCCTTAAAGAGGTCTATTGCTTTAGCCTATGCTTTCTTTCCAACCTCCCGGCTTTGGACAACGCATCTTCCAGACTTCGCTGGGCGTAATAGTTTACTACACGCCGATCGCCTCTCCTTTGCGCGATCCTGATTTTCAAGAACCGGGTAAGGCTTCCGACTTGCCGCCACTTCTGTTTCTGCACAGCCTCGGCGGGGGTTCGTCAGCCTATGAATGGTCAAAGGTTTATCCAGCTTTTGCCTCAGAGTATCGGGTGATTGCGCCTGATTTGATTGGCTGGGGACAGTCTACGCATCCTGTGAAAGACTACCAGGTAGAAGATTATCTGCTCCTGCTGACCGAGCTATTGGAACAAATCAATCCGCCTGTGCCCGTCGTCGCCTCTTCCCTCACTGCCGGACTGACCATTCGACTGGCAATTCAACGACCGGATTTGTTTCAGAGCCTGTTTCTCGTAGCTCCTTCTGGCTATGGCGACTTTGGTTTAGATTACGGGCAGGGAGTAGCCGCCAAACTAGCAGGAATCCCTCTGCTCGATCGCCTAATCTATTCTCTCGGAGCCGCCAATGAGTTTGCCATCAGGAATTTTCTGGAGCAGTTTTTGTTTGCTCAGCGATCGCGCTTAACTCCCGAAATCGTAGCCGCCTACCTCGCCTCAGCGACCCAACTTAATGCTGAGTATGCGGCTTTGGCTTCGCTTCGTGGCGACCTATGTTTCGATCTATCCCTCTATTTAGATCAGCTCAATGTCCCAACAGTCCTAGTGTGGGGAGAGCAGGCTCAATTTAGCAAAGTGGAGTTAGGCAAACGGCTAGCAAAGCTTAACCCCAAGGCGATCGAGGAATTTTGGTCGATCGCTCAAGCCGGAGTATTGCCTCATCTCGAAACTCCTGAAATTGTCACGGGTCTACTTTTCAAAGCACTGAATAAAACATTGAATAAAGCGCTGAAAACATAGCGACTTTTCTCTAGAAGCAGCGTTTAATCAGTCGAGAAATATTGCAGTTTTGAGATATAAGTTTGCGAAGCTTAATGATTGGCGATCGCAGATGAGTAATGCTGCCGTGATAATACAACTCATTTACAAAAATTCATTGCAATAGGTTACATATTAAGGTTAACAATTGCGAAAACTAGCGCAATTCTAATAGCATATAAGCCAAGTCGGTTAATACCTACTTCATACATAGCATCCATTCTCTAGTTAAGTAATTATCTAGGATCTAAGCAATCATCATGACTACAACATTACAAAAGCGCGAGAGCGCAAACCTCTGGGAGCGCCTATGCTCCTGGGTAACATCAACCGATAACCGCCTCTATGTAGGCTGGTTTGGCGTTTTGATGATCCCTACCTTGCTCTCGGCAACCATCTGTTTCATCATTGCCTTTGTTGCAGCACCTCCTGTGGACATTGATGGCATCCGTGAGCCTGTCGCAGGTTCCTTGATGTATGGCAACAACATCATCTCTGGTGCAGTTGTGCCTTCTTCTAATGCGATCGGTCTGCACTTCTACCCCATCTGGGAAGCAGCTTCTCTTGACGAGTGGCTGTACAACGGCGGCCCTTACCAGTTGGTTTGCTTCCACTTCTTGATCGGCATCTTCTGCTACATGGGTCGTCAGTGGGAACTTTCCTACCGTCTGGGTATGCGTCCTTGGATCTGCGTGGCTTACAGCGCTCCTCTGGCAGCTGCAACCTCCGTATTCCTGATCTACCCGATCGGTCAAGGTTCTTTCTCTGACGGCATGCCTTTGGGTATCTCCGGCACTTTTAACTTCATGTTCGTATTCCAGGCAGAACACAACATCCTGATGCACCCCTTCCATATGTTGGGCGTAGCAGGTGTGTTTGGTGGTGCGCTGTTCTCGGCAATGCATGGTTCTTTGGTGACATCCTCGTTGGTTCGTGAAACCACCGAAGTTGAATCTCAGAACTACGGTTACAAGTTCGGTCAAGAAGAAGAAACCTACAACATTGTGGCGGCACACGGCTACTTTGGTCGGTTGATCTTCCAATATGCCTCCTTCAATAACTCTCGCTCATTGCACTTCTTGTTGGGTGCATGGCCTGTGGTAGGTATCTGGCTAACGGCAATGGGCATCAGCACCATGGCGTTCAACTTGAATGGTTTTAACTTCAACCAGTCTGTGTTGGATAGCCAAGGTCGCGTTGTCAGCACTTGGGCAGATGTCTTGAACCGTGCCAACCTGGGTATGGAAGTCATGCACGAGCGCAATGCTCACAACTTCCCGCTGGATTTGGCTGCGGGTGAAGCAACTCCTGTCGCGCTGCAAGCTCCTGCCATTAACGGTTAGTGATTGGCAAGTCTAGTGACTGTCAGTTAAAACCAAGCTAAAGCTAGCTGAAAACTGCTGGTTAATCTGTAAAAAGCGCTCCCGATCGGGGGCGCTTTTTTGTTATTCCATCTATTTCTAGGGAACACTGAACTCAAGCTGTGTTTCAGGTATAGCCGTAGTTTTCACACTTAGGGCATTTTTATGGACGCACGGAGCACATCCATAAAAATGCCCCGTCCTAACCGCCTTGGTGGTTGCCATAGCACTACGTAATTGAGTTAGGACGAGTTATTTTTTGAGAGCCGCGTGGCTCTCAAAAAGTAACTCATTGGATCTAAGCGCGTAGCGCCATATATGTCCTTTATTTTTTAGGAAAATTCGTGCAGGAGCGTGCGTTTTGGTTAGCTTGGTCACAGGTTACGGGCGTTGGGGCGATTTTGCTCCGCCGCTTATCCGATCACTTTGGTAGCCTGGAAATAGCCTGGGACGCAAAGCCTAGTGAACTTCTGGCAGTCGATGGATTTGGATTACAGACGGCAGATACGGTAGCGATCGATCGCCTTCGCATTGATCCTGAAAAGCTTTTGCAACAGCATGAACGAGAGAATCCCTGTTTTTGGACTCCGGCTGATCCAGACTACCCAAGGCTGCTGCTGGAAATTCCCGATCCGCCGCCTGTCTTGTACTATAACGGCACAGTTGATCGGCTTGAAAACCAGGGTCATGTCCCAGCGATCGCCATTGTTGGCACCCGCGATCCCTCAGATTATGGTCGTCGCTGGACGCGCAAGCTCAGTGCGGCATTGGCTCAGGCAGGCTTTTTGGTGGTTTCGGGATTGGCAGATGGCATCGACACGGAAGCCCATACGAGTTGCCTAAATGCTGGGAGACGAACGATCGCCGTTATGGCAACCGGGGTCGATGTGATTTACCCCGCGTTTAACCGCAATCTTTCTCAGCGCATCATCAATCAAGGGCTGCTCTTGAGTGAATACCCGGCAGGAACGCAGCCCGATCGCGTCAACTTTCCGCGCCGTAACCGCATCATTGCCGGGTTATCGCGCGCCACGCTGGTCTTGGAAGCTCCCCAAAAATCAGGAGCTTTGATTACCGCCCGTCTTGCCAATGACTACGGCAGAGATGTCTACGTGCTGCCCGGTTCTCTTGATAACAAGCGCTGTCTGGGTTGCCTCGATTTGCTTTACCAAGGCGCTCACGCCATTTTGGGAGAAGCTCATTTGCTAGAGCTGTTGGATACCTTGCCGCGACTCCAAAGCGACGCGACCCAACTCTCGCTGCTGGAAACTGCGCCGCCGCCCGATCTTGCGCCCGATCTTCAGCAGGTTTTACAGGTGGTGGGGAATGAGGCGATCGCGATTGATTGGCTAGTGCAGCAGACGGAATTGCCGACTGGAGCAGTGCTTAGCGCCCTAGCACAATTGGAGTTACTGGGGTTAGTATCCCAACTTTCAGGAGGGACTCGCTATCAGCGCAGCTAGATTGATCCGACACGGTTCCCTTAGAGCAGTGGCTATAGCAATCGCCAAGGTGGTGAGGACGGGGACATTTTTGGTGGGGCGCGAAGCGCCCCACCAAAAATGTCCTAAGCAAACTGGCTATACCCCAGCAGCGGCTATCCGAGCCGTGAGCATCTGCATTCTGGGAGTTTTTTGGGGATGCCTACTGCCGTTCATGCTTGCGGCTCCCGTAGTCGCTGCCCCGACGCCACCTTCCGGTGAATATTCCATTGAACGCTCTGCAACGGCTCCTGACATTCAGCGGATTCGCGATCGCGGCAAGCTCGTAGTAGCCGCTCTAAAGCAGGATAATTCGCCCTTTTTCATGGCAGATGAGCAGGGCAAGCTCGTGGGACTGGATATGAAATTGGCGCAGGCGATCGCCGATCAGCTAGGCGTAAAACTGGAGGTGAATCGATCGGCGACCACCTTTGATCAGGTCGTTGATGCGGTCTACCAACTGGATGCAGACTTAGCCTTCTCCAAGCTTAGCCGCACCTTGAAACGTGCCCAAAGAGTCCGGTTTTCTCGCCCTTATCTCACCATGCGGCAGGGGCTGCTGGTCAACCGTCTGCAAATGGCGCAGCGGGCAAATGGGCAGACCGCCACGCAAATGATTCGGAATTTGCAGGGCAAAATTGGCGTGATCAAAGGCTCCTCTTACGTGGGGTTCACTCAACAGAAGTTTCCCAAAGCCACAATTGTCGAATATTCCTCCTGGACGGCAGTGATGCAAGCCGTGATTCGGGGCGATATTCTGGCGGCTTACCGAGATGAGTTAGAAGTGAAAAAGATTGTGTTGGGCAAGCCGGACGCAGCACTTCAGCTCCAGACGATCGCTCTAACCGACACGCAGGATGCCATTGCGATCGCCCTACCCTGGGACAGCGGACAGCTTCTGGCTTTTGTGGAACAGTATCTCGACATGATGCAAATTAACTACACGACAGACAAATTGCTGGAAGAATATTCGGGCTACCTGAAGGCAGTCCCGTGAAGGCAGTCCCGTGAAGGCAGTCCCGTGAAGGCAGTCCCGTGAAGGCTGCCCCGTGAAAATTACCCAGCCTCCAGCATAAGTTTTTTTCCTCAAACCAGGCTAGCTATGGCTCTTAGTCCCCTCCAGTCTCTTCAATTTCGCCCTACGTTGATCTGGCTTCGCAGCCCTTGGGCGATCGTCATTAGCATTGTCCTAGGTGTTGGGATTGGCACCCGTCAGCACAACTTAGCTGCATGGATTTCTCCCGTAGGGGAGCTGTATTTGGGGCTACTCAAGATGTGCGTTTTACCCATTTTGCTCTCTGCCATTACCACCAGCGTTGGGCGACTGATGACCACTCGCGGGGCGTCCATCCGCCGCATTCTCCTTGTGTTTCCTGTGAGCTTGCTACTGGTGAGTAGCTTTGCTGTGGCAATGGCGGCGATCGCGGGACCCGGTCGTAATTTGTCTACTGCCACCTTGGAAAGGCTAGGGGTCATGGTCAATCAATCAGGAATTGATCTGGAAATCTCGCTGACGGGTGAAGCGATCGCAGAGCCAGGATTAGACTTCAACAGCTTTTTGCTTAGCATCATTCCAGACAATATCTTTAATGCCCTAAGTACAGGACAGACTCTAAAAGTCTTGATTTTTTCAATCATCTCTGGGATTGCACTGGGGCTAATTCAGGAATCTAACACCTGTTTTGAAGTTCTTGACAGCATCTATAAAACGTTCAACAAACTGATTCAGTGGCTAACGTTTCTGCTCCCTTTTGGATTGTGCAGCCTGTTGGCAACGCAGATTTCTAAACTGGGTCTAAACGTTTTATTTTCTATGATTAACTTTGTGGTCATTTCAATTGCCACATTCATGAGCATCTATATCTTTAGCACTTTTATCCTATGGCGGCGATCGCATCTTTCTCTAGGCTCTGTCCTGTCGGCATTAAGAGAACCGACGATTCTAGCGATCGCCACCTCTAGCAGTCTCGCCTGCCTCCCTTCTGCCATCACTGCTCTGAGCGAAAGGCTGCAATTCAATCGTCAAACGGTGAATCTGGTTGCGCCCCTGGCGACGACGCTATGCCGCTTTGGATCGGTTACCTACTTTGCCCTGGCTACACTATTTGTGGCGCAGCTTTACCATAAATCTTTGAGCATTAGGGAGGTGGCGATCGTCATCGTTGGGGCAATTCTGGCGGGCATGGCAACATCGGGCGTAACTGGAATTCTGACGCTAACCATGCTCGATCTGGTGCTGCATCCGCTGAAATTGCCGCTCGAAGCGGTGCTGGTGCTGTTCATTGCGATCGATCCGATCCTAGATCCTTTTCGCACCCTTTGCATTGTCCATACTGGGATGGCAGCTACTGCCATCATTACAGATTTAGAGTCTTATCCAGAATTGAGCCATTAAGCGGAGCTGTTAAACGATGAAGCCCATTCTTTCTCTTAAAAATTCACTGCGCCCTGCCAAAAATCTGCTAGATCCGCTCAAAAAAACGCCTAGTCTAAAGGTGGCGCTAGCAGGTGCTGTTCTGATCACGATTAGCACTACGGCGGCGATCGTTTACTTCCCCTGGCTGCTCGTCTCCCAGCGTAATGTAGACATGCTCATCGCCCAAACGAACAAAGAGATTGCCCTCGCCACCTCACAAGAAGTTGAGCGGCTGTTTAGCAGCGCTCAGTCAGCGCAAGGGCTGATCCAGAGCAGCTACATCAACAATTTCGTGAATCTCTCCGATCAGAAGGCACAGGAAGCATTTCTTCTGAGTGCGCTCCAGGCAAATCCTGATTTTACCTGGGTACAGTTTGGCTATGCGAACGGCAATTTCTTGGGCGCACAGCGAATGCCAGAGGGAATCCTCAAGTTTCATAGCCGTGACTGGAATTCTAAAAATCAAACAACCACGACTACCATTCATGCCTACCGACGGGTGAATCAGCAGTTCAAACAAATTGACAGTCAATCCATGCCCATGAATCCGGCTTTCTACGCGCCTCAACGACCCTGGTATCAGGCGGCGCTAAAAACGCCTGGTCAGCCCGCCTGGTCAATTTATGTCTATCGATCGACTAACGCGCCCGGAATGGATGCGACCGTCAGCATTGAGCAACAGGGGAAAACAGTTGGAGTGGTGGGGGTTGGCATTGAGCTAAAACAGCTTTCGGAATACCTGAAGCGACTGCGCGGACAGCGACCGGGAGCTGCCTTTATCATCAATACAAAGGGAGAACTCATCGCTTCAACGGAACCACAGGATGTGATATCCCTATCCACGACGAACCAAGATCAGCCGCAGCTTCAAAAGTTCAGCCAGACGCGAAATCCCCTACTTCAATACGCCAGCGATACCTTGCAGACTCAGGGGCAGGCGATCGCCCGTCTTCAATCTCTGCAAAAGTTCACCTATGTGCAGCCAGAAACAGGCGATCGCTATTTTATTTCCCTTGCGCCTTTAGGGCATCTGGATTGGCAAATGGGTACCGTCATTCCTGAGAGTATCTACCTGAAGGAGATCAACCAGAATAAACAGATCTTGCTCATCGTCATCATAGCCTTTGTAATCACGACCTCTGGACTGGCAGTGCTGCTGACCGATCGCATTATTGCCCGTCCTATTCTGCGGGTTGCCCGTGCTGCAGCGGCGATCGAAACTCAGAAATTTGAGGTCGAAAGTCTTTCTCCTGTTGCTCAGCGTACCGATGAGTTAGGGCAATTGGCACGGGTTTTTCAAACGATGGCGCGGCAGATTTATGTCCGAGAACAGCGTCTAAAACAGCAAGTGCAAGACTTACGCATTGAGATTGACGAAGTGAAGCGCCAAAAGCAGGTTCAGGAAATTGTCGAAACTGATTTTTTCCAAGACTTAGTTTCAAAAGCCCATACGCTTCGCAAACGTAGTCAGACAAAATCAACGAAGGAATAAAGGCAAAACTTGATCTGAGAAGGAATTGAATTGCGTCGGGGCAGAAAGCTGGCGATGAGAACTAGATGAGAACTATGAGTTAGATAGTCTAATAAAAATCATTTTTTGTAAAAAAGGTTTAAGATTATAGATAATCCAGAGTCTTGATTTTTTGCTGATTCTAAACAGATCTTCTTGAACATTAATAGGCTCAAATGTCGGCAAAACTTTTAAGGCTATGAGCAGATTTTAAGCCATTAGATCTCTCATAAAATGCAGATTTCTTATAGGGCTGTCGCCAGTTTGCTTAGGATATTTGGGATGGGGCGCTTCGCGCCCCATCCCAAATATCTCCGTCCTAACCGCTTTGGCGGTTGCTATAAAGTGTCAAAGTAGAATCGTGCCTCTAGCTTCACTATCCGCAGCTCATACCTCTAGCCAAGTTCTTAGTCCTCCTCTCAAGTGGGCTGGAGGAAAGCGTTGGTTAGTGCCTACGTTAAAGGAAATTTGGCGATCGCACTCCCATTGCCGACTCGTAGAACCTTTCGTCGGCGGTATGTCTGTGGCGCTGGGTCTACAGCCTCAATCGGCACTGCTGAATGACTTAAATGCCCACCTCATGAATTTTTATAGCTGGCTAAAAAAAGGTTTATTGATTGATATTCCTTTAAAAAATGATTCCAGCTACTACTACGTTTGTCGTCAGCGTTTCAACCACCTCATCTTAGAGGGGCAGATTAATAGCCTCAATGCTGCCGAGCTATTTTACTTCCTCAATCGAACAGGATATAACGGGCTTTGCCGTTTTAATAACAGCGACCAATTCAATGTCCCCTTTGGACGATATAAGACGATCGGCTACATCCAAGATTTCACACACTATATTCCTGCCCTAAGAAACTTCGATCTGAT
Organism: Drouetiella sp.; assembly: GCF_059504425.1. Lineage (NCBI taxonomy): Bacteria > Bacillati > Cyanobacteriota > Cyanophyceae > Oculatellales > Oculatellaceae > Drouetiella > Drouetiella sp. The sequence continues at coordinate 132,587 of NZ_JCACIN010000093.1, forward strand.
TTCCATGGAGTTTATGGATCTCCCTCTCAACTCCAATGACTTTATCTATGCAGATCCGCCCTATGACGTTGAATTTAGAAAATACAGCTCTACCGACTTTACCTGGAATAATCAGGTATCGCTAGCTGAATGGCTGTCTGCCCACAAAGGGCCCGTGATTGCCTCCAATCAAGCAACCGAACGAATCATTGAGCTATATAGCAATCTAGGCTTTGGGATTAAATTCCTAGAGGGGCCGCGCCGGATTTCCTGCAATGGCGATCGCACCCCTGCAAGAGAAATCCTGGCATACAAAAGGTTGTAGATCTTAAAAGATTGGCTTTAGGGCAGTCTGCCAAACCTCATACCCCAAGGCGCTCAAGTGCAGTCCATCCGTGGTCAGGTCACGCTGCAAATTGCCTTCATCGTCCACAAAAATAGACTGGAGGTTGAGAAATGTCGCGTTTTCCTGACGGGCAGCTGCCGCAATGTTGTAGTTAAGCCAGCGGAGGCGATTGTTGGAGATTGAAGATAGGCGAGTGGGCAAAATCGAGTAGATATAAACGGCTGAATTAGGATGGGCTTGCTTGAGCTGTCGCATAATTTCCGTCAGGTTACTGACCACTTCAGCATCGGTTGCCCCACGCCGCAAATCGTTGATGCCCGCCATGACATGAATTGCGTCAGGTTGCGTGTCATTAAATAACGATAGCCGATTCAAAATTCCGGTGGTGGTGTCTCCTGAAATACCTTGATTCAGCCAATAGCGATCGCTCGACAGCCGATCGGCAGGAAACCACATCGCCAAAGAATCCCCTACCAACACTGAGAGCCGATTCACCCCCTGCCCGCCTGCGACCATCTTTGCCTCTTGCCCCAACAGGTTAATCCACTGCTCATAGGTAGGCTGCTCCGTCGCGTTTAGCCAAGCTTCTCGAAAGCTATCGATCGCCGTTCGCGTGTAAAGGGTGCCCGATCGCAGAGCCGCCCAGCGCTGCTGCAAAAGCTGGCTGCCAGAACCCGGACGACTGCGCCGAGGCGGGACAAAATCAGCGATCGGAATGGTCTTCCAGCGACGACTAGGCTCAGGCAAGTTGATCTCTACCGTGGGCGACACCGAAGAGGCAATCCGTTTGGGAGAGGCGGCTGGAGAATCACAGAGACGAGAAATTGCTGTAGCAGAGGGAATTTGGGTAGGAGGTTCAGCAGAGGCAAGCTGCCAGCCAGGAATTTGCCCCTGTGACACCAGGCTAGCCGCAATTAAACAAAAATGGCTCATCGGCTATAAATCACAGGCACCTGTGATCAAGAACACATGATTCTCTTTGCTTGCGATCGATCGCCCTTTCAGGACAGTTGAATTGAAACTTATCTAATTTTTTCAACCTGCCCTTCTCTTAATAGCTGTCGCCAGCTTGCTTAGGACATTTTTGGTGGGGCGTAGCGCGCCCCACCAAAAATGTCCCCGTCCTAGCCGCCTTGGCGGTTGCCATAAACCGCATCTGTGACTCGCTGAATCTGGGTATGAGTTTTTATGAAAGGGACGCTCCGCGCCCCTTTCATAAAATTCATACATGAAACCGTCAATGCCCTTCGCGCCACCCTCAAATACCTTAAGTAAAGGGGACAGGGCTACAGCTCCTGTGTTACCACCTGCCGCAAGATCTCTGTGATTTCTGCCGCCATGCGGGCATCAAGCTGACGCGCTTCTGCATTGGCGTCGCCCTCAGCATTGGCTCCCAAGAGCGCCATGCCGATCGTGTGGAGAATCGCAGGCTTATTCTTGGCGCGAGGCCGTTTGTCTATCAACTGCACAAAGGCAACATAGCTGAGTTCGGTTTGGTAGCGGGTGTCGCTGCGTCCAAAGCCCAACTTCGAGAGAATCACGGGCGATTCAATCGCCGCAGCCAAGCCGAGCTGCTCGATCGCCACATCAACATAGCGAGCAGTATCGGTACCCAGAGCGCGAATCACCGTTTCCAGGCTGTGCCATTGGGCGTTGGGTAACTGCGCACCCGCAAACAGGTGATTGTGCCAGCCCACCAGCGAGATAAACCGCGTCAAATCATAGGTCGATAGGGCATTGTTGCCTGTGTGATCGCTGTAGGGGGTTTCAAGCAGTAAAGCATCGAGAGCTTGGCTCCAGAGCTTAGGACATTCAATCAGGGGCGGTTCGCCGTAACGTCCCAAAAAGTCTGAATTAAAGTTGCCTGTCATCTGCTGTATCCAGCTTTGCAGTTCCTTCGGCGTTGAAAACTGCTTGAATAAAGCCGCAATCGCATTCGAGCTGCCAATTTTCTCCTGATAGCTCACCAGATCGACCGCCAGAGAATAGAAACCGTAGCCGCTGGAGCTGCCCATTGGCTGCACCAGACAGTCTCGAATCTTTGCCTCAGAATTGGCGGCGTTGGCGCGGCACAGCACGTGCAGCAGCGGCAGAATCTTCGTTGCGCTCCAAAGCTGGGCAGGCTGGAGGGCATTTTTTCCCAGCCACCGAGCGCGAATCATGCCATCGACAAAGCTGCCGACGCAAACACAGGCTTGCTGAATGTCTGGATGTAAAAAATCTAGCCCAGCTGCATCAATGGCTGGTCGTTCACCTCGCGCTGGGTAGAGATCAGCGATCGCGGTGGGCGAAATCAAGGTCACGCCATCGGGCTTTTGGGTGAGGCGATCGGGAAAACTGGAAATCTCGGCGGCATAGGGCGATGTCAGGTATCCGCGATCGAGAAACGCTAGCTTTTCAGCATCAAATCCTTCCTCCTGCGCCAGGTAGGTGTTGTAAACCTGCTGACGGTCTTTGGACTGCGCCAAGATGAAGGCGATCGGATCGGCATGGGTCAGCGCCCAAGCAAACTCTGAATCAAATACGCCGACTTTCATGGTGTCGAGTCCGTAGAAGTCGCAGAACTGCGTCAGACCCGCTTCGGTGGGAGAGGTGTAACGCCCATCGATCGCCCCAGAATACAGCCGGAAGTCGGTCAAGATCACCTGAATATCGCGCATCAGACGGGCACAGCCATCCCAACGCTCGTAGGGCGCTAGACTATCTGGATCACTATCTTGAAGGGCATAAATGCCGATATTCCAGGTAGCATACGGCAGCGGCACAGCGTTTGAAATCTCTAGCGCTAAACAGAGGAATGCCGCTAGTTCAGCTCTGGTAGCGTTTTGGGTCGGGCGAAATAGGCGCACGTTTGGGTAATTGACCATGCGGTTATCTAGCACGGCTGCCGCGATCGCCCAGCGCGTCCAGTTCGGAATCTCCGCCGCATCATCGAAATAAAGCGTCAGCGTTTCATCGGGATTAGCAGGGGTGGGCAGAGACAGCGCCGTCACCAGCACCGCCATCACCTGCATACGGGGAATGAGCAGATCTGGATAAAAGTAGCCCTCTGGATAGCCAGAAAACAGCCCCCGCTCGTAGCCCCAAATCACGGCTTTATACGCCCAGTGCGTTAGGGGCACATCAGGAAAATAGACGGAATTACGAACCTTGGGCGCACTAGGAAATGACACATACAGTAGCGCCGTAAACTCAGCGCGGGTCAGCGACGCATCGGGGCGAAAAGTACCATCTGGAAAACCCTGGACGATGTGGCGATCGCTCAGCGCCAGGATGCAGGATCTTGCCCAATGATCGTGGATATCAGGAAAATGGGGGGGCATGGAAAAATGGGGAAGCGAGGATTAAGGCACTTGGTATTGTGGTCGCTAATAGGCAGCAGGCTGAACCTTGCGCTCTTCTGAAGGAAGTTGACGAGCGGTAGCAAAGGTTTTGAGCCAATTTTGATATTCCGCGTCAGTCGGCATCTGGAGGGTGGGCTGAGGTGCAAGGCGATCGTCCCGTTTTGCGTCCCCGCCTCCTGCACCTTCACGCTTGCCTTCCGCTGCTACACTCGCCGCAGAGTAAGCCACCGGACTCAGAACTTGAGCGATCGCCGTCTGTCGCTGCAACTGCTGACTAGAAGACACCAGGTTGCCAAATCCGTTGATTAGGTCGCGAATGTTATCTCGCAACTCCGGATCACCCGTCAGCTCATCCAGATCAGAGGTGATTTTTTGGGCGTTTTGGAAGGTAGCGCGAGCAGAATCTAGAGTTTGCTGGAGCATCAGCATATTGTCAGGACTGCCCACGGTTGCCGTTAGATCTCGCAGGTTTGCCGAAGCTTCAGCGGCATTTGCCGATAGAGTTTGGAGATTCTGCAAGATTTCGCCATTTTCAACCTGGGGTGCCAAGGTGCTGACTAGATCCTGAACTTGGCGGCTCGTTTGGTCAATGCTATTGAGGGTTCCGACCAGAGAGCTACGGTTTTCGGCGAGTAGCCCATTCACCTGAGCGGCTGTCAAACCCAGCTGATTTGCCGCCTCACCCACCGATGTTGCCGAAGTAGAGGCAGCAGTGGACAGGGTTCCCAGCTCACTTTGCACAGATTTGGTTAGCTTGGTCACTTCGCCCGTCAGCACCGAAACTCCGGCAGCCGCATCGGCAGAGTTGCGGGTCAGAGAACGAACTTCAGCAAAAAATTGGGGATTGGAAAATAGGTTGGCAAACTGTGTTGTGGAGCGTACCAAAGCGCCAAAGCTGACTCCGACCTCGCCAGAAAGCCGATCGCCATCACAGACAACGATCTCACTGGAGCAGTTTTCTGCTAGCGGATTTTGCGCTAACGCGGCGCTAGACAAACTGTTCCGAGGCGTGACATCGATCGCCGTTGCGCCAATCAGACCGCTTTGATTTGCCTCAATAACTGCGTTCTTGGGAATTACCAGAGTCCCAGGCGAAATCTCAACTTCAACATCTACCGCATTGGCTCCGGCACGCACATCCATCACCCGACCTACGGATACCCCTCGGTAAGACACGGGTGCGCCTACCTGGATGCCCGCAACTTCAGGGAACTGGATGACGGCGCGGTAGCTGCGGTTGCTAGGATTAAACCCTCGTAACCACAAAAATAGCCCTCCCATTACCCCCAGCCCTAGCAGGATCAGCAGACCCACAGAACCTTCTCGAATTGTTCGCGATCGCATGATGTCTCCTTTCAACAGCGGCAGCTTCTATCCAGATTACCTCTAACCCTAGACGGTAACGTTCCAGATTTACGGGTGAGTTCAAAATATGGCAACCGCCAAGGCGGTTAGGATGAGGATCTTTTGGGTGGGGTGCGCAGCGCCCCACCCAAAAGATCATAAGCAAACTGGTGACAGCTATACTACCCCGCTAATTGGATAGGCCCCTCGACACTGCCGCTAAAAAACTGTCGTGCTACCTGATTTTCGGTCGTGTCGATGTCCGCAGCACTACCTTCCCACTGGACTTTACCCTGATACAAGAAGATGATCCGATCGGCGGTGCGGCGAATGGTGCTGTCTTGGTGCGTAATAATTCCGTAGGTGCTGCATCCGCCGTGAGAGCTTTGCAAGGCGCGAATCAAGTCTTCGATCACCGTAGAGGCGATCGGGTCTAGTCCAGCAGTTGGCTCGTCGTAGAGAATCACTTCAGGACTATCGGTTGGGTCGTCGGGGTTGTCCATAATGGCACGGGCAAAGCTGACCCGCTTGCGCATTCCGCCCGAAAGCTCGGCAGGATAGCGATTGCCAATTCCTGGCAGCCCAACCATATCCAGCTTATGCTCAACGAGTTCGCGGATACGTCTGCGAGACAAGCGAGAGTGCTGATACAGCAGAAAGCCAACATTTTCCTCCACCGTCAGAGAATCAAACAGGGCGGCGTTCTGGAAAACCATGCCAATGCCCAAGGACTCTTTGGCATCTTCCACCAATCCCTCTCGCCGCTGACCCTGGACATAAATTTCTCCAGCATCTGGCTCTAGCAGCCCTGCGATGATCCGTAGAATCGTGGATTTGCCCGTCCCTGACGGCCCGATGATGGCAAGGGCTTCTCCCCGGTAAATCGTCAGGTCGATATTTTCTAACACAACGTTGCGACCAAAGGATTTGCTAACTCCTTTCAGTTCGATAAGCGGCTCAGCCATAGCAGAATGTCTCGTTTAGACAGACCCAACTTAACGCAGAATGAGCAGCACAGGCTGATTAACTGACAGATTTTTGCTTCCTCATCCTCCCATCCCTTCTGCCTACGTGGGAGAAGGAGAGCCAAAAAGTTGATGGGATTCGCAGCCCTTCTCCGGCTCTGGGCTATCCATGATGCCGCTCAGGCAACCCGGTATTGACTGAGGACGCATGTTTTTTCCGTAGGGCAATGCCAAAAGTTGACAGATTAGGGGGGCGATCGCCATTTGTGAAATGCCTTCCAAATAAATCCCAGGAGCTATCCTAGGGCTAATACAAAACAAAGGAGTTTCCCGAACATCAGCACCTATACCGCCATGTTGTCCGTCGGCATTCATGCCATGATCGGCTGTAATCAAGATTTCATAGCCGTCGCTTAGCCATCGGGGCACAAATTGCGCCAAGAGGCTGTCTGTGGCGATCGCTCGTCCGCGATATTCTGGAGAGTTGCCGCCAAAGCGATGTCCTGTGTAGTCTAATCCCATCGGATGCACCAGCATAAAATCAGGATGACAGCTCTGACGCAGGGCTTCCGCATCGGCAAACAGATGGGAGTCGGGGTAGGCATCTTCCCAATAGAATTTGCCGTGCTGAATGGGCAGATGTGGCTGATGCTGTTCGCGATCGGTGAAGCGATCGAACGGAAAGCGATTGTAGAGTTCGCTAAACCAGTGAAAGGCAGCAGCAGCAGTGGTTAATCCTTGCTGAGTTGCCAGGTGAAATAGGCTAGTTTGATGGGAGAGTCTGGCGACATCGTTGGCGGTGATGCCATTGATTGAGACAGGAGTTCCTGTGAGCAGCACCTCATATAAAGGGCGAGACAAGGTAGGAAGTTCTGCCTGAACTTTGTATAGACTGGCTTGGGAAATTTCAACCCAATGTCCCAAATATCCCATTGAGGATTGGGCGACATCAAATCGTAAACCATCTAAAACCACCAGAATTACTTTGCAGGAAGCCTGAGTTTGGATGTTGTAATGCATGGGAAAGGAAAGATTTGTCGTTCAGCCAGGGCAAATGTCTTCTCTTGAGTTGCCGAAGTCATGTCAATCTTCTCTCTAACAGGCTTCTCTCTCAGGCCATACTCCCTGACTCCAGGTCATCACGGGTGATCTTCTACTGCCCAAAAGGACTGACGGTCTTTACGAAATTAGATTTCTTGGGCGCAATCGCCTTCATCACCGGAACCGAGGTCTGTGATTGAGCGACAGGCTGCCAAAAAACGATCGCATTCGTCAGAGGCTGAAGCTGTGTGCCGGGATAGTAAAAGCTAAGAATCTGGCTACCCGACCAGCCCAATTCACCCAGGTGATAGGAACCCGTTTGGCTCATGCCCACCCCATGTCCCAAGCCGCCTCCCGTAAAGACAAACCCCTTCAGGACAGCAGCAGCGAAGGGTTTAGGCATTGGCTCGATCGCTTTGGCAGCTGCATTCGACCCCTGAGCAACGGCAGCCGGAGGCTGAGGAGTGACCTTGGCTGTGGGCTGTTCGTAAACTGGCTCCACATAAAACAGGGTGCTGTTGGGAGCATAGAGTGCCCGGAGAATTTCGTCTTTCTCTAGCTCAACGATGCCGCGATCGGTGGTGATTGCCAGTTTCTGCACCCGTCCTGTAGGCGATCGCTCCAATACCTTAATGTCCTGCACCTGAGTAAAGTTCGCCAGAGGGTTCTGCTTACTTTGCAGATAGGAGCGTAAATCTTTTGCCAAATCGGGGAGGGGGCTAACCACACGCCACCGGAACATATCCCAGCCCACCTCGTTAAATCCAGCTTTTTGGGCAATGAACGCCCTAAAATTCTGTTCGTCTGCCAGACTGCGGCTAGATAAATCCCAAATATTTTGCACAGAGTCCACAACCGACTGCAAGTAAGGGCGATCGCTGCCATTCCAGACATCGCTAAAGCGCGCCGTCACGCCCCCGGTGGTGGAAGAATACAGGGCGTCAACCAGCTCGTTTTGATAGGTCAACACCTGCCCACGAGTGTTGGCAATTGCCCGATCGGCAACCCCATCCGCCCCAGTGAGTCCTCGGTAGACTTGGCATTGGGTGTCGGCACAGAGCTGGTAATTGTCGATCGCAAAGCGACGCAGGTTCCGCAAAACGTAGGTGCGGGCTAGGATGGCTTGTGCCTCGATCGCGGCAGTGGGGGCACCTGGCCCAATCTCATGGGGAACCACGCCCCGCAGGTAAGTCTCTAGCGGCACCTGATTAACTAGCGTATAGGTGCCATAGGCGTTGGTCTGAAGCTTGAGGCTACCCGCATAGGCTTTTGTGCCGTGCTCCCCTCGGTTGAAGGTAACGTTGACTGGCTGATTAGTGGCGATCGCAATCTCATCTTCCTGGTAGCGATTGCCGTTTACCGTCACCATCGCCTTCGGCTCCTGACGCTGAATCTGCGTGTCAATGAAGGCAGTTCGGGAGCCGTGGGACTGGAGATTTTGCATCAGCAAACGACGCAGCAGCGCTGAGCTGTAGGTATTTCGCTTTGCCCAGACCTGCCACTGCTTCGGCTGAGCCAGCTCAACCTCAATACCCCGCTGTTTCCAGCGATCGGCGCTATCTTCCGCGCTTTCAAAACTGCGGTGTGTACTGAGCACAACGCGCTCACTCACCCTTGGCTGAGGGATGGGCTGCATAACCACATCCACCTTAACGTCGCCATTAGTGGTCAGGGTTTGGGGCTGCTCTCCCTGTTTAAACGTCAAAGTCAGGCTGTCTCCTGGCTCTGGCTTCAAAATAATTTCGTCTTTGCTGTCTGAACCAAATCGCTGCACTACGCCAACATCGAGCCGAGGATTGAGCGGAGCCACCTGTGTTGCTCCCTGTGCAACTGTCTCCTGTGCAGTCTCCCCCTGTACAACCGCTTCTTGAGCTACTCCTGGCTGAGTCACTAACCCCACCCAGCAAATTGCGCCCAAAACTGCCGCAAAACTGCTGAGTTGAAGCCCAGATTGAAGCCAGATACGAACTGGCGAACCGTTAGTTGAACTATTCGTTGGGCTGCCAGCCAGACTCATGTTAGCCAGACTCAATTGAAAAGATCTCCTCACAGGTCAATTCCTACAGCAAACAACATCAAGGCATTCTATTTAAAGCTCAGCATTTGCCCAGCTACCCATGATAGGCAAATTCACTAGGTTTGTTTCTCTATTTTCGATGGGATTGCCTCTAGGATAGAAACTTTACGAGCGCAGATCCTAACTTCAAGAAAGCTTCACGGTTTATTTTTGAACTATGTAAAGTTTTGAAGTGTTGCAAAGTTTTGTAAAATCATGCGATTTTGAAACACTAAGTTGTGAGCTAAGGTGCTCTGCTGGAATTGTTTTTGCTGAAATTGCTAAGCGAATTGCTAAGTGATGAGGATAACACGGCTGCGATCGCCCTTTGCGTAAGCAACTATGAAACCTTTGCGTAAGCAACTATGAAACCTTGCGTAAGCAACTATGAAAAGCTCTTGGGTGCATCTGTTACATTTAGCCCTATGTTTTGTCTGTATGCTTCCTTCAAGAGTCGCAATCTCAATTATGGTGTTCATCTCAGTACTGATGACTTTGGTACGGAGTACTCCTCTCTAAGCTACCTTCAGCGTTTTCCGGCTGATCCGTTGAAAATCGATCGCTCTTGTATCCATCACCTCGGCCCTAGCAGCGAGAACTCGGCAATTGTTGAAGCCACTAGAGTGAGGACACAACCGTGATGGCACACAGGCTCAGCATGAATGTCGTTGCAGAAGGCGTTGAAACCATGAAACAGTTAGGGTGTGGGCGATCGGCTGTCAACAGGTTCAGGGCTATTTGTTTTCGCCCCCAAAGACAGCTCACGAAGCAGCGCTATTGATCCATCCTGGCTCCAAAATCTAAAATCTAAGAGCCAAAATCTGAGAGCCAAAATCTGAGAGCCAAAATTGTGCGGCTCCGCCGTAAAGCCCCCATTTCAGGAACTTCCAAACGTGCAAATTACCAAACGCAACGTTGACTTAGTCGTAGATGACAGCCTGATGCGGGTTTACATAGCGGCTCCTCAGCCAGCCGGACGCTATCCAGGCATTTTGTTCTACTCAGATATTTATCAGTTGGGGAGTCCGATCACGCGCCTCGCCAATCATCTGGCAGGCTATGGCTATGTCGTGGCGGCTCCAGAGATTTTTCACCGGATTGAGCCGATTGGTACCGTGATTGAACCCAACGATTTGGGACGGATGCAGGGCAATGATGACGCTCGACGAACCGCGATCGCCGAATATGATGCCGATGCCCGTGCTGTGATTGACTTTTTCAAGCAAGACGGTCTGAAACCAGAAAGCCAGATTGATCCCAATAAAATTGGGACGATGGGCTTCTGTATTGGCGGACATCTGGCGTTTCGGGCAGCGTTTCGGGATGAGGTCAAAGCGGCGGTGTGCTGCTACCCCACGGGCATTCACATTGGCAAGCTGGGGCGCGGCGTAGCCGACACGCTGTCTCGCATGGGGGAAGTCAAGGGCAAAGTTTTTCTAGCGTTCGGCTCGATCGATCCTCACATTCCAGAAGACGCTCGACAGAAGGTGATTCAAGGTTTAGAAAATGCGGGGGTCGATTACACCCTCTCGCTTTATGAAGGCGCAAATCATACCTTTATGCGAGATGATAGCGATCGCTTTGACCCCGTAGCCACCGATCGAGTCTGGGCAGAAGTGACGGCATTTCTGAGTCAAGTTTTTCAAGACCGAACGTTCTAAAGCTGTTTCCAGGCTTTGGGCTGCTGAAATTTGTAGAGGTCTTGAATGACCGTTGTCCAGCTATCGGCAAGCGATTGGAGAATGCGATCGCCCTTCTCTACAGTCGCCGTTGTTGGATCTCCCAAAACACCGCTTTTGCTCAAATCTCGCGTTGTCCAGGCAAATGGCAGCTTGCCCTCCATACTTAGCACGCTGTCTTCGGGCAACTCCTGCGGATACTCGGCAACGGCTTTATCCATCTGCACCTGTCCCGGCAGAATGGAAAGCAACAGACTGGTTTCGCCATCACCTGCATGAATTCCCAAAGCCTTTTCTTTAGGGGTCAGCAAATCTCCGGCGATGTTGGGCACGCGCCAAACGAATAATGGAAACACCATAAAATCTTCGTGCTGCTGGTGCAGATCTCGCGCCACGATGTCCATGATCTGCGGCTGTCCGCCATGCCCGTTGACCAATGCCCACTTCCGAAATCCCGCTCGGTACAGGCTTTCGCCCACCTCCATCAGGGTATTGATTAGCGTCTGAGCGCTCAGCGTCACCGTTCCTGGAAAGTGCCAATGCTCATTCGACTTGCCATAGCTCAGCGTTGGTAGGGCATAGGCTGGAATTTCAGGAGCCAACTGCTCTAGTGCCTTGCCCACTACCGCTGTGGCAATCGCTGCATCCACGACCAGCGGCAAATGCGGTCCATGCTGCTCGATCGCTCCCACAGGCTGAATCAGCACCACGTTATCTTTGTCAGACATTGCCTGAATTTCTGTCCAGGTCAGATAGGGGAAGAAGCGATCGGGCGGAATGAAGGTATGCATAGACTCAGAGAGGGGGAGATGAGGGATTGGGAGCTAGGGATTGGGCGTGATCAGAGGCTGTTGCCTGAACAGGGGGGCGTAAGGAAACGTAGGCTAGAGCGCCCAAAAGCGGCAGCAGAGTCACCGCCCAAAAAATTCGCTGATCTTTGAGTCCGCGCCTTGCCATATCGTCGCCTAGCAATACCGGGAACAGCAGCGAGAGCAGACAAAAATCGAGACTCATGACATGGATAAAGCGACTTGTTTGCCACTGAGCGACGAAATTGCTCCAATCGCCATTTTGGAAACCGTAGAGCATCAGGGCGATCGCCCCTACTGCAATCAATCCGCCCAACCAGCGGGAGTCTGTCAGCTTCAGCCACCAGTTTTTTGTGCCTAAAAACGTGGGGTTGGGCTGACGCAGAGCCAAATAGGGCAGCAGCGCAAAAGCTCCAACTGCAAATGAGCCGATCGCAAACGGCCAAGCTGGAACTTTCTGTCCTCTGCCATCTAGGTATAGAAAACAGGAGTAGAGCAACGGCAGCACTCCCATGATGTTGAATAGCGCCACAATCAGGGGATTAATACCCGCGACGTTTCCAGTGGAAAGATTCTGAATAAGCTGTAGCGTGTCCGGGCGATCGGGGGGCGCAAACAGAAAGGCGTAGGCAACAAATCCACCCCAGAGCAACCAAAGCCAGACTTTTTTGAGCATAGATTTTTGACCGCAGGTTCAAGATTGTGAGAGGACGTTTAGCTTCCAGAGTAGAAGTTCTAAAGCAAAAACGACATCATCTTCAAGCTGAATTCTTCACTTTTGCGGCTGCGATCGATCTTTTTCGCTGGTCCATTCGCTGCCAAGATCATGCCCCATCATATCCAAAAACTCTGCTAGAACCTGACGATTAGCGGTCAATTTCAGAGTCATGGCATTTAGCCAGTTGAGGGGAGTCTGCATACTTGCCGTCTGTTCTGCTTTTACGACCCGGTATGCCTGCCCTGCCCTGCCCGGTTGAGCGATCGAATTGAAGCTAGAGGAATAGCGCATGCTGCTGGCTGTCCACTGTCCCAGCATGGTTTGCAGCATAGGGAGCGATCGCCCACCCTCCGTCACGCTAGCTTTAGGCGCAGCAGATACCGGGGCAACGAGTGGATCTAAGCGTGAGGCTGCTGCCGCAGTCACGCAGGTTCCTAAGGTCACAAAGCACAGTGCGGACAGGGTAGCCGAGAGATAGGCTTGCTTCATGGGGAAAGGGATAGCAGGGGGAGAGAGCAGCATTACAGAGAGGCAAGGTGCGAAGGAGGCTAGGGAAGTCTCTCTTCCGAAGGAGGGGCGATCGCTTCTCCTAAGCTACAAGATCTTTTCACACTCTATGCGATTACTTTATGCCATTGAATGTACTTTGTCGGTTCGCAGCTCTACATTTACGAAATTAATTTGCTGATTCTATTTGCCAAATAATTTTCTGATGAAGCCTTCTGGCTCAAAATTCTGGCTCAAAATTTGCCTAAAGCGCCTGACGCTCAATTTGCCGCACAACCGTTAGGGCAGAATAGCTAACGCCCGCCGTTCCTTCTCCAGGGTGGGTAGAGTCTCCAACTAGCCAGAGAGCGGCTATGGGCGTGCGGTTGGCAAAGCCAAAAGGCCCAAAGGTGGAGACTCGTTGTCCGATACCGCCGACGGCACCTCGATCGCGTGCCGTATAGCGGACAAAGGTGCGGGGCGTTGCGGCCTCAGTATGAATGATGGTTTCAGGAGTCAAGTGAAAGAATTGTGAGAGGCGATCGATCGCCGTCTGAGTGTAACGCTGTTTCAATGCTTCATAGGCGGATTGATCAGAGGCGTCATCCCACTGAGCTATGTCTGTAAACGAAGAGGCAATGACAGTGGCATAGCCTTCGGGGGCACGACCGTCACCGGGACGGTTGACCGAAACGAACAGAGAATTATTTTCGGCGATCGGGCGATCGTAATCATACAAAAATTGCAGGTGCGGCGGGCAGTCTGGCGGAATAGCCGCCTGTTTCACGCCCAGATAAATGACGAAAGCGCCCGACGAAGGCGGCAATTTTTCGACCCGGTGCCGATAGCCGCTAGGGGCAGCATCACCCAAAAGCTGCATCAAATTCTGTGCTGTGACGTTGGCGACCACCTGATCAGCCGATTCAGTCCAAACTTCGCCCGTTTTCTGGCTACGAATCTGGATTGCCGTGGCGCGTCCGTTCTGGGTATGGATCTGCTCGACGCTATGGCGCATCAGCAGCTTGCCGCCATCCCGTTCTAGAGATTCCACTAGGCGATCGCTTAAGGTCTGCATACTGCCATGCAGGTGATACAGCCCTTGTGGCTCCTGGGAAACGCCTAGGGCAGTCGCGGCGTAAAGCAGCGCCGTTTCATCCGCATCTACTTGGGAGTAAAGCTTGAGCTGAAGATCGAGAAAGGTTTTGAGACGGCGATCGCTTCCCAAGCCCGACAGACGCAGAATTTGTCCTACAGTGGCAAAGGTGTAGGGTAAGGTCAGCAGCGTATCGGGACGCACCGCCTGCATCAACTGCCACACATCCCAAGCACTACGGGGCGGCAGCACCGGATCGCGCGACTGAAATGCCCAGCTGTACCGGAACAGGTTGGCAAGCAGTTCCCAGAAGGTTTGGCTGCCAGGAAACTGCCGATCTCGTTCTGCTTTCCAGCGCTGCGGATCGCGCCAGACGCTAATGGGTGAGGCTTCACCCGGCAGATAAACCGCGCAAGCCGGATCGCAGGGCGAGGCTTCGGGTAGCTCAATACCTAATTCTGAAAAGATGCGATGGTGAATGCCGCCTGATTCCAATCCGGCAACCTGCGTTGCGCCAACGTCGAAGATAAAGCCTCGCCGCTTAAAGGTGGAAGCACAGCCTCCAGGAACGATCGCCTGATCGCACACCAACACCTGATAGCCTCGATGTGCCAACAGAGCTGCTGCCGTCAGTCCGCCGATTCCGGCTCCGATGACGGCTACTTTGCCCAGCTTTTGAGGGATAGCCTTTGAAGGTTGGATTACTCTGGCACTTGGTTCCGGCATTTAAGGGTTAGTTACATTACGTAATATTCCTAATATCTCTAATATCTCTAATTTCGCTAGCCAAGGCAAGGTAGGTTGAGAGCATTTGTTTTTACAGGTGCTTTTGCCGATACTTCTCCTGGGCACAATTAACCGGGCACAATTAACCGGGCTTAATTGCACAACTCATTGTGCTCAACTGAATCGATTCGGTGCAGAATCTTGCTTAACTCAAGAACTTTCTGTGAAGTGCCCGACTGGGTGAATTTATTGTTGTAGTAAAGATAGGCGACGAATCTTCCAGTAATGCCATTTTTCCTGGCAATATTAATCTCGATCGCTCATCCATTTCGCTGTATTCAGCTTTCTGTTTTAGCCCATTTTTACTGTAGTCAATTTACTTAGCCCATGAAACCTAACATTCAAGTTATTCGACCCAGCGGAATTCTGGATAGCACTCAAGCACATCAGTTTCGGAGTGAAGTGAGTGAAGCTGTCGATCAGGGCAGTAGAGTCATCTTAATTGATCTCAAAGATGTCACTTTTATGGATAGTTCGGGTTTAGCTGCTCTCGTGCTTGCCCTCAAAACGGTGCGATCGGTAAATGGAAAGTTTTGTGTTTGTTCCATCAACGATCAGGTCAAAATGTTATTTGAATTGACCAGCATGACGCGCGTGTTTGAAATTTTTGACAGCCCAGAAGAATTCTCAAAAACACTTGAAGATTAATTGTTTACTTGAATTGAACCTTCAATAGCGAGAAGTCATCATTGAATGCTTCTACTCCGTTCAAGCTATAGATCTTATCTAGAACAGTGTCCAGGCTAGAGTCTATATCTAAGTTTTTCAGCAGGGTAACGAAAGTGTTTAAATCCCAAATCTTTGCTTGAGCTGGGTCAAGTTCGTAAACGCCATCGCTGAAGATGTAGAGGGCGCTGTTGAGAGGAATAGTTTGCCGATCGCTCACATACTCGGAGTCTTCCATCAGACCGATCGGCAAGCAGGGGGTTTTCAGGTAAGTGATCTGCGGTTCGCTACTGTAGGCTGATGTGATTAAAACAGCAGGCGGATGACCCGCACTGCAATAAGTAAGCTGACAAGTTTTAGGATTATAAACTCCGTACCAAATGGTGAAATACTTTTCGTTCTGACTGCTCATCTGAAATTGATCGTTCAGCGCCTTTAAGACGGCTTCTGGCTGACAAAAATCAACATCTGGAAGGGCATGCGATCGCAGTAGATTCATCACTGAAACCGAGGGTAAGGCGGCTCCTAATCCATGCCCTGAGACATCCAATAAGTAGATCGCCAGATGGTCAGGATCTAGCCAAAAATAGTCAAAACAGTCGCCACCTAACTGTCGTGATGGAATAAAACGCGCCTCTATGCTGACAGATCCTAGGAGCGGCTGCGGCAGTAGAGCCTGCACATAGGCAGCAGCCTCTGCTAACTCTGCTTCTAGCAAATGTTTTTGAGTCTGCAAATCTTGGCTGAGCTGATGAAGGCGCAAACCCGATCGCACCCTGGCTTGCAGCTCCGTAATATCGATCGGCTTAGATAAAAAATCATCTGCGCCCGTGTTAAGACCTTTGACGCGATCGGCAATACCGCCTCGCGAAGTCAGCAAAATAAAAAAAGTCGTGGTTAATTTTGGATTGGTCTTTACCCAGCGGCAGACCTCTAGGCCATCGGCAAAAGGCATCATCCAGTCGCAAATGATTAGAGCAGGCTGCATTTTTTTAGCCTCCTCGATTCCTTCCTTCCCGTTAGTCGCCACAGCGACCTCATGCCCCTGATTTTGTAATGCTCTTTTTGTGATCACTCGGATCACAGAATCATCATCAATCACCAGGATTTTGGACATAGAAATCAGAGATTCACTGCTTGAGCTGAGAGGCTTTTAGGGCGTTGCTGACCTCTGAGACCAGTTTTGTTGGAGAAGGCATGGAGCACCCTTCCTCCAACAAAAAATTATCCCCCATTGAGCAATGCCGCTTTTCGTATCTGTGAGGGTTGACGTGACAGCCGCATGACACTACTGTAGTTAGCTCTCTAAAACAAGGATAGAGTCACTCCTGCGAAATCTGATGAATCTTCATCGATCGCCCATCCAGATTTTTTCAGCTTGAGGCTTTTTTAAGCTTCGCTAGGTTTATATAAGTTCTCCAGTTTACGGCTTTGTGGCGCATTCGCTGCTTAAACGCTTCTGCCGCCAACGCATAGCCTCCGTCAGCGCCATCTACAAAGTGCGTGTGATGCCCATCTCGACTAAATACCATGCAAGTCATGAGGGCGCGATCGCTGATGTGCATTCCGTACACCAAGTCACTCTCTTTAAATCGCTTCTCCAAGTAGTCTGTCAAGCAAACAATCTGAGCAGAGCTACTAGAAATTACCATACGAAGCAGATCATCAAACTTTTGGTAGTCCGTGGCTGCTGCCACCTCTTGTTTATAATTTCCCCAATCAACGCCCCCCAGTCTAACTTTTAGCCACATCAGACTATATCCCAAGCAATTTTCCAAAAAAATCTTTGCTAAGTAGATCAGACGGTGCCCTAGAGCAGGAGAGGACGATCGCAGATTTGTTTCTGCCCAGAGCTTTTTAGGGTTAAAGCTTAGGTTTAGGGGCGCATTCTGCACAGGATGGCAGCCGTTTTCACCCCCACAAACTTCCTGAATCTTTTTAATCACTTCAGCATAGATGACATCGCTGCTTTTGCTTCGAGATCCACGAGTTGACACAATCAGGCTGAGAATACTTCCTTGCCGACTGGGAATATCCTGCCAACGGCATTCTAGACCAGAAAAATCTGCGGCAGAGGTCGATCGATTTACATCCAGTCTGTAAGGGTTGGGATCGGTTCCGGCTTTGACCAAATGCGTTGCGTAGGTTAGTCCGCCTCCCGCGAAGCTCGCCTGACTGTAGTGCAGTGTAACGCGAGACTTGGCGACCTGAAGCGCATACCCTGCGGCCCGAATCGTTGCGACGGGCACAACCCCCACCCGCAGTTCCATACCAAATGAGTCGCGGGCGCACTGCCTTGTAGCCAGAAGCGCCTGACGAGCAGGTTCTAGCACCGAAGGAGGAACCAGAATAGATGCGCCATCCCCGCCAAAAATGAAGGGAACTTCTTGGCGATCGATCGCGTTTAGTACAGCAATGATAGAGCTAGCACCCAGAAGATTGACGACTTTATATTGACCCTGGGCGATCGCCTGAGTAGAGCCAGCAATATCGCTGATTAAAATGTACCAATCGTCTGGGACAGAAACAAAACTCTGGGAATTAGTAATATCCAGAAAATGCTCTAGGGTGGGCAGCGCAGCGTAGAACGAGTCGGTTGACATGATGCCCAAGAAAATCCAATACGGGAAATCTTGACGGTTGCTACACCGCCTAATGCTTAGATTCTTCACTCAATTGAATCGGCTCTATCACTGAGGAAGTTCTGAAAAACTCGCTATAAAACTCTCTAGAAGAGCACTGTGAAAGAGAATAGGTAGCCCTGAGCGATCGCCTTATCTTATTCTCGTCGGCAATTCATGCTTAATTGAATAAGGATACGCCGATATTTATGACCTTTCTCTAAAGATTTGGATCTGTGTCAGAGTCTCAAAAACCTTCTCGCTCCCTTGCCAACATTGCTGGAATTGTGGCAATTGCCACACTGCTCAGCAAGGTCTTTGGATTGTTTCGACAGGTAGCGATCGCTGCCGCTTTTGGTTCGCGTCCAGCCTACGGAGCCTACAACTTTGCCTATGTGATTCCTGGCTTCTTGCTAATTTTGCTGGGTGGCATCAATGGGCCGTTTCACAGCGCCATGGTCAGCGTCTTGGCAAAGCGCAAGCGAGAAGAAATTGCCCCAATTATGGAAACGATCAACACGCTGGTGGTGGGTGTTCTGCTGCTGGTGACGATCGGGCTGATCGCCTTTGCTGAGCCGTTAATGCACTTGGTGGCTCCGGGTTTGTTTCTCACGGCTGGGCAGGTGGGCGATCCTAGCGCCTTTGAAGTGCTTCAGCAGACCCGCGAAATTGCTATCTTGCAGTTTCGGATCATGGCTCCGATGGCAATGCTGGCAGGGCTGATTGGTATCGGCTTTGGTGCGCTTAATGCCGCCGATCAATATTGGCTACCCTCTATTAGCCCCTTGTTTTCCAGCGTAGCGGTGTTGGCAGGTTTGGGCGGATTGGCATTTTATCTCGGCGATAAAATTCTGCTGCCTGAATACGCTGTCTTGGGTGGAGCCGTTCTGGCGGCAACGACACTTGCCGGGGCTTTATTGCAATGGCTGGTGCAGTTACCAGCACAGTGGCGATCGGGTTTAGGTGGCTTGCGACCAAGGTTCAACTTCCGGCAGCCTGAGGTGCAGAATGTGATTAGAATCATGATTCCGGCAACTTTTTCGTCGGGCATGATGCAGATCAACGTCTGGACAGACCTATTTTTTGCCTCCTTTATTCCCAACGCGGCAGCGGCTGTTTCAGCGATGGGATATGCTGGGCTGCTGGTACAGACCCCCCTAGGCATCTTGTCAAACGTGATTCTGGTGCCGCTGCTGCCCGTGTTCTCGAAGTTGGCAGACCCGGCTGACTGGACAGAGCTAAAGGCTCGCATCCGCCAAGGGTTGATGATGACGGCGATCGCCATGCTTCCCATCAGCGCCCTCATGATTGCCCTAGCCGTGCCGATTTCGCGGGTCGTTTATGAGCGCTACGCCTTTACTGCCGAAGATTCTTACCTCACCTCTTCGGTGCTGATTGCCTACTCAGTGGGCATGTTTGTCTATCTAGGGCGCGATGTGCTGGTGCGGGTTTTCTATGCGCTAGGGGACGGCAATACACCATTTCGCATCAGCATTTTCAATATTTTTCTGAATGCGCTGCTCGATTTTCTCCTCTATAAGCCGCTGGGTGCCCCCGGTCTGGTGATGGCAACGGTCGGGGTAAATCTAGTTTCTATGGTGGCGCTGCTGTGGTTTCTCAATCGTAAGCTGAACGGACTGCCGCTACGAGAATGGAGTCTGCCGATCGCTACTCTCACACTAATCAGCGGCGCAACCGGGCTTGCCGCCTGGGGATCGCTGCAAGGATTAGAGCAACTTTGGGGCGACAAAGGCTTCTTTGTTCACTTGGCTCAGCTTTGTGGGGCTGGGGCGATCGGTGTAGGAGTATTCGTGGCGCTCGTCAGCCGGATGAGATTGCCGGAAGTGCAGGAATTTACGGAACGCATTCGGCAGAAGTTGAGGCGATAGAGCTGTGTAGCTATCGCTAGTTTGCTTAAGACATTTGGGGTGGGGCGAAGCGCCCCACCCCAAATGTCCCCGTCCTTGCCTTGGCAGTTGCTATGCCTCAGACCCTCGGTATAGCGCTACGAGAACGAGTTAGGACATTATTGTAGAGGTAGAGAAGCGTTCA
>NZ_JCACIN010000094.1:0-19103 GCF_059504425.1 Drouetiella sp.
TGCGTTGATGCTGCCTTTAAAGAGTGTCCTAACGTATGTGCGTAGCGCTATATCATTCGCGCCAATAAAAAAGGAGCGCCCAGCGCCCCCTTTTACGACTCGAAATGTTTTGGCTTAGCGCGCCTTAGCAGACCGCAACTCAGCCGTGCGCACCGACAGCTGCTGAGTTCCATCACCACGTTTGACTGTCACCCGGATAGATTGACCGACCTGAGTGCGATCGACCCATCCCTGCAACTGATCGGCGGTGCTGACTCCCTGCCCATCAATTTGTGTAATCACATCGCCTCGACGGATGCCGCCGTTGGCTGCGGGTGAGTCAGGCACTACACCCACCACCAGGGCACCATTCAGTTCTGGCAGCATGACGGTCGCATTGGGATCGCTATTATTTTGCTTTGCCAGATCGGGAGTCAGCGTAGCAATTTGCACACCCAGATAGGGATGCGACACCTGCTGACCTTGAATCAGCTTCGGCATAATCTCTTTAGCTTTGTTAATCGGAATCGCAAAGCCGATCCCCATGGCATTAGCGCGAATTGCAGTATTGATGCCAATGACTTCGCCCTGCTCATCCAGCAAAGGACCGCCAGAATTGCCTGGGTTAATGGCAGCATCAGTCTGGATAAAGTCTAACCGCTTGTCTGGAATACCCACTAAAGCGCTAGAGCGATTGAGCGTGCTGATGATTCCCAGCGTTACGGTGTTATCCAAGCCGAGCGGATTGCCCACGGCGATCGCCCAGTCTCCCACCCGCACCTGCTCGGAATCGCCTAGGCTCGCGATCGGCAAATCTTCGCCAGAGACATCAATCTTGACGACAGCCAGATCGGTGACTTCATCTACGCCCAGCACCTTGCCTTCCATGCGCCGTCCGTCCTTGAGGTTGACCGTGACGCGATCGGCTTGATCTACGACATGGGCGTTGGTCAAAATTGTGCCGTTTTTGTCCACAATGAAACCGGAGCCTTGCCCTTGCAGCCGCTCCTCATAGGGATTCATAGACATACCCCCCTCACCAAAGAAGCGGCGAAAGAAAGGGTCGCTGGAAAATGGGTCAGCGCTGCGGGTAATGGTGCGCTCAGTATCAATTCTGACGACTGCTGGACCCACACTATCGACGACGGCAGCAACGAAGCTAGTGCTGCTGCGAGGAATCGCTTGAGCCGTCTTGATAGACGGGGGTGAAGGGGGAACTGCTGACTGGGATACCGACTGGGGTTGAGGAGGGGCGATCGAAACTGCCCAAACAGGAGGCTGGAGTGGACTTAGAGCCAGCACCACTCCCAAAAGCATTGCCAAGATGCGAGTGATCATGCGTCGTAAACCCAAAAAGACTAAAGCTGCTTAAACTTTCAACGCGAGCTTGGCTTAGGTAAGCTAAGCTGCTGAGTTTTATTCTAGGTTGGCAGAGGAATAGATTAACAGGGGTAAGTGAGTTCGGTTAGCCACCCCCAGTAGATCGCAAGTTAGGGTTTTGTGGCGCGGAGCGCGCCACAAAACCCTAAGAACTGGATTTCAAAGGCGCTCCGCGCCTTTGAAATCCAGTTCTTAGGAAAATAGGAAGACCTTGCGATCTACTGACCCCTAGCTATTTAGGTGTAGATGCCCATACCCTGAAAGCGGCGATCGCTCTCTAGCTCAGTCGGGCAGTGCATTCTAGAATCAGCCGTTGGTTTTCCAGCGCATAGGGCTGAATGGTCAGCGCACGGCGAAAGGTTTGGATGGCGCTGCGATAGTCTGCGAGGGCAGCCAGACACAGCCCCATGCCGTGCAATGCCCCAAAGTGAGACGGGTTGAGCCTTATAACCTGCTGACAATCTGCCAGAGCCTTGTAGTATTCGCCCTGCAAATAGTAAAGCACGGCGCGCCGATTCCATGCCTCAGAAAAATCTGGCTGATCTTGAACCAGATCACTCAAGATAGATTCTGCCGCCTCAAGCTGACCTGACTCTAGGAGAATTTGGCTCTGTTTGAGCAAATCTAAGCCGTAAGCCCCTTTCTGCTGAAACCAGAGGCGCCAAAGCTCTTGGGTAGCCTGCTCTCGCACAGATTCGTCTGAGTTTTTGAGGTCGTTGAGAAGCGGCTCGATCGCAGGATTATCCATAGCTAGCAATAGGACTGGATATCTTCTCCACATTCATCAACGAGATAGCAAAGCGCCCGGAAGCGTAATCCTACAAGCTGCTCGTACAGAGGATTGAGCTTGCAGAGGGGTGGAATGTGGGCTAGAGTTCGCCCTCGGAATTTTATGTCTCGCTCGAAGGGACATTGAGCCGGAACCAGTTTGGCAATGCGGTGAGCAAGCTGGCGATCCTGAACCTCAAAGCGATCGAGCCATTGCCGAAGGGGTCTAAAGATGTCGCATTGAGGTGCGCTATTGGGAAGCATAGAAGCTGGTCGAAGTGTAGAAGAAGAACCCATAAAGTGTTGTGCCTTTCTAGTTTGCCTTCTGATGTGTAGGCTATCTCATGTGTTAGCGGTTGACGGGTTAACAGTTGACGGGTTAGCGATCGATGCGTTGATGGTCAGTGGATGGTCAGTAGAGGGATGGTCAATAGAGCTGATAATCAGCTAATCAGCGAGATTGAGCGAATGCTGCGTGGTCTAGATGTTGCGTGTACTAGGTGAAAAATCGCTCCCTATCCAGGATAGCCACAGATTCATAACATTAGGTTAAAGGAATTAAAAATCCTTCTGAATGTTCTCTGAAGCTCTGATAGATTATTCAGCCTCTCAGCCCAGTTTTATGTCGTCAAGATAACTTTACAAAATCATCTTGTCAATTTTTCTGAGTGCTAGGGACAGGCAGATAGGGATATTGCCATTGCCGACACTAAGGCGTGAAGGTGCCGAGCAGCGTGGTTTGGATATCGCCGTATATCTTGCCAAAAGGCGACATATTTTGAGAGGAAACGACAGAAACTTGCCGACTCGCCTGAGCATGATGGAATCGATCGCGTGAAAAATGAACGGCTTGAGATTGATTGACTTTCAGCACTCTGGCCAAAATATCGATTAACTGTGAGCGATCGGGGATCGCCTCAGCCTGGGCGAACTGAACCACAGAATTTTGTGGACTCTGATAGGGACTCTGAAACTGGGTAATTGCCGCCCATCCAGACAACAATAGCGTTATGGAAAGGGCACCTAAAAATCTCTCCATGCTTGCACTCCTTCAACCACACCATTGGTTCTACATATTGGTTTTACACAGAGCTTAAGAAGCGAACGAGCGTCTAATTTGCTTCGGGCATCTGCATCCTATTCACTCCTCACCTTCGGTTATGCCCTGCAATTCTCCAAAGACATGATTCTGATGTGCCAGTCTTTCTGCTGTACCGCACCTACGAGCCGGAGATATTCCCAGCATTTTTGAATTCCAAATTACTCTTCTCGCTTTCTAAGCAATGCGCTACCCTTTATGCGTCAGTTATTTGCGGGCTGATGCTATTTAGGTTGTGTTTCAAATATGTTGTTGATTTTTTTGAAAGGGGCGCTGAGCGCCCCTTTCAAAAAAATCAACAACATGTATAGACCGTCACTCTACCTGTATGACTCTACGTGCTGTGTGCAGCAGTTTTTTGGGAAATCTGCTTTCGGGGATCATCTTGGGGATCATTTGGGGATCGCTTTAAGAATGGATAATGTGACTTGCATCAAGGATTGGGCATGACTTACTCGACTTACTCAAGTACCTATTCGGATACTAGCTCCACAGATGCGCTCTATCACCCTTCTGTCATTGAGCTAGCACAGGCGGGCAACTGCCAAGCGATCGCCTACTGGATGAATAGCTTGCTCTCGGCGCAGGGGGTTGCCGTGCAGGTGCGACCTGCGGATGTCAGGTACTATCTCAAGATTTTTGTCGATTTTCAGCAGCCTGCCCGCAAAGAGGTTTGCATGAACTTGCGCGATCGCCTAGTGCGCTTTATTTGCTATCGACTATGGACGCTAAACTCACGAGAAATTTTTGGCGTACGGATTGTGGCTCGGATGAGCGGTAATTCCAAAGTGCTGTGGCAGCAGTCTGTCCGCATTAATACGCCTGCCAATAGCCAACGACTTCGCCAGATGCGCACGGCGCGACTCAACCAGCGGCAGGATAGCTTTCGCTTTCAGTTTTTGCGATCGGTGCTTTTGAGCAGCGTCACGTTAGCAGGATTCTACATTGGCTATCGCTTGCTCTATGTAGAGTTGAGTAAGGCATTGAGCAAGTTTTTTGCCGCGCAGCCCCTAGCAACCTTGGCTCATCTGCCGGAAAGATCGCAGCTTTCGCTGATGCAGGCTCAGATCAGCAGTTCTTCCCAGCACGATGTGATTACGGTACCCGAACAAGTACCCGAACAGTTTCAGGGCAAAACGGTGTTGCAGGTGGCTCCTGTCAATCAGGAGAAGGTGATGGCGCTAACGTTTGATGACGGGCCGTGGCCGGAGACGACTGAGCAAGTTTTGGATATTTTGAAGCAAAATAATATTAAAGCGACCTTCTTTATGGTGGGGCTGCATATCAAGCGTCATCCAGAACTGGCGAAGCGCGTAGCTCAGGAAGGTCATACGATCGGTAACCACACCTGGAGCCACCCGCTAGAGGATGTCAACCTTGCGGATGCCGCCTATGAAATCGATGGCATGGAAAAGCTGATTCATGAAACCACTGGCGTGAGGGCAGCACTCTTTCGTCCACCAAGTGGACAGCTTAACGGCAGACTGGCGACCTACGCCCGTGAGCGCAAGTATGCGACCACCCTCTGGTCGATCGATTCAGAAGATCACTATGTGTCGTCGCCGATCCTCATCGATAATGTGTTAAAGAATGCTCAGCCCGGTCGAATTGTATTGATGCATGATGGAGGGGGCGATCGCTCGGCAACGATTGAAGCTCTGCCACAAATCATCTCAGCTTTGCGGCACCAAGGCTATCGTTTTGTCACAGTGCCAGAACTCATGGCAATTCAAGCCAAAGATCAGGAATCTGAAGCGGATCAGGGAGATAGGCATCAGCTGAGTTGACGGGGGTATCGATACCGCAACGGCTAACCGCACTGAGCTTCAGATAGGCAAGGCACCAGGCAACTATGGTTTCTTAACTCTCTGTAAGTTCACGCTGACTCAATCGGCGTTGCTGTCGCCAGTTTGCCATATCTGACAAATCAAGACAGTGGCGGCAAATTGGATTGCTCGCTCCTCGTTCCAGCAGTTAGACGATTGCCACCACTGCCAGAGTGGACGGCTTCCTTTGCTGAGGTTGCAGCGTTGGCAAACGGCAGCTAAGTTTGACCTCACGTCTGCCCCGCCTTTCGATCGCGCCACGATGTGATCTAAGGTCAGAGAACGAGGAGTGCATCCACAGTAAGCACAGGCTCCGCCAAACCTCTGTTTTATTGATGCTTTCAGCTTGTGCTTGCCCGATCGCCGACCGAGCAATTGAAAGTCCATTGGCGCGCTCATAGGATTCCCAAATACTATCGTACTCTTCGGTGTTCTGTAATCTCGCGTACAATTGCTAACACTTCGTTCTTTCCAATAACGGTAATTCGCGCTTCTCCCATACGATCGCTATTGGGTATTCTAAATTCCACCTGTATTTCACCTGTCTTTAGCGCCCGATCAACATAGATCATGCACTGTTCGCTTAAAGGGTGAGGGAGGAACTCATTCAGATGATGCCCAACTTTATCTTGAGAGAGATAGGGAAAAGGGGCGATCGCGTCCAACTTATGATCTGAGTAGCGATCGGAATAAATGCTCAAAATTTCTCCGGCACTCGATAAGCGCATGACCAAATCAGGTGTAGACTCCATCATAGATTGCATCATCGCATGATTCATTGCTTTGCTCTGCTGAAGCTGGGCTTCTGCTCGTTTGCGATCGCTAATGTCTAGCAAAATGCCGTCAAACCAAAGCAAGTTACCGTTATGAAATACGCCTTGACGGTGCTCTGACATCCAGCGAATACTGCCGTCAGCATGAACAATTCGGTATTCCAAGATATTGGCATGGTTATCCTGCATTGCAGCTTCGATGGAGGATTCAATCAACTCAACATCTTCTGGGTGCACAATGCTGAGAAATGAGCGAGTGCGATCGTTAATAAAATCGCTAGATAGGTAGCCGCTTACATCCTGAATGCCCTCGCTAATATAGCCCATTGTATAGGAGCCATCGCACCGAAAAGCTGCTCCGGGCATATTTAGAACCAGCGATCGAAACTTTTGTTCGCTAGCCTGTAGCTCTGCTTCTAAGAGCTTGCGATCGGTAATATTGTATGCCGTTAGCATCATACGAGGTTTGCCTGAGTCAACATTGACCCGCAGCCGCTGAACGTAGAGATAAACCCAGTCATTGGCGGCTGTTTTCCATCGACATTCAATCCCGCGTTTGGCAGGTTCGATACCGTTGAGCCAGAGGCGATAGATCAGGTCAAAATCGTTGATATCCTGCGGATGAATTAAATCGAGCAGATAGTAGCCTAGCGCCTGATTCACGTCATAGCCTAAAACTTGCTCGATCGCAGGAGTAGAGTAGATGATTTTTCCAGTCTCATCTGCTTCTAGAAATAAATTTAGGCTATGGCGCGCAAAGGCTGCCCATTTTGCTTCAATGCCTGTCCGCTCGCGCTGGTTGCGAGCAATCCCTTCAGCTTCAGGAAGTTTAGCCAGCACAAACATAAGCTTCCGTTGAGGAAAAAATTGTAGGGAACACTGCACTTTTTCCTCATACAAAAGAAATGAGGCAGAATGACCTGCGATCGATCGCTGCCATAGTTCTGCCAGATTGATTGAAGTTTTGTCCGCAAAGTCGGCAAAAAAGTTGCTGCCTAGAAGCTGCACATGATCCAGAAAGGCTGAACTCAGGTAAAGAGCCTCACCCGTCTCGCTGTAGACGGCGATCGGGTCAAGGAGCTGGGTCGTGATGAAATCAAGCACAGCATCAGGTGTTCCGCCAATCGCGGAAAAGAGATCGCCCATCATTGCAAGGGTTGAGATAAGTAGCTAGGCGTTTATTAAACTAGAAGATCATTGGGTTTGGGGTGAAGGGGCAACCCCCTTACCCCTATTATTCCCGCTCATTCTTTCGATAACGCACTCTGAAGAAAAGCTGAAAAGACCTGCTGCTTCTAGTGAGACTCCCAACTACTTGAATTACGAGATGTGTAGGCCGCTTTCAGATGAGGAAGAGAATTTTGCATAATGTGCTCTTCATTCAAGTTAATAGACTCAGATGCGCGGTTGGGGAGGGATTGCATGATGTTTTTTGACGTGCTGCCCTGTAGACTCCCGTGCTGATTATTGGGCTGGCGATCGCTATCCCAAATAATCCCATCCATCCAGAGCAGATTGCCATTGCGGTCAAACGTGCGCTGACCCCGTTCACACACCTGTCGTAGCGATCCATTTGCCCGAACAATCCGATACTCTACTGAGTATGAGCCAGCTCTCATCCTGATCTTAGAAAGCAGCTTTTGGCGATCGGGCGGGTAGACGATGCTGAGATAAGAGCGGACGCGATCGTTGATAAAATCTGTGGCTGGATATCCAGTAATCTCCTCAATTTTATGGCTCAGATATCCCATGCAGTAATCGGCACTGCACCGAAACGTTGCGCCCGGAATATTCAGCGCCAATACCTTAAACCGAGTCAATTCTTCTTCTAAAATGCGGCGATCGGTGACATTGTAAGCCTGAATCAGCAGCGTACTGCTCTCCACCGATGGAGCAAACCGTTTGCCCTGTAAATAGAGATAAATCCATTCGCCTGTTTTGTGCTGCCATCGACATTCAATGCCAGGTCTACCTGTTTCCAAGCGGTTTGTCCAGGATCTAAGAGCCTGATCAAAATGATTTAAATCTTCTGGATGGATAAAGTCGGATAAGTAGCTGTCCAATACCTCATCGGCACTGTAGCCCAAAATTGGATTAATCATGGAGCTGGCATAGACAATTTGTCCGGCTAGACCGCATTCCAAATAGAGGTTTGAGCTAGTTGAAACAAATTCATGCCATTTCCCTTCAGACCAGGCAAGCGCGTGGTAGACCTTTTTGGTTTCGGTGATGTCTTCTAGCAGCACCGTTAAGTATTGGCTATCGCTTGATTGGCTATCGCTTGATTGGCTATCACTTGTAAGATTGCTGCCTATCCGACTAGAGGGAGCAGGGGTGAGTAGCACCGTCTTGTTCATCCAAATTACATCTTGATTGGCGGCAATAAATCGCTGCTCGATCGTGTAGTGAGGCAATTCGCCCGCTATGAGTCGCTGCCGTAGATCTGTGTCCAAGTCTTGGTCTTCTGGATGCACTAAATTGTCTAACGAGAGAGGCGACACATCATCAGAGCTATCATTAGAGCTACAAAACGTTTGACGAAAGCGATCGTTAAAGCGGAATCCTTGACCTTTGCAGTTCATTAAGGCGATCGCTAAGCTGGGCGTATTGAACAGTTGTGCAAAGTTTGGTTCAAGGTTTAGCTCAAAGTTTGGCTCAAGGTTTGCGGCTAGAGAATTTTGGGCGATCTGAGGGGTTTTGTACTCGGTATCAACCTTCAGCATAACGACTCCCCCTGGAATGGGCGAGTGCAGAGAGCAGCTAACAGGGTGCGGCATGAGAGGAGTCTGGAGGACAAATGTTGCCGGATCTCCCCGCAGGGCAGCACCCCAAAGAGCTTCCAGAGTTTTACCCGGTATCCAGGCTGAGAAATAGGCAAGGAAGGTTAAATCAGAGCGCGATCGCTGTACCAAAACCACAAACTTTTCGTTGGCATGGAGGACGTTTCCTTGGGCATCATACAGGCACGTGGCTGGCAAAACGTGATCGATCACAAAGCGCAAGTAAGTTAAGGCTTGCTCTTCGGGGATTCCTTTTAGCTTTAAATCCATGTGATGCTTCCTGGCGTTCTGCGGAGGTTCACGGTGATGCTGACCCTGATGACTGAGGGGTGAAACGGGTTTCGACCGTATATTCAGATCTACAGGGCTATGACAGGAGATCCGTACTTTATTGAGCCGATCTCGCGAAGCATTTATGAACTGTGCCCTTTAGAAAAGAATTGTCAAAAGAAGCTAATTAGAACGCTCTCAGCGCCAAATATTCTAATTAATCTTGTTCAGTGGGTGCAATCTGAGGCTAAACCAGGTTCTGTAAGCTGGCGCTGCTGATCCTAGGCGTGAATTTTTCTGAAAGGTCTACGGAGCATCCCTTTCAGAAAAATTTGCACTCAGGTTGAGTCATGCTCCGTAAGCTAAATCGAGTGTGCCAGTCTTATAAAGAGGAACACTCAAGGTTGAAAGGCTATCAACTCTGCTTTAATCTAATCTCAAGGCGAAGTTTTACTTCTGCGATCGCCTCTAAAGTTTAAGTATTTAAAGCTAGAGATAAGGTTTTTGCCAGGGTAGTGTCTGACGTTTTTACATTCTGATTTTTAGTGTATTTACTTAAAGTAATGGCTAGGCTTAGGGTAATAGCTAGGTTTTGATGCAAGCATAGAGCAATCTTCTGCAATCTTCTCTCAGCTCTCAGCAATTTTTCGATAGCCTATTCCTTGCCATAGATGCCCCCTCTTCGCTTCCTTTCAATAGTCTAAGGATGACAGTCTAGACTCTGCCTTTGTTTTAAACAGCGCTACCCCACGCATGTCATATGATTGACCCTCCCCCTTTTGATCGAGTCAGCGGTAACACATCTGTTACCAACTTATCTAACCAAGAAGCTGCAACTGCCCCACTGTTGCACTCACAGCTATCGGCTTTAGAAGGGCGGATGTCTCGCCATACTGAGCTGTTTGACCGAGTAACGCGGCTAGACTTTCAAACGAAGCAAACGCTCTGTCAACTGTTGCTGACTCAGCTTAGTGCAGAGCAAGCCCAGGAAGTCATTGACTTTGGCAAGTCGGAACTGGCGGCGCGAGAAGGCAAAGCTTCAAGCACGAGGAAGCCACCAGAACGCTGCACCCGGCTAGTTCTAAAAAAAGACTATTCGTTTCAGAAGCTAAACCTGGCGCATCCTACCCAATATTTTGTGTACCTGGTGCGGCGCAAGCCTAAGCTCGATCGCTATATTGGTGCACTTTTCTACGTTCCGGAAGGGGTTCCTCTCAGCTACTTCCCAGATGCGGATGGACGGATTGCTTTTACGCCGCCCAACAACATTTTTAAGCTGGTGGATTCAGAGTCTTCTCAGGTGCAGGTGGTGCGTCTAGTCGCGATCGAGCCTCCGCCTTCAGGTTACACCTTTGAGCGTGGGCAGGAAGATAGCCCTGAAATTTACCTCTCTCTCGACTATCTTGATCCGGTGAGCTATGACTTGCTCCGCTCAGAGCGATACCATTATCCGACCTGCATGTATGAAGGAGGCGAACTCGATCGCTATCGCTGGAAAGTAGAGCTGCTTGTGCTACCTCTCGATCTCCAGACTCGCTTGTTCTCTTCAGGTGCAGCTCAGCTTCCTGCTGCTCCGATAGGAACCGAGCTGCTGGCGGACGTACAGCACCATGAATCGCTGTCTGTTTCTGCACAAACGGCTCAGACTATTACTCAATTAACGGCACTGGCAGACAATGGGGCGATCGTGTCTTCGACCCCTACACCGCCCGTACCCGCAATGTCTAATATGCCTCGCCCCAAGAAATTTATCTTGACTGAGTTGCCCAAGGCAAACACCGCTACTTATTATCTGACAGAGCCTCAGCAACGTGATGAGGTGCTAGAAAGACTGCGGCTATTTGCTGCAATTAGTGAATTGGCGATGCCCCATGCCAAGTGGGTGATTGAAGGGCGATCGGATAGCGGGATTTATCGATTGACTAACAGCAAAACGAAGCGGCTCATTGTGCAGTTTGCAGCCCATGAAACGGCTGTGACGCTGCAAAACTCCTTTCCGGTGATTATGACTGCGTTCCGCGATTTAGCTCGCTCTGCGTCTCAGGCTAGTCAACGGATGACGCGAGAGCAGCAGTCTGTCATGCACAAGCTGCATGTGGAAATGGGTTTACCTCATAAGAATCCGCTGGAAATCTTGGAAAAGCTGTTTGGGGTTACATTTCGGGATACGCCATTGACATAGCTTTGGCACATTGGGGCAGAAAAGAGGCTCGAAGCAGACGACCATGTTTTTGGTGGAGCCGATGAGTCGTCCTAGTCCCTGACGGTAATGTTCTGCTTCGTTACGCTTAATTGAAGCGATCGATAAATTTGCGCCCTCCGCTGGACATGTATGGCATTACGTAATTGAGTTAGGACGAGTTATTTTTTGAGAGCCGCGCTCCGCGCGGCTCTCAAAAATAACTCATTGGATCTAAGCGCGTAGCGCTATGGAACCGAGCTGACCACATGGGCACTGTTCTGATTGAAGCAGCACCATAGCAACCGCCTTGGCGGTTAGGACGGGGACATTTAGGGTGGGGCGCGAAGCGCCCCACCCTAAATGTCTTAAGCAAACTGGAGACAGCTCTAAAAGCGGCTATCTGAAGGCAGAGCTTCAGGATGCAACTCAGCAGGGGGCAAATGAGGGTGAAGATTAGGAATGCTACATGGCCTCTCTACGCTCAGCATTAGTATTACCGTGCCTACGATCTTATTTTTACAGGGCTGGCGGTTTCACTTCTACTTCAATGAAGACAATGAAACCATTCATATCCGGTAGTTCTTAAGAGGTAAGGATTTTTAGTGGCGTAGGCAAAGCCTACGCCACTAAAAATCCTTACCCAAATACCACTACCCATATCCATGCTTAAAAAGGGAATAGAGACTGTAAATACTGGCTAGATGTGGATGCCTATGAAATCCGTGATGCTTATGCCTACAGACTATCAGCATACGATACTAGAGAAGTTCGCAAGTCATTTTGCAAAACTTTGATGACATTCCAGAAGCTTAGAAAATAGCTTTTGGAGGAATAGGTGAGTCGTCTTTGAGAGTCTTAATTGGTGCGATCGCTAAGCTCTTCGATTCTAATCTGCTGCCGACTCAATTCGCAACCTTCTTCTGTTAAAGCAAAATATTAATTTTCAATATCTAGAAGTTAAATGCTTAAGTGCAGCAATCAAGAACTCCGCTGCGAGCAGACAGAATGTGAACAGCTAACTCTTCTTGTTAATTACTTACACCCAAGGAGTGGAGAATCCACTTTATAAGATTGAAGTGATTGTCTAGTTAAGTTAATCTGCTTAATCAAAATAGTTAAACAACTATCTTATTGCTTAAATCGAGTTACTTAGAATAGCCAAAAGGGTTGAAGGAAAGAGGTTTCAATAAAATCTTGCGATCTTTAAGTAATATTAATTTTATACGTTTTTTCACTTCATTCAAGCTGAATTTATTCTTAACTCTTGTTTTATCTGCCAAATGATTTCTATCAACAAAAATCGGTGTTATCACTGTAACCATCTCTAATACACATTGTTATAAAAGATTCATACATCCCAAACAGTTATTATTGCATTCCGCTACGCATCTTGTCTTCAAACGTTTTCGATCGTAGTGAAAGAAACATTGAAGAGCGACTCACAGAAATTATTGCGATCGCAATTAATCGAGTTGATTCTACTGCTAGTAATGCTTTATATCGATTATCTTTGGATGTATTGCTCTACACATCTAAAAGGCATATTTCGATCGCTTCTCTTATTCTGTAATCACCAGAATAAGAACAGTAATAAACAGTTAACGTCTACCAATCTTCAAAGGAAAATCACAATGGCTATCAGTACCGAAAAGCTTAGCAGCATTCTACAAAACTTTGTCACTTCTACTAACGATGTTGAAGGAGCCGCACTGGTAACTCCAGATGGTCTGCCTCTGGCTGCCAGCATCCCAGGAGGCATGGATGAAGAGCGGGTATCTGCTATGTCTGCAGCAATGCTTTCACTGGGAGAACGGATTGGCAGTGAACTTGCCAGAGGGAGTGTTGATCGAATCTTTGTTGAGGGCGAGAAAGGCTACGGTGTTCTGACAAGCTGTGGTGAAGATGCTGTATTTCTCGTGCTTGCAAACCAGTCTGCCAAGCAAGGGCTATTAATGCTGGAGATAAAACGTACTTTGTCAGAACTTAAGCTTCTCTTGGCATAGGAACTAACCCTTTTACTCCTACCCTGAAAGCTTTTCAATCATTGTTTTAGCCTTGTGAAAGAGTATTTTGCGTAGAATTCTCATTCCTGCTTCAGTCAATGTTTATAGAAACATCAACGCTTTTCTATTGATTTTTGAGCGCTGAACTACATTCATACCCATCCCTAATTTGAGGTTAATACTGTGACAACATCTACCCTAATCAACACAGCTCCAGTTCGTCCTGAACTTGGCGACTTTAGCAGCATCATTTGCTTCAGAGCCGTTGTGATTGGTATTGAGGACGCCTTAGGAGAAAAAGCTGCTGCCATTGCTCTAATCTCAGCGGGTCGAGCGCGGGGCAGGCAGATTGCTGAACAGCTGGGTCTAAAGAGTAGCGTAGCCGATCTCACTGCGATCGCCGCCAGCCTCAACTTGATATTGGGAAAAGAGGGAACTCGCCTCTGCATCATAGATGAGATTACTGTAGATTCCACAATCCGTGTCTCCTGCCGAGAAACGATTTGCTCATCTGCAGAGCTACAAGGATCGAGTCGCAAGTTGACCTACACTCTGGGTGCTATCCAAGGTGCGCTGGAGCAGATGACAGGTTGTCGGCTACGCGGTAAGCAAATTGAATCAGTTCTACGCGGCAGCACCCATGATGTTGTGGAGTTTGAAATCCTTACCTAGGATTAGACCATTCAGACAATCAACAAGCCGATACACATCACATCAAGGTTGCTGAGAAGAGATGAATTTTGTAGAGGCATAGCAATGCTGTGTCTCTACAAGCGACACCCCAATATCGCTTATGGTTGAGTAAATTTTAATGGAAATTATGCGTTTGGTCGTTACTGGACCTGTAGGAGCCGGAAAGTCTACCTTCATTCGTTCAGTCAGTGAAATTGAAGTGGTAGACACCGATCGCCAAGCTACTGATGAAACGCTCCTACTGAAGAAAAGAACAACTGTTGCCTTCGATTTTGGACGACTTCAGTTCGGTCCCGATATGGCACTACATCTTTATGGAACGCCGGGACAATCTCGCTTTGACTTTATGTGGGATATTTTGATTCACAAGGCTCATGCCTACATTCTATTAGTTGCAGCTCATCGTCCTGGTGAATTTCGCTATGCTCGTCGGATTCTAACATTTATGAACCAACGTTCATCTGTGCCGATGATTATCGGCTTGACTCATGTAGATCATCCCAATGCTTGGGAGCCTGCTAACGTCGGTGTTGCCCTAGGTTATCCTAATCCCTTTGAATGTCCTCCCATTATTAATGTTAATGCAACCGAAGCAGCTTCAGTTGCACAAGCCATCATCAAGCTCATCGAGCACTCTACCTGCGAATGCCTAGTGTAGAAAGAAATTTAAGATTTAGCCTAACTCTATCTATTTCATTAGTTATGCCGCATTTGTAGAGAGCAAGGAGAAATATGGCAGTCACTGGGTATTTGGCAGAGTTCTCTTTGGCAGAACTCTTTAAGTTTTTAGAACAGGGCAACAAGGTTGGGCTATTAACCATTTGCGTCTTAGCAGACGCAGATTCCAAAGATCAAAAAAATTACTATGTTTGGTTTAACCAGGGACGCATAGTAGCAGCGGGCAATACTCTTGATCAACAAGGCCTCCTGAGATTAATCAGCCAACGGGGATGGTTAGGCGATCGCGCCGCTTCTCGTCTGGCGCAGTCCTGTATTATTAGTACTCCAATGGGTCTGTGCCTCAAATCTCAAAATGTGTTGAATGCAGAGCAGTTGAAATTACTGTTCTATGCTCAAGTGATGCAGCAGGTCTGTGCGTTATTTACCCTCAAAGATGGATGGTTTCAGTTTGATGCAAAAGTGCCCTTACCCACGGCTGAAATGACGGGTTTAAACGCCCCAGCGACTGAAGTAACGCTGGCAGGATTGCGCGCATTGAAAGACTGGTCTGCCTTAGCAGATAAGTTGCCAGAACCCACTTCTGCTTTGGTCAGCTCCATTAGTGGCAAACCTCAACAGCGTCTAAATCAATCCGAGTGGCAGATCTGGGAGTTTGTGAATGGAGCAGTGTCTCTCAATGCCATCGCCAAGCAGCTTCAATTAACGACTGAAAAAGTGCAGCAAATTGCTTTTCGATTAATTGTTTCAGGAGTTGTCGAAGAAATGCCCCTGGTGGCAGATGTTCCACAGACCACGATTAGCGCTGCATCAATGGAACCGATCGCATCTCAAAGTGGTGCAATGGGTCAAGGTGGAGCAACAAACGTCAGTCACTCCTTTTTACAGAATCTAGTTGGTTTTCTGAGAGGCAAAGCTTAGGCAGCTTGAGCTATTGTTAAATGTAGACGGGCGACAAAAAGCTTCAGGTTATGGAATCCATTGGCTAACGCTGGACGAAGACCTCTCCATCAATGGGTTGTTGAAGCTGGCAGCGATCGCTTTTGCAAAGAAACCGTTATTGACCTGACACCAATCGTTGTTACCTGATTAAAAGTTGAGATAATGACTGCTCTGTTGGTAGTAGCGATCGCCACTCTCGCAGTTATCACTACAGCTGTCATGATGGTGATCGCGCCCATCGTTGCCACAAATTCACTTGCAGTCAGGACGATCGCCCTTATTTTCATCACAAATTTATGAGGAGTGGTGAGAACAGGCGTTGCAGATATTGCTTCTCTAAAGTTTTGCTCTGAAAATTGAACGATTGTAGAAGAATCGGCTACTTTGTTTGCAGAAATTGTGCCTGAATTGCAGTAGAAAAAACGTACGGCATCAAGGGGTCAGGATCTGCAAGTGTTTGCTAGGCATGGAGCACTTCAGCAGATTGTTTCAGCCAACGGGGGGACAGCGAATACACCTGCTGTCGAGCATTTTGCCACATCCAAATGATTTCTATTCATGCTCTATGACGACTGGATCTAATCGCGATAGTGCTGCTTCGTTTCCCCCCACGGCTGCGGCTGTCATAACGATGCTGGGTTCTCCAGATCTTGCTGCCTGGTTGCAGCAAGCGCAGATTGGCTTAGCCTTCACCACTTACCAAACCAATCGACTGTTTCTGGTGGGCAGCAAGGCAGAGGGGCTGACCGTGAATGAGCGCCTGTTTGACAAGCCCATGGGTCTGTATGCCCAAGCTGATACAGGTTCCGCACAGCCAAGCCAACGCCTTTACATGAGTACCCGCTATCAGATCTGGCAATTTGAGAATCGCCTGATGCCAGAGGAGCGTCATCAGGGGGGCGATCGCCTTTATGTCCCCAGCCAGTCTTATACGACGGGTGACCTGAATGTCCATGATGTTGTGCTAGATAATCAGCAGAATCTGCTGTTTGTCAACACAGACTTTAGCTGTTTGGCGAGGCTGCAACCGGGCTATAGTTTTGCGCCAGTCTGGCAGCCGCCGTTTATCTCGAAGCTGGCTGCCGAAGATCGCTGTCATCTGAATGGGCTGGCAATGGTGGAGGGTAAAGCCACCTACGTCACGGCTTGCAGCGCTACGGACAGTGCTGCGGGCTGGCGCGACCATCGGGTAGGCGGCGGTATTGTCATGCATGTGCCCAGCAGCGAGATCATTGCCACAGGGTTGTCGATGCCCCACTCGCCTCGCTGGTACAACGGCAAATTATGGCTGCTCAACTCTGGTACAGGAGAGCTGGGCTATCTAGACGGAACGAAATTTGTGCCGATCGCCTTTTGTCCCGGCTTTGTGCGGGGTCTTGCCTTCTGGAACAACGTTGCCATCGTGGGGCTTTCCAAGCTGCGATCGCGTAGTTTGGGTGGGTTGCCCTTAGAAGAGCGGCTGGCGGCACAGGGAGCAGAGCCGCAGTGTGGACTGATGATGATTGACCTCAACACAGGGGAGACTTTGCACTGGCTGCATCTAGATGGCGTGGTCGAAGAACTATTTGATGTGGTGGTGCTGCCGGGAGTCAGCCAGCCTAGGGCGATCGGCTTGCAAAATGAAGACATTGAGCGGCTGGTGACGTTCCCTGGCTCCAATGGCTTGGTCATCACCAAGCCTACGGTCAAGCGTCCGGGTCGAGAGGCGGTGCCGCGATCGGGATTGCCGCAATCGGCTGCCGCATTAGCGCCTCAGAGTCAGGAATTCGATCCGGCGGCAATCAAGTATCAGCGGGTCTATCACCTCAATGCGGATAATCTGCTGCCCTATGAGGCGTTCACCTATCCCAGCCTGCAAACACGCTGGCAAACCCAGCCGCAGCGGGGGGAATTGCTAGGAGTCTCAGCGGCGGTGAATGGCGAGATGGTGGGGTTGGCGATCGCCGAACTGTTGCCCGACCAGACGGCAGAGCTGCTGTCGCTGTATGTGTTGCCGAGCTGCCGTCAGCAAGGTATTGAGGCACAGCTAGTGAAGCATCTGGAGCGCAGCCTTGCCGAACAAACCGAGGGTAAAGGACAGATGAAGCCGTTGGCAAATCTTGAAAACCTTCAGTAAATCGGCTTGCCTGCCTCTGGCGGCTCATGGCACAGTGAGACCGATGATGCATTTACCTTGAGACCTTGAATATGCCCACTAGAGGCAGGTCTTCACGTTTGCACCAAAAGCTTTTATCTCAAATCGATCGCGAGGTCAGCTGACCTTGAATTGCAAAGCGATCGTCTCTGAGGGTTGATTGGCTCACTATGCTCATCCGCTCTCAATGAGGGCGGGTGATGTTGGCTGAACAGGTGCAGTAGAACAGGGTGCAGTCGGGGGCGATCATCTTGCCCCATTGACCTAACGTATTTTCCTCGATCTTGATCATTACCTAAGCGAGAGAACCCCTTATGGCCACCCCCAGTTTTAATGCCCCCCTCACCAACCCCTTTGGGCTAAGCAATGCCGGGGAATTCATCACGCCCACCTTTGCCGATATCGATGGCGATGGCGACCTCGATGCCTTCATCGGCAACAATTATGGCAACACTTTGTTTTATCGCAACAGTGGCACCGCTTCTTTCCCCAGTTTTAATGCCCCCATCACCAACCCCTTCGGACTTACCGTCGTGAGTTTCAGCAAGCCCACCTTTGCCGATATCGATGACGATGGCGACCTTGATGCCTTCGTCGGCAACAATCCGGGCGACACGTTGTTTTATCGCAACAATGGCAATGCCGCTACCCCCAGCTTTGCCGCCCCCATCACCAACCCCTTCGGGCTGAGCAATGTCGGGGCTTCTAGCAGCCCCACCTTTGCCGATATTGATGGCGATGGCGACCTCGATGCCTTTGTCGGCAACCTTGACGGCAACACCTTGTTTTATCGCAACACTGGCATAGCTTCTGTCCCCAGCTTTACCACCCCCATCACCAACCCCTTCGGGCTAAGTGAGGACGATCTCAGCGCGCCCACCTTTGCCGATATCGATGGCGATGGCGACCTCGATGCCTTCGTCGGCAACTTTGACGGCACCACGCTGTTTTATCGCAACAATGGCACAGCATCTGTCCCCAGCTTTGCCACCCCCATCACCAACCCCTTCGGGCTGAGCGAGGTTGGGCTTTTCAGCAAGCCCAACTTTGTCGATATTGATGGCGATGGCGACCTCGATGCTTTGGTGGGCAACGCTGATGGCAACACGCTGTTTTTTAAGAATGCCACTCCCCGCGTCAGCATTGCCCCTGGCACCACTCCCAGCGAGGCAGGCACTACTACCCCCATCACCGGCAGATTCCTCCTCACCCTCAGCGACCCCGCTCCCGCAGGCGGCATCACCGTCACCTACAGCGTCGGCGGCAGCGCTACGGCGGGCAGCGACTACACCGCCCTCACCGGCAGCATCACTGTAGCCGCCGGTGCCACCAGTGCCGCAATTAACGTCGCGCCCCTGCTCGACAATGTCGTAGACCCCAGCGAAACGGTGGTCGTCACCCTCACCGCCACCCCCACCTCGTCCTACACCCTGGGTACCACCCGCACCGCCGTATTGCGGATCGCCGACCAAGTGCCGCTCAACTTTGCTGCCCCCCGCACCAACCCCTTCGGGTTGAGCAATGTCGGGTCTTTCAGCAGCCCCACCTTTGCCGATATTGATGGCGATGGCGACCTCGATGCCTTTGTCGGCAACC
>NZ_JCACIN010000094.1:19203-21580 GCF_059504425.1 Drouetiella sp.
GATGCCTTTGTCGGCAACCTTGACGGCAACACCTTGTTTTATCGCAACAATGGCACAGCATCTGTCCCCAGCTTTGCCGCACCCAGCCCCAACCCCTTCGGGCTAAGCGATGTCGGGAATTTGAGCAGTCCCACCTTGGTCGATATTGATGGCGATGGCGACCTCGATGCCTTTGTCGGCAACCTTGACGGCAACACCTTGTTTTATCGCAACAATGGCACAGCATCTGTCCCCAACTTTGCCGCACCCAGCCCCAACCCCTTCGGGCTGAGCGATGTCGGGAATTACAGCAGTCCCACCTTTGTCGATATCGATAGCGATGGCGACCTCGATGCCTTCATCGGCAACGTTGACGGCAACACACTGTTCTTCGAAAATGCCCCTACCGTCAGCGTCACCGCAGGCAGCAACGCCGCCGAACCAAATACTCCCGGCAGCTTCACCCTCACCCTCAGCCAAGCCGCGCCCGATGGCGGCATCACCGTTAGCTACAGCCTCAGCGGCACCGCCACCAACGGCAGCGACTACACCGTACCGGCAACCACCACCATCGCCGCAGGACAAACCACCGCCACCGTCACCGTTACCCCAATCGACGATGCCTTGGTCGAGGGCACCGAAACCGTTACCCTGACCCTCACCGATGCCGCCCGCTACAACCTGGGAGCAACCACTGCCGCCACCATCAACCTGACCGACAACGACATCATTCCTGTAGTAACGATCGCTGCCACCGATGCCAGTGCGGCTGAGGCAGGCAATAACCCTGGCACCTTCCGCTTCTCGCGTACCGGGTCTACCGCCAGTGCCTTGACGGTAAACTATGCGATCGCTACAGGAGTGGGTCAAGCTATCGGTGTTGACTACACTCCCGTCTTAACCGGCAGTGTGGTGATTCCTGTCGGGCAGACCTTCTTCGATGCCACCCTTACCCCGGTCAATGATGCTCTGATTGAGGGCAATGAAACCGTCACTCTGACCCTGATTGATGCTCCAGCCTATGACCTGGGTGCTGCTGCCACCCAAACCGCTACAGTGACGATCGCCGATAACGACACCGCAGGCTTCACTCTCTCGAAAACCACCGCTACCGTCTCTGAATCGGGCACCACCGATAGCTTCAGCGTGGTTCTTAACGCTCAGCCCACTAGCAACGTAGTGTTCTCCATAACTGCCAGCGATGCGACTGAAGCCAGT
The DNA here is from genome assembly GCF_059504425.1 of Drouetiella sp. Lineage (NCBI taxonomy): Bacteria > Bacillati > Cyanobacteriota > Cyanophyceae > Oculatellales > Oculatellaceae > Drouetiella > Drouetiella sp. Next base: position 20,401 of record NZ_JCACIN010000094.1, read on the forward strand.
GCTGCTCCTGCGACACTTACCTTCACTAATGCCAACTGGAACGTTGCTCAGAATGTCACGATTACCGGAATTGATGATGCCCTGATCGATGGCACTCAAACCTCAAGCGTCACCGTCAGCGTGGTCGATGCCAGCAGTAATAATGCCTTTGATGGGGTGGCTGACCAAGCGGTGAATGTCACCACTCTAGACAATGACCTGCCTAGCCTCAGCATCAACAGCGTCAGCGTCGCCGAGGGCAACAGCGGCACAACAGCAGCCACCTTCACCGTGACGCTATCCCAAGCCGTGAGTCAAGCCGTCACCGTCAGCTATGCCACGGCAAACGGCACGGCTACCGCTGGAAGCGATTACACAGCGATACCACTCACACTGCTGACCTTTAACCCAAATGACACTGAAGAGACAATCACGGTGAACATTACTGGGGACACTACCTTTGAACCTGACGAAACGTTCACGGTGACTTTGGCAAGTGCTACGGGAGCGACGATCTCTCAATCTACAGGTACAGGCACGATCCTCAATGATGATGCCGTGCCGATTAATGTCATCAACGGTACGGCAGGACGAGATACGTTAGTCGGAGGTACGGGCAGTGACTTGATCACCGGATTTGCCGGAGCCGATGTGCTGAGTGGGGGAGGCGGCAGCGACCAGTTTGTTTACACCAATATCCGGGACGCAGGGGATACGATTACCGACTTCACCGTGGGTCAAGATCAGATCGTATTGACGCAGCTTTTGCAAAGTCTGAATCTCAATCTCAGCTATGCCAGCGCCACCAGCAGCGGTTACTTAGCGTTTGCGGCTCAAGGCAGCAATACGGTGGTGCAGTTTGATGCGGATGGCACCGGGGCAGGACGGGCAAGTGCGCTGGCAATCGTCCAGAATCTCTCTCCAACCACTCTCAATAGCAGCAGTAACTTTGTGGTTTAGAGGATGTTTGAAAAGTGCCGATTGCGACTCGAACAGCCCCCTAAATCCCCCAATTCTGGGGGACTTTGAACAAGAATTGGCTTGAAAGTCCCCCAGAATTGGGGGGTTGGGGGGCGAATGCAGAACTTTTGATACTCTTCAAACATCCTCTTAGACGGCATTGAAGAGCGTTTCACTGAAATTTATATATAGCGCTACGAGAACGAGTTAGGACATTATTGTAGAGGTAGAGAAGCGTTCA
>NZ_JCACIN010000095.1:0-21497 GCF_059504425.1 Drouetiella sp.
CGGGTTGGGTAGTGGTATTTGGGTAAGGATTTTTTGTTGCGTGGGCTTTGCCCACGCAACAAAAAATCCTTACCCCTTAAGGACTCCCACGGGTTGTGCGCTTCAGCGCGGCGCACAACCCGTTAAAATTCTGTGAAGTCTTTCAATTTTCCCCTCATGCCTCTACTCGTTGTCGCTACCAGCAATCCCGGCAAGCTCAAAGAAATGCAGGCTTACCTCACTGATCCTGCTCTGGGTTGGCAGCTTGTCCTGAAGCCCCAAGAGCTGGAGATTGAAGAGATAGGGCAAACCTTCATGGAAAATGCCTGTCTGAAAGCTTCTCAGGTGGCGATCGCGCTAGGCAAGTGGGCGATCGCCGATGATTCTGGTCTCGCGATCGATGCCCTAGGCGGCGCACCCGGTCTATATTCGGCGCGCTATGCGGCAACTGAAGAATTGCGAATTGAGCGAGTGCTGCAAGAGCTGGAAGGAGAAACCAATCGACAGGCGCAATTTATCTGTGCCGTGGCGATCGCCCGTCCAGATGGGACGATTGCTCTCCAAACCGAGGGCATTTGCCAGGGCGAAATTTTGACCGAATCCCGTGGCGTAGGCGGATTTGGCTACGACCCGATTTTCTACGTCCCAGAGCAGCAGATGACATTTGCAGAGATGCCCGCTGACGTAAAGCATGAGATTAGTCATCGAGGACTGGCTTTCCAGGCTCTACTGCCGCAGATGAAGACCCTAGCGCTGGATTAAGCCCCTTTTGAATTTTAGATTTTAGAGACTTTCACGGTTGACAGCCTGCAAAATTGTTCATTACTTTACATTTTTGCCCTCGATCGCAGACTATATCTTTAGTAACTTGCCGCTACAACTGGAACAAGCTGCATGGGTTGGCTTTCTGGTTGGTGTATGAGTTTGTGCGATTAGGAGCTGCTGAGATGACCGGAATAATATCTGTCCCTTCGTTGGATACGGCGAATGCCTCACGCTATGAGATTGGCTGTGGCTTGGTGACGCAAGATAAGCTGAATGAACAGAGCAAGCTGCTGCAAGGAGAAATTTTGCTGGAAACGCGATCGCACACCTCTTGGGGTGGCGCAGTCACGGCTCAGATGTATATTCCCCTGACGCGATCGGAAGTTTGGCAGCAGATTACCGACTATCCCCGCTGGGTGCAGTTCTTTCCTGATCTGGTGCAAAGTGAGGTGATCGATCGCCTGGAAGGTCGCAAGCGCCTCCGTCAGGTCGCACGTAAGGCATTTTTCCTGCTGACAGCTCAGGTCGAGATCTATCTCAAGGTACGAGAATCGGTGCAAACCACCTGGCAACAAATTCAATTTCAAATGGAAAAGGGTAATTTCCATGATTTTGCTGCCAACCTGCATCTACAAGATTTTGGATCGGGGACACTACTCACCTACACGGTTCAAGCAACGCCAACTTTGCCTATTCCTAGCCAGTTCATTCAGCAGGCAATGCGGCTAGATTTACCTGCTAATATGCAAAAGATGCGGCAGGTTTTGTGTGGGCGCTAAGCGCCAGAGCCGCGATAAGTTAAGAAATTCATTACTTTACAGATTTTATTTATCGGTATGATTGACCGTTTTTTTGCCTCAGTCCGCCGCTCTAGCTTTGCAGGAGGCTGCCTTGGTTTTGCAGGAGGCTGCCTTGGTTTTGCAGGAAATAGTGCAGTCGCGATCGGCATCAGTTTAGTAACCTCCTTGAGTGTGGCCGCGCCAGGAGCGGCTTTGGCGGGAGAGGCGATCGCTCAAGCCCAGCCGCCTCAATCTCCTCCGTCCTCCACTAGCCCGTCGCCCTCTGACGCATCGGTATCCCCAAGTGCGCCCTTCATGCAGCGGCTGCAAACCATGTTCTCTCCAGAAATTCGGGCAGTGCTAAACGCCTGTCAGCAAGGACAGGGAGGCGTAGACCTAGCTTCTAGTCAGAGTGGTCTAGTGACTTGTGGAGATGGTTCGTCAGTATCTGACATTGCGTACACCCAATATCTCAGCACCCTCTCGGATCTCATGGCGGCGAGTACCCTCCTGGGAATGCGGGTTGCCTTTTTGTCTGACCCACGGCTTAAGCCCGAAATGGCAGCTCAATTGCTCTCTAGTCCGCAATCAGCGGCTCCGCTTCGCAACGCTTTGACTGACCTATTAGGGAAGGTAGGCATTCTCTCAACCCAATCTCCGACCTCTCCCAGTCTTCTAGCCGATGAGGTGATGAAGCGTCTCTTGCCTGCGGTGCAAAGCACAGACAACTTGACGACTTTGTTAGGCGCACCTGAACAATACAGCCAAGTCGTCAGCCAGTTTTGCAAAGCTCCGGGTACGTCACTGGAGAAAATTCAGCAAGCCGTAGCTATGAGTTCTCCTCAGATTTATGCAGTCTGCCTTCAGGAAGCAGGGCTGGCTGATGAATTGCAGCGGACTCTTCGTTAGTCATGACGATTATTTTGACCAACGATGATGGTATTGATGCCCCCGGACTGCGATCGCTCCTTCAGGTGACAGCCAAGAAGCTGATGAACGTAGCGATCGTCGCGCCTCAACTTCCCCATTCAGGCTGTGGTCATCAGGTGACAACCCATCGCCCGTTTCAGCTGGAATGCCGCAGTCCGGCTGAATTTGCAGTGGATGGCACTCCAGCTGACTGTACCCGGATCTCCGTTAGCCATCTCTTTCCAGATGAGGTAGAGTGGGTGCTATCAGGCATTAATCCGGGCGGCAATCTAGGCGCTGATGTCTATATTTCAGGCACCGTGGCAGCCGTCAGAGAGGCGGCACTACACCGGATTCCAGGCATCGCCATTTCTCACTACATTCAGCGTAGGCGACCGATCGACTGGGATTTAGCCGCTCAGCTTTCTCTAAAAGTTTTGGACAAGCTGATGTCCCTTCCCCCCCAGCCAGGAACTTACTGGAACGTCAATTTGCCCCACCTAGACATTCACTCCCCAGAGCCAGAGATCGTTGTCTGTCCGCTCTGTACACAGCCTTTGCCTGTTGCCTATCGTTTAGAGGCAGATCATTTCCACTATGCTGGAGACTACAGCCAGCGTAGACGCGATCCTGGCTCAGATGTAGAGGTTTGTTTCTCAGGTCAGATTTCTGTCACCCCGATCGAACTTTAAGGGCAAACTGGATCACATCATCCTTCGTCACTCCACAGGCTATGACCCAGCGATTCCGATATCAGCAGCTTGTTCTCCTTGTAGGAAGTCTGGTGACAGCCCTGACCGCCTGTGGAGACGGTCAGGTGAACCTACTTCAGCAATCTGATGCGGTCGCTGTGAGTCCCTCTGCGGCTACGCCTACGGTGACAGCTATAGTCAAAACAAGTGCGTCTCAAGCTGCTCCTAACTCTGGGAAAGGCAGCACTGCCGAGAAAGATGGCAACTATGAAAAGGCGATCGCCAGAGCCACTGCTGCGGCCTCTATCACCCAATCAGCTCAGTCTCAGGACGACTGGCGCTTGGTTGCCGATCGCTGGCAGCAAGCAATCCGGCTCATGGGCGCGGTGCCAAAAACTAACAGTCGCCAAGCTCAAGCTCAGCAGAAGTTGACGGAATATCGCCGCAATCTGGCTTACGCACAGCAGCAAACTCGTCGCTCCACCGAATTGCCCAGCTCTGGAGGCGTTGTGCTACTGCCTCAGCCTAGCGCGCCACTGCCTCAGCCTCGCCCTGCTTTGCCGCTCAGGTCAATAGCGATCGCTCCGTCTAGCCTTAGCCAAACCGTTAATTCACCGGAAAGCCTTCCTGCCGCTCTCTCGCGATCGCAAGCCAGTCAACCCCGCGTGTTCTCAGCACCAATCGTCAGACGAGCAGGCAGTACGCCTGTGGTCAGCGTCACATTCAACGACGGTCAATCCTTCGAGATGATCGTAGACACCGGAGCCAGCGGTACGCTGATTACCCGCACCATGGCAAACGCACTGCGTGTCATCCCTGTAGCCCAAGCCAACGTAGATACGGCTAGCGAACGCAACGTTACCGTGCCTCTAGGCTATGTCAGCTCCATTAGCGTCGGGGGAATCACTGCTCAAAATGTTTTGGTGGCAGTTGCCGGACCAGAGTTGGGTATTGGGCTATTAGGACATGATTTTTTTGGAGGCTACGATGTCACGATTCGGGAGAATGAAGTTGAATTCAGGGAACGGTAGCAAGATTTAGCCCTTTCCTTTATTAATGTGGCTGTCGCCAGTTTACAGAGGACATTTTGGGTGGGGCGCTGCGCGCCCCACCCAAAATGTCCTTGTCCTAACCGCCTTGGCGGTTTCTATGCTCCTCTTCAGCCGAGTCTGGCTCTAGCTCCCAACGCCGATCGTCCCGACTTTCTAAAATTTCGGTGGTTCTCAAGAAGGCGCGATCGTCCATCTCTATGCCCACAGCTGCTCCCATCTCATCGACCAAGTCTTGATCGGGGGTAGGAGCCGTTCCACCAATAGCCTGATCTCCCACCAAGTCTGTAGGCACATCCTGTAACTCAATGCTTTCGTCGGTATCGCTATCGCTCAAGCTGACCCGATCGCCAGAGTCAAGATTGACAGCCAGGTCTGATTCGATCGCTGCCAGTTCTTCAGGAGTTGGCTCTGCGCTTCTATTAAAGTTGTCTGTCATAGGGTTGATAAAGCATAAGGTTGATAAAGTCGAAACCTTTGAAAACATACCTTGCAACGCTCTAGGTAAAACCCTCACAAGGATAGAGAAACTTCGCTGCTGACTTTACACCCAGAACAAGCCATGCCAGAAATTTTTAGGCGGAGGCTGGCGATCGATCGGATTCTTGCACCCACAGCAAAGGCAGCATGGCAAGCAGCCGTAACAAACTCGATAGAACAAATACGCCCAACAATCCGCTCAGCCCGTTGGGATGCCAGGACTGGGCAAGAAAACCGCCTGTCAAAGTTCCCAGAGCGCTGGCTACGCCAGAAATAGCCGCCACTATGCCAAAATAGCGGGCAGGATGGTGAATCGGTGCCACGCTAATTTGTAAGTTGTTGAGACAAAGATCGATCGCTGCCCAAGTGCCACCAATGAGCAGGTGCAAACAAGGTAGCCACAGCCAAATGGAGAGCGAACTGGTATCTGTACCTAGCCAACAGAGCGGAATTATGGCAACCACAACTCCGCTTCCCAATAAGATAGGGCGGTTGCCAATGCGATCGGCCAGCTTGCCCCACCCCACCAGCAGCACTAGGTTCGCTCCGGCTGTGAAGCTGTTGTAGACAGAGACTTTGGCAATGTCAATATGTAAGACATCCAGCATATACAGGTTATAAAACGGGGTGCCGATATTGACGGCAAATAGCCAAAGGCTAATGTAAATCAGAAAGATGAGCCGATTGGGTTGCAGAGCGCGATCGAACGAAGGCACGGCAGATATTGACGAGGGCGATCGCCCTAGCTGAGAGCCGTTTGCCTGTGGATTAACATCTGTCATGAACCCCTGACAGATTAAGCTAAGCAATCCCGCGATCGTTGCCAAGACCAGCGCCATGCCAAAGCCCTCGATCGAGCCGCCCCGCCATTGAGCCACCAGCCACCCTGCTGCTGGAATCGCAATTAGATTCGTAAGATTGGCAGCGCTGTTGCGGATGCTAAAGTAGCGTCCTCGCAACCGTCGAGGTACCAAAATCACCATCCAACTTAGCCAGGAGGCGCTGCTCAAGGCTGCAAGTAAGGCGCTAACTAGAGCCGTTATTAGCGTTAGCTCAATTAAAATCTGAGCATCTAGACCATACCAAACTGAGTAGGCAATGCCGATCGCCAATACCCACCATAGGAGTCGAGCCGTTCCATTCAGCCAAAAGTTATAGGTATAGAGGCTGTTCGTCTTTTGGGAAAGATGAGCGCCGATCGGCTGTACCAAATTCGCCAACATCGGAATGGCGGTGAGTATGCCAATCTCTAAGGTATTGGCTCCCAGTTCCAGCAAAAAATTTGTGAGTAAGACCCCAGTGGTGATGTTGGAAAACAGCGTTGCGAAAACGTTGTCTAGGGTCGAAGCCTGTAGGCTGGTGCGAACGGCATCTTTAGTTAACTTTGCGACAGAGATTAACTTTAAAGCAGAGGGATGGGGAGCGATCGCTTCACTGGCTTCGATCTGCGGAAAAGTGTTTGTGGCGGTTAAAGCTGCCGGAGCCAAAGCTGCCGGAGCTAAAGCTGCCGGAGCCGAAATATCCTCAAAATCAGCCAACATTCCTCCAGATCGTAGCCTTATGGCTGTTGCCAGTTTGCTTAGGACATTTAGGGTGGGGCGCTGCGCGCCCCACCCTAAATGTGCCCATCCTAACCGCCTTGGCGGTTGCCATAACCTTGAATCCTGAAGCTCTTTGTTGAGAAATTGGAGAGCGATCGCAAATTTGTGCTTTTCAAAAATTTCCTGTACGGCTTCACTAGCTTAATTCGTTCTGATGCGATAAAGCGCTTCTAGCCTGCCCTCAAAAATCTTGTCCACTCCCTGCTTGGGTCGATACTTGGCTTTCCAATCGTGAAGCGGCATAGAATTAATTTGTAGCAAGACGCAGCCTTTGCCTTTTTCCTGTAACTCAGCGAAGCTAACAGGCTGAGTGTAGGTCTCATAGCCCTTGGCTTCATCAATATAAAATACGGGATCAGGGAAAAGATTAATCAGCTGACTTTTTAGCTTCCTACCTGCCCAGAAATCTCCAAACTTGAGAGCAGATTCTGGCGTAGAAGCTCGTCTCGAAACGACTCTCGTACAGGATTTATATTCATCTTGCTGAAGAAAAGTTTCAATCTTAGTCAGCTCCCTCAGCCGTCTATTGGCACCTGACGCAATCTTATTGGCAGAATAGTCAATTTGCTGAATGCAGACCGCTACGCAGAGCGCTAGGACGATCGCCGGAATCGCCTGCTTCAGCTTAGCAATATTCATGCTTCTGCCGATCGCCATAGGCAGCACAATCCAACAAGCATGAATCAGCACAAAAACCAGGAAACCCATCAATCCTGCGGCTGGATTGAGGTAGCGGCTTTGCGGCTGCTGTTTGAGAGTCAGCAGCACCTGCCCCCAAGTCACCAAAGTCGTGAGTGCCAGCAAAAAGTAGACCTTTCTAAAATCAGGTCTGAAGCTAGAAGACCTGCTGAAGTTCTGCAAGGAATCGTCCTGCAAAGAATCATCCTGCAAACAATCGCCTCGCAAACGCTCCCCCTGCAGCAGCCAGACAAGCGCAAAGCCAATCGAAGCGGCTGTTGCAATTAACAAGATCGTGAAAAACACTAGATTGTGCGTGAAGAGCTGCTGAGCCTTGTCGCCCAGGCTAGAGGTATCCACAAGACCCACCTCACCACCGCCATAAGGGCCTGTATGGGTAGCCAGATCCGTCATCCATCTCAAGGTTCTGCCATATCGCGTGATAATGGGCAGCGTGGCAAGGACAAAAGCAACGATCGCTACCCCCAGCGCCAGAGCTTTTCTACGCCAGCCTTGAGGCAGCAGCAGAAACAGAGCCATCGGCAAAAGGGTCACTTTGGTTGCCATTCCTAATCCCAATACGGCTCCCAAACTGATGATGAAATGCCGCGATCGCTCCCCATTTTCTGAATTCCCATGCTCTGCGTACAGATAGCGCACTAGCACCAGCACCATGAGTTGGCTAATGCAAACCACCAAAACATCAGGCGCAACGCGGCTCGGCTCTTCCCCCAGGAAAGTTCTGAACATCAGCAGCGGCGTAATCTGCAAAATTAGAGTGAGGAGTAGATTTCTGGTGAGCTGCAGCGTTACCCATCCGACGGCGACTAGCGAACAGGCTGTCAGAAACAACAGCGCATCGTTGAACAGATGCAAATAAAGCTCAGGATTAGTCAGAACCTCGTCTGCAAGATTCTTTTTAAGCGCAGGATTAAACGGTAGCTGAACCAGGTAGCTGACCCAAAGGACGATCGCCCCTAAAGCCTGAAGCGGCGTACCCGGATGATCGGTATGCGTAGGAACCTTGAAGAGTGCCAGAACTAGCGAGTTTAACAGATAGGCATAGTCAGGGTCTTGGTTAGGCGTCCAGTAGTAGGGGCCTCTTTTGCTGCCCACTAGCAGGTAGATAATGACATAGGCAATCGGCAAGATGACGACCCAGACAGGATTAGACCATTTGTTTTTTACCACATCCTATCTCTCCATTCGCAGGGCTTGGCTAAAGAATTTTTGGTATTGCTCAATCTGGATATGATTTTTTGAAAGGATTACTCCGCGCCCCTTCCAAAAGGATTCATGCATGGAATCAGCAGCGCCGAATTTCTTTACGAATCACAGTTTACTATCATTGCAGGCATAGCAATTGCTGACCTGATAATTGGATCTCTGGCTAGAGTTCAGTAGTTAGAAATTTCGAGCAGGTTGCCGTCTGGATCGCGGATATAGAGTGAGGCGATCGCCCCCCTAGCGCCCGTCCGCTGCACTATGCCTTCGCCGACAATTTCGACCTGACAGCTTCGCAGATGTTCCATTACCTGCTCTAGAGGAATTTCTGTAATGAAACACAGGTCTGCCGAGCCAGGAGTGGAGTGCTGTGCTTTGGGTAAAAACTCTTTGCCGACTTCGTGCAAATTGAGCTTTTGCTGTCCAAATTTCAGCGCTTTGCGTGGGTTAGCCTGATCACCAAACGTCACGACCTGCATTCCCAGAACCTGTGTATAGAACTCGCAGGTCTTCTGGATATCTTGTACCGTCAGCACTAGATGGTCAAGGCGATCGATCTGCATATCATCATTTCATCGAAGTATAGCAACCGCCAAGGCGGTTAGGACGAGGACTTTTGGGGTGGGGCGCTTCGCCCCCCACCACAAATGTCCTCAGCAAACTGGCGACAGCTATAAAATCCAGATTATTGTCTCCAACAAAACCTCATTGAGAATGTCTGGCTCTAAGCTAAAGTCTGGGTGCGTTGTTCTTCCGGCTTAGCAAAATCTCTTCATTAGCTCAAGAGCTTTTTCAATCAAGAACTCCGCCGCGAGCGGACGGAGTATGAACAGCCAACTTTTCTTGCTAATGACTTACGCCGCAAGCGGCGGGGAATCTACCCGTAGAGATTAAATAGAATTGCTATCCGACAACAACTTCCCGATCGTTAAATTCTTGGGCTGAAACAGATCATTGGCGACGCGCTGCACATCTTCTGCCGTCACCGCCTCGATCGCCTTCAACGATTCGAACAGGTTATGCCAGTCTCCCGTCTTAGCCTCATACTCAGGCAGCAAGCTTGCCATGCCCTCGTTAGAAGCCAGCGTTTGCAGCAGCCCCGATCGAGACTGAGTTTTGAGGCGATCGAGTTCTTCCACTGTCACAGGTTCAGTCTTCAGGCGAGTAATTTCTGCCTCTAGAGCGGCAGCCACCTCTTCAACGCTGTGTCCTGGCGCAGTCAAAGCATAGAGGAGCATCAGGTTAGGATAGCGATCGCCCGGAAAACCATCCGCAGCTTCCACGTTCAGAGCCAACTCTTTTTCTACCAAACCCTGATAGAGCCGCGAAGTCCGCCCTCCTGAGAGCAAGCCGCCAATCATCTCATATACCGCGTGATCAGGATGGGTAAGGGCTGGACGCTGATAGCCCTCCAGATACCAAGGCTCAGTAGGCAGCTTTAGCGTAATTTCTTGCGGTGCAGTTTGTGTTGAAGCCGTAGCCTGAATGTCGGCAACGGGCGATCGCGCAGTAAATCTGCCAAAGTACGATCGCGCCATAGACTCAACTTCGACAGGATTCACGTCTCCAACGATCGCCATGACAATTTGGCTAGGTATGTAGTGAGCGTCGTAGAACTCCTGAATATCCTGGCGGGTCAGACCCCGAATATCAGCCTCAGAGCCAATCACCGGACGACCGTAAGGATTACCGGGTAGCGCCACCTCCAAAAATTTCTCCACCATTTTACCGATCGGCGAATTGTCTGTTCGCATCCGCCGCTCTTCCAGAATCACGTTTTTCTCTTCATAAAACTCCCGGAAGACGGGTTCTAGAAATCGCTCAGATTCCAAAGACATCCAAAGCTCTAGTTTGTTTGCCGGAAAACTATAAAAATAACGAGTCGCATCGGCTGACGTAGTAGCATTTAGCCCCACGCCACCCGCCTGCTGCACAATTTGCCCAAACTCGTTTTGCTTAACGTAGCTAGAAGCCTTAGCTTGAGCCTGCTCAAATTCTTGCTGTTGGGTGGCGCTTGCCTGTGAAGGTGACTGACCTTGAGCGGACTGAATTTGAGTGGACTGAATTTGCGCGGGCTGACCTTGAGTGGGCTGAATTTGAGTAGACAGAGCATCCAGGCGATCGAGCCAAGGTTTCTCAGCGCTGTAATTGCTTGTGCCGATGCGGGTTGTGCCTTTGAAAGCCAAATGCTCTAGAAAATGCGCCGCGCCTGTTTTTCCAGGCTGCTCGTAGGCAGAGCCAATATTCACATAGGTCATGAAGGAGACGATCGGAGCCTGATGCCGCTCCATGACAATGAACTTCATGCCGTTGTCTAGCGTAAACTCGCTAATGCGGCTTTCTACGCGATCGATATAGGGCTGAATAGAGCCACTTACAAAAGCCCAGCTTGGAGAAGCAGCGCCTGTGAGAAAGGCTATTAGCAGCAGCAAGAAACAAAAAACTTGTTGAAGATAACGCATCGGTATACTGACGATTCCCGTCTTTCAGCATACTCACATTTGCGCCTCATGGCTAAAACCAGCGCCTCATGGCTAAAACCATGACCTGAGTATCACCACCGGGTAGATGTACTATTAGGTCAGCGGCATAGAGACTCCATGCAAGATACTTTACCTAGCCCCTATCTTCTGATGAAGTCATGAAGCGATACCTGTATGGTCATTTAATTATGATGCTTACGTCTCTTGCAGCTTGCACATCGTTGCCAGCGCCACAACCGCCTGATGCTGCTCCGCTGAAAGTTGTCACCCTTGATAACACGGTAAAGATAGTTGCGGGTCAGACCGTTTATGTCCCAATCTACTCCCATATCTATACGGTAGAACGGAGCCGCACCTGGGACTTGACTGCCACTCTGAGTGTTCGCAATACCGAGTTGGCTCATCCAATCATCGTAACTTCGGTGAATTATTACGATACTCAGGGTAAATTAATTCGCAAGTATCTAGAACAGCCTATAGAACTCGGATCGTTATCCTCAACGGATTTTATAGTGAATCAAGATGATGTGAGCGGCGGGGCGGGAGCCGCTTTTATCGTAGAGTGGGTTGCACAACAAAAAGTCTCTGCTCCTGTAATTGAGGCAATCATGATCAATACAGTAGGAAATCAGGGGATCTCGTTTGTCACGAGTAGTAGAGTACTCAAAAGTATCAACTAATCACTTCATACCCCGGTAGTCCTCAAGCGGTAATGATTTTTTGTGGCGTTGACTTTGCCCACGCCACAAAGATCATTACCTGTACAACATCACCTGTACCCCTACTCCAAACCGAGTTGCCACAATACAGTCTGAATTTCCATCACTCGCTGGGCATTGTGCTGTGTGCTGAACAAATCTCTCGCCTGTTTCAGGTTACTACCCGCCTCTTGTGTCTGGTGCTGGCGATATTGCGCCATGCCCAGACGATAGAGGGTTTCTGCCTTATCAAGATGAGGGTCAGATGGGGGATCGATCGCCTCTGTTGCTCCAGTAGGTGAGCGAATTGCCAAAAACTGAGAGAGCGCAGAGGCAACCTTAGCTCGCTGCTTGTCTTCAGCAAAAAAATAGTTTAAGTGAATTTGCTTCCCATTCATCAGACGAAAGCTGATGCGATAGGTCGTGTGCAGCTTCCCTTTATATCTTCTGATGCGGGTAATCAAGTCGGCTGCAACCAATTGGTGCAGCGGATATTCGCTAACTTGTATTCCTCGGATACCCCATCGGGCAATACGCAGTTTTCCCGTTGTTTTGTCTAAATCGCAACGGGTGACTCGACACACGGCTACCCCAAGAACAACGCCCAAAACCAAGGGTAGACCGCCGAATAGCAGCATCCAGGGGCGATCGTCTTGCTGAACTTGTAGCGATAGCTGATTGGGATTATTCGCAAAAGCATTGATTTGAGCGGCGATCGTCTCTTTTTGCTGTCGATCGCCGCCATAGTGACTACTAAACTGGACATTTCCTAGACCTGTCGAAAGCACAACGGCATAGGTTACTTTGCCTTTACGGCTGTAATGTCTATCGACGCTAGCTCCCTGTAAGGTATTTAACTGCTCCTGGCTAGAGCCAATACCCAGCATCCCAAATCTGCTGAGCTGACATTGGCTTTGGGGAGAAAGACCTCGGTGGCAGGTTAGCGTAGTCAGTTCACCCAACGCAGTTATGATTAACCCAGCGACGATAAAACCCACAGCACTGAACCAGAGTGAAATGGCGCGATCGCGGAGCAAAACTCGGTGGGGCGTTAGCTCTAGAATTTTCATCAATCTAATCGAGCTAGAAGAGCGCTAAAACTATTTAATTTCAAGTGTTCCCAGTAGGGGGTTAGCAATGCTAACCCCCTACCCCAAGACTTACATCTTGTTAAATCCATCTTCTTTAGCGAGCTTCTCAAAAACAAATCAAACACCGCCAAACCCATAGCAACCGCCAAGGCGGTTAGGATGTGAACCTGTATGGTGGGGCGCTTCGCGCCCCACCATACAGGTTCTAAGCAAACTGGCGACAGCTATAAATGTGCTAATGTAGACACATTGTAATTACAGAAATGGGAAGGCTATGGTTGCTAGCATCAAGACCCATGTGATCAAGATTGGGAATTCTCAGGGCATCCGTATTCCCAAAACTTTGCTGGAGCAATTGCACTGGGATGGGGAAGTGGAGCTAGAGGTGCAGGAAAATCAGCTTGTGGTGCGCCCGGTTTCATTGGTGCGTCAGGGCTGGGATCAGCAGTTTCAGACTATGGCGGAACATCAGGACGATCGCCTTCTAGATGAATCTACGCTGAGTCTCACGTCCTGGGATGACGATTGGGATTGGTAGGCAAAACGGTTACTTTTCCTCCAAGCTAACGGAGGCAGCTAGTTGAGGCGAGTTGAAAGAAGTGAGCGCTCTTGGCACTTCACGATCGTCTCAATGTGCATAGCATTAGCTCAACAAAAGAGACAGTTATTTTTGGAGCTGCCAGACTTTAATGGTGTTGCCGCCGCTGCCGCTAGCGATCGTCTGCCAGTCAGGGCTAATGACAAAATGCTTCACATCTATGCCGGGGTTGAGCGAGTAGATGGCCTCTCCCGTACCGGGATTCCAGACCTTAATGGTTTTGTCAGAACTGCCGCTGATTAAGGTTTGCCCATCGGCACTGAGAGCAAGCGGATTGACGAAGCTAAGATGTCCGGTGAGGGTGCGTACCAGCTCTCCCGTTGCCAAATCCCAGATTTTAATCGTCTTGTCAGTGCTGCTGCTGATTGCCGTTTGTCCGTCAGGGGCAATCACGACCATATTGATAAAGCCTGTGTGTCCGGCAAGGGTGCGCAACTCTTTTCCGGTCGTCAAATCCCAAACTTTAAGAGTTTGGTCAGTGCCACCGCTGACCAGCGTATACCCATCCGCACTTATGTTTAGTGAGTTAATAAAACCTGTATGCCCAGCAAGGGTGCGGAGTTCTTTTCCGGTAGGCAAGTCCCAAACTTTGATGGTTTGGTCGGCACTGCCGCTGACCAAGATACGCCCATCGTGACTAATATTCAGTGCGTTGACAAAGCCTGCGTGTCCGGCGAGGGTGCGAAGTTCTTTTCCGGTCGTTAAGTCCCAGATTTTAATGGTCTGGTCGGCACTGCCACTCACTAGAGTTTTGCCGTCACGAGCGATCGCCAATGCATTCACAAAGCTTGTATGTCCTGCCAATGTCCGCAGTTCGGTTCCTGTTGCCCAATCCCAAACTTTGATGGTTTGATCAGCGCTACCGCTCACCAGAATTTTGCCGTCGGGAGAGATCGCCAGCGCATTGACAAAGCTCGTATGTCCTTGCAAAGTCCGGAGAGGCGCAAGCTGCTTAATGGTTTGAACAGAGGGATTGTAGTAGTTTTGCCAAGCATAGCCGCCGCCCAGCAGCGCCAGCAGTGCGATCGCCCCACCCCATAGCCAGCGTTTTGAGCTGGAGTGGATAGATTTCCCGACTTCAGATTGACTAACTTCTGCGCCTCCTGTTCGACCCGCTTGACGGGTGCCTGATGTGCCCTGCACGACCGTGTGTGGAGGCTGAGAAACCCCTTGACTCAGGGACTGACTCAGGGATTGACTGCCAATCCGAGTGGGCGGTGGAACCTGTGAGGCGGCTTCCAACTGCGGCAAAGTGACCAGCATTTCTTGTGTGCTCTTAGGGCGATCGCTTGCTCTAGGGGCAACGAGTTTGTCGATATAGCTCGCAAGGGGCGACGACACCTGCGGCGCATAGGGTCGCCAGTGAAACTCATTGCTGAGAGAGTCATAGATTCTGCTGTCGGTAGGCGATTTGCCTGTGAGGAGATAGATGAAGGTGCAGCCGAGGGCATAAAAATCAGACTGCGGCACGGCTTGTCCTTTCTCCTGCTCAGGCGGGGTGTAGCCAGCAGAGCTGATGCGCGTAATTTCTCCCGATTTACCCAACTGCGCCAGATAGGTGTAAGTCATTTCTCGCGCTGCTCCAAAATCCACCAACACAAGCTGTCCATTCGATCGCAGCATAATGTTTTCAGGCTTAATGTCGCGGTGAAAATAGTTTTTTTGATGCACGAGGTGCAAAACTTCAGAGAGCTGCTTTAGCCAGTTAAATGCTTGCTTTTCGCTGATAGGATTATCGCCCTGCTGCCGCATCCACTCACGTAGGTTGGGCCCGTCAATTTTTTCCATCACAATGCAGTGGAGCGGCTCTGCACTGTTGCGCGGATAGAACTGAAAATAGCTCTGGGGTTCGATCGCTGGGATACCGGGATGGGGCAACTGGCTGAGCACCATAGCCTCCTGCTGAAACAGCGCTACCGCCTTGGCATTTTGGCTGAAGTTGGATTTCAAGACCTTGAGGATTTTGGGCGTGGTGCGATCGAATGCCTCAAACACCCTGCCAAAGCCGCTCTTGTCGCTGAGTAGCCGCATCACCCGGTAGCGGTTTAGCAGCAGCAGATCAGAGCCGCAGCTCTGGCAAAATTGACTCCCATCATTGCCGGGATGGTCGGGCTGAAGACAGCGAGGATTGATGCACAGACTCATGGCAGATCCAAGGATAGACGCATCCTTGATGATAGCGACTGAAGGGGGCAGCGATCGTCTGTATGATCCCCCTAAGTGCTAATTCCTCTGGCTACACGTTACTTTTTTAGATAGCTCTCAAGCGGTTATGATTTTTGTGGTGTAGGCTTTGCCCACACCACAAAAATCATGACCTGCATACCACCATTTTTAGCCCTATCGGCTGCCTTTTTCTTGAGGGTAGCGGTCTGAAATTGAATTGAGTTGCGGTGTCTCCAGACGATTGCAGCGATAGAGCCGATAGCGATAGCCATCGCTGTACAAATTCTTGGTTTCGGCACGGCAATTTTGCTGACTCAACACGTCATCCAGGGGCTGCTCAGGCACATCCTGAAAGTTGATCAGCCATACGTCTAGAGGACTAGGAAGCTGAACGATCGCCTTACGCAGAGCCGTCACGACCGATCGCGGATTTTGAGTTTGGTGAGCTAGCAAAAAGTAGGGGTCTAGGGTAGCAGAACGTTCTTTTTGAGGCTGAACTAAATCAGTTGTAAAGGTTGAATTAACGGGATTCTGAAGATCCCAGGCAATGCCCATAAGCCTGCCCGTCTGTCCGTGGGTTTGATGAGCGATCGCCACCAGAGCCGCCCCTTCAGAGCGTTCGCGAATGCTTTGGGCTACTCTGTCAGGAAGGTGAGTTTTTTGGTAACTCGAATTGAAAATAACCGTCAATCCTCCCACTAAGCTCAAGAGAGTCACTAAAACCACAACCTTTTTGCTGCTAGTGCGAGCCAGACTCAGCAGCACTGGAGACACCTGATCGGCTGGGGCGGTCGCCACGCGAATGGCAACATCCCAACTGCTCGCCAGCCCTGCTCCTGCCAACACGATGACCGCCGGAAAATAGACAAAGTTATAGCGAAAAGCGCTCGTGAGATTGGTGCTCAGGAGATAAGTAATGATGAAAAAGAGGGCGATCGCTCCCACTACAAAGCTAGAAAGGCTCCAGACTCCTAGCCGTCGATTGCGCTCTAGGTTCTGCACCTTTAGCCCACGGTATAGCTTGGGCAGCGTCCATAGCACCATGAAAATGAGTAAAGCCCCGGATGCAATTACAACAGGGCGCGATTTGACCTGAATGGGCAGCAGATAGAGCATCGTCACCCAACCTGCCGCTGCCTGTGCCAATGGCTCTAACCAGACCGTACCGGAGCGATCGCCCTGCCGAATCCATCGGGTTAGCTCACTATCTTGAATTTCTTGCAGCATGGGCAGCCAGACCAACCCAGTGACGAGCGTGCCAGCCACCACCGCCCAAATTCTTTGCCAATGGGTCGCCGGATGCCAGATGCCCCGCTCTCGCCAGCTTTGCACCATGCCCATTGCCGAAATCACCAGCGCCTCGGCTCCCAGAGTCAAGCTAAAAAAATAGTGAGTGGCAATGCCTAATCCGTTCGCAACCACCCAAATGCCGCAAACTTTCCAGGAAAGGGGGGTGCGATCGCGAATGGCTTGAGCTGCTAGCACAAGGCAACAAAGAGAAGCCGTCACCCACAGCACGGACAGCGTATAGTGTCGGGCTTCTTGAGCCAGATAGATGCCAAAGGGAGAAACTGCGGTGAGCAGAGCGGCAACCTGCCCCACCAAGGGCGATCGAAAGGCAAATCGGCTCAGAACATAGGCCGCAGGAATAGACAAAGCGCCTAGTAAGGCCGGAAGCGAGCGAGCCGCCTCTGGTGAAACAAGCCCTTCGGCAGTTGCCGGAAACAATTTCAGCCAAAAATGCGCCAATACAAAATAGAGCGGCGGATGGTTACTCTCGGTAAACAGATTGGTGAAAACAGAGCCAATGTCATTCTGTAAGGGTCGTAGTGGCTCTAGCAGCTGCATCGCGGTCAGAATCTGATCTGAAGGAACCGTCAGGAAACTATTGCCCAGGCTGAAGACGATCGTAGAAAACTCGTCTGTCCAGAGGGGCTTAGTTGTGAGATTGACGAACCGCAGCCCCAAACCGATCGCCGTCCAAAGCGACAGCAGCAGCAGATGAAACTGACGACTTCGAGATGCTTTCATGCTGTTTCGCCTCCCATCTCAGAGGGTCTGCACTGTTTGAGAGCACACTGTTTGAGAGCACACTGTTTAAGGGCACACTGTTTAAGGAGACATAGGTTAGAAGTATACAGGTCAAAGGCATATGGGCTTTTCATGCTTTCTCCCCGTAGCCTAACTGCCACCGCTCTATGCCTCCATCACAGAGCAACGAAAGATTGTCGAGCTTGATAGTCCAATTGAAGCAGCGATCGCTCAGGCAACCGACTAATTCAGAGAGCTGTGGCGCTGCCAAGCCATAGACTAGCGTGATGTGCGGTATCCAGGTATCGGGGTGATAATGATGCGAGATTTCTGAACTCACAGGGGCTACAGCTTCCCAGATCCGCTGGTGAAAATCTGCTAGGGTACGGTTCCGCACAACTGGAATATGTAAAATCGGCTGATCTCCAGTGAAAAATCCTAGTCCTGAAGTTAAAACTTGCAATGGAGGGCAATCTCGGCTGAGTTGACTCATAATCAGCCGCAAAGCCGACACATCATACTTTTCGGCAACCTGAAAAGAAAGGTGAGGACAGGTAGCAATGGAAATATCCAACTTTCTGAATTCATCTCTCAAGCAGTCGATCGCTTTACAGTGTTGATGATCCAGCAGCGCAACAACCCCATCCATGCCCTTAAATACCCTTCTCTTCTTTGATCAGCAACAGTACAGCCTCGGTCAAAACATCATAATCTGCTGGCGTGTTGTAAATTTGAGCAGAAACACGAATTAACCGATTCACTGAACCCTGCCATGGAATAATTGGAACTTCCAAGTGCCGTTGGAACAGCGAAGCTTGTAAATGTTCGGCAGAGCCGTCGGGCAGAGGGACTACCGCCATAGAGCCAATCATCGAGTCTGGACAAGGTGGTGCAACATCTAAAGCTTTACACAGTCCGGCTCTTGCCGTCAGAACTGTAGCCCGGTTGTACTGCCTCAGCGCATCCCATCCTCCAGGCAACAAAGAACCCATAAATTGGATGGCATCAGGAATACAAAGGTAGGGCGTAGGGTCAGCGGTGCCCGTCCAGTCGAACTCTAGCCGAAAACGAGAGCGATCGATCCGGGGTGAGTTTGCCCCATGGCTAATGGTAAGCGGGCGCAGGTGGCTGTGGCGATCGGCTTGAACGTACAGAAAAGCAGCTCCCTTGGGCGCACAGAGCCATTTGTGACAGTTGCCTGTGTAATACGTTGCTCCTAGAGCCTTTAGATTTAAATCAATCATTCCAGGCGCATGGGCACCATCTACCAAAACCTCAATCCCCCTATCTGTCAGCTGGCGGATTAAAGACTGTAAAGGAAAAATCAGCCCTGTTTGGCTTGTCACATGGTCAAGTAACACCAGCCGCGTCCGAGGCGAAACCTGATTAAGAACGACAGCAATCGCCTCATCTGGAGCCTCGATCGGAAAAGGCACCTCGGCCACCACAACTTTTGCCCCAGTTATTTGGGCTGTAAAATCAAGAGCATTTCGGCAGGC
Organism: Drouetiella sp.; assembly: GCF_059504425.1. NCBI lineage: Bacteria > Bacillati > Cyanobacteriota > Cyanophyceae > Oculatellales > Oculatellaceae > Drouetiella > Drouetiella sp. The sequence goes on from NZ_JCACIN010000095.1 coordinate 18,723, forward strand.
GTTGTATTCGTGATTGGTGGTTAGTAGCTCATCTCCAGGCTGAAGCGATGCGCGATCGGGATTAGAAATACAGAGCGATCGCAAAACCGTATTCACGCCAGTAGTCGCGTTGGGAACAAAAGCTAGATCGGCAGCATCGGCTTTTAGAAACGTCGCCAGATCTTGCCTAGCTGCGTCCAACAGTGGCTCTAGCTCCAGCGCAAAAAATCTGACTGGCTCTTGCTCCATCTGCGATCGCAAAACCCACTGCCGTTCTAATACAGCTAGGGGACAAGCACCAAAAGATCCGTGGTTTAGGAACGTAATTTTAGGATCGAGCGACCAGAGCGATCGCCAATTCTGACCTACCACAGCACCTTTACCAGTATTCAAACTTTCTACAGGCGGCTCTGAGTAGCGAGTCATCGTGACAACTTTTGACCTTCTACAACCTAGCGCCTTAAAACTCCCCAGGCTGGATTCGAACCAGCGACCAATCGATTAACAGTCGATCGCTCTACCACTGAGCTACTGAGGATTGCGAGTCTCATGATAGCGAGGATTGAGACACTTTGGCAAGTCTTTCTGAAGATACTGAAGCGCAGATCACTCCTCCAGGCTTTTCCCCAAGCGCAGTTCAGCTAAACGCTGACGCGCAACGGGATCAATAGCATTAGAGAGAAACCGATTGGGCGATCGTCCTTTTTGAAGCATCTGCTGCTTTCGACGCACGCGCAAATTGGCGTTCTCTACATCAGAGCGCAACTGCTCAGCAGACATCCACTCTGCGCCATAGCCAACCACTGTAAGCTGTTGAGCGCGATCGGAGGTTGCCACAATCAGACGATGGTCGAACTTGCGAATGTCTCTGCGAAACAGGGCACAGGTTTTTTCAATATAAGTATCTGCGGTCTGCCTATGGTCTGTGTAGCAAATACAGATGTTGCCTAAAAACTCTCGACTGCCTGGAGTGTCTTGATACTGTGCATCAAATACAACCTGAGTATCAAAGTTTTGGTAAGCGCTGTACCCTGCCAAGGCATTCACCAACTCTCGTCTGGCTTCTTCTAACCCATGTTCGTCTCGAACCTGTTGTAAGCTGTGCCAAGCTCCAATAATGTTGTAGCCATCAACTAGAAGAATTGCTTTAGAGGCGGAGGATGGCATGGCTCAAAATGCTTAGGATGTTTATGTCTCGTTGTCCATCCCTCTATAATGACTGTCTTTATTAAGTTCTGTCTATAAGCAATCTCAAACTATCCCACTTATTTAGCTAGAGATAGCTTATTGCCGATCCGAAGCAGCATCAAAACTTTCTATCAAACGCTGCTTGAGCCTGACCGGATCGCCCTGGTCAATCACCCGACCTTGCTCTAACAGAAAAGCGCCATCGCAGTAGTCTAATTCATCAAGGCGATGCGTCACCCACAGCGCCGTCATGCCTCGATTCTTCACAAGCTGCTGCACCTGGGCAACCAAGGCGAGCTGGCTCTCAGAATCTAATAGAGCAGTAGGCTCATCTAGCAGCAGCACCTCACAGTGACGTGCGATCGCCCCAGCAATGGCAATCCGCTGTTTCTGCCCCCCACTCAAAGCATAGATAGGGCGACGCTGTAGGTTTTGTAGACTTACGGCGGTCAGAGCCTCTTCCACTCGCTGGTGAATTTCTGCAAAAGAAAGCTTTTCCTCAACTAGCCCAAAGGCGACATCGGCTCCGACCGTGGGCATAACCAGCTGATGATCGGGATTCTGGAAGACGAACCCTACAGGCGATCGCACCTCTACTTCACCCGACTGAGCCTGAAGCAGCCCAATCAAAAGACGGAGCAAAGTGGATTTGCCGCTGCCGTTCGTTCCCAGCAGCATCCAAAATTCACCCTTGGGTACTTCCAATGAGCAAGACTTCAAAACGGGAGCCTCTTCAGACCAGTTGAAGCATAGCTCGCGGACGGCGATCGCAGACTTTTCCATCACACAGGGTTTTTATAAACTGACGCCTAATATCAAACTGAGTCCAAAATAAGAGAGGCTTTTGGAAAGCGCACGCTTTCCAAAAGCCTCTCCCTGCCAAAGTTCTTTTACTCTGCTGGAGCCGTGAGCGAGAAAAATCCAGGCGGTCTTCCAGAGGCAGATCCAGCACCAGATTTTTCAGATACCTGTACGGCTGAAATCTCGTTGACTAAGATTGCGACGATTTTACCCGTCTGCTGTTCACAGGTGAGTTCTAAGGTGGCTGGATGACCTGAACGCATAGCCTCTAGAACTTGTTGATAAAGGGCTTTGGCATCTTCATCTGATTTGCGCTGCACCGAGAGCGTCACGGGAGTATTTTTCAGGGTTACGTCAATAATGAACATGGAGTTTCGCGTTAGCAGGGCATGACTTGTCTATTGTCTCTCTTCAGTATCTCAAATGGGCAGGCAGTCTCTCAAATTGGTAGGAGATTAAGGGCGATCGTCCTTAATCTCCTGTCTTTCAGGTCATCGCATCTGTCACCATGTCTGTCACTAGCGCCGATAAGCCCGCAAAAAATTTAAGCAAAGCTAAACAATTTTAGATTCACTGGGCTGAAAAACTCCGAAAGATATCGGTATAATGAGCAATAAGTAAAGAATCGTAAACTTGTCTCACACTCCGTGGCGTTTTGTACTTCTGCTCAACTTGAGAGGCAGATTTTTCAATCCCACGGAGTGGCAAGTAAGTTCTGCCAACGCCTTTATATCTTTTTGGAGATTAGATTTATGACCATAGCAATGGGGCGATCGCAAGCCCAGCGAGGATGGTTTGATGTCCTCG